>NZ_CAJPGZ010000009.1:0-355373 GCF_905339865.1 Burkholderia sp. BCC1993 | reverse complement strand
TCGTGAAAAATATAAGGCCCCGCACGCTGCCGCGTGCGGGGCCTTATATGGATGCAGCCGAATCGTCAGCTCACACGCACCTGGCGCGCCACGATCTCGATATAGTGATCGAGATCCGGCGTCACCTTGCCCTCTTCCTTGGCCGTATCGTCCCAGCGGCGCAGGCGGAGCGCGTCTTCCGCGAACGGGCGCTGCAGGAACGCCGCCATCTCCGCTTCACTGAAGATGCCGCCCTGCAGCGCGAGGCTGCGCACCGAATCCGGCGACAGGCTCTCGAAGTAGCCGGCGTCCGTGCGGCACAGGCAACGCTTCGCGTCGACGTGCAGCCGGATCGGCTCCAGAACCGCGTCCGAAAACAGCGGCCGCAGGAACGGCAGCACGTAATACTGATGCAGATCGTCGATCCCCCGCGCGCTCGGCGTATCGCCCTGCCGATTCAGCAAATGGCCGAGGTCGTGCAGGAACGCCGCCGCGACCAGCGCCTCGTCGGCGCCCGCCTCCTCCGCCAGCAAGCCGCTCTGCAACGCATGCTCCAGCTGCGTGACCGGTTCGCCGCTGTACGCGACATGGCCGTGCTCGCGATACAGCCCGTCGATCTCTTCCACCGTCAATGCCATCCGCTCACTCCCAAGGCAGCGAAAACGTCTTCAGGTTCGTGAAGCTCTTCATCGCTTCCTGAACGCCTTCCTTATAGCCGAGCCCCGAATCCTTGATCCCGCCGAACGGCGACAGCTCGATCCGGTATCCGGGCACCTCCCAGACATTCACCGTCCCGACGTTCAGCTCGTTCACGAACCGCACGACCGCGGCCGTACTGTCCGTACAGATACCCGACGACAGCCCGAACGCGGTGCCGTTGCTGATCCGGATCGCGTCGTCGATCGTGTCGAACGCGATGACGGGCGAGACAGGGCCGAAGGTCTCCTCGCGCACGATCGTCATCGACGGATCGACGTTGTCGAGCACGGTCGGCGAATAGAGCGCACCGCGTCGCACGTTGCCGGTCAGCAGGCGCGCACCCTGCGCGACCGCCTCGTTCACGCGCGCCTCGAACAGCCGCGCCGCCACGTCGTCGATCACCGTGCCCATTTCGTTCGCGGGATCGAACGGATCGCCGTACTTCCAGGCGCGCGTCTTCTCGACGAGCAGCTCGGTGAACGCCGGCGCGATCGAGCGCTGTACCAGGATCCGTTTGACGGCCGTGCAGCGCTGCCCCGAATTCCGGTACGAACCGAGCACGGCCAGCGATGCCGCACGTTCCAGATCGGCATCGTCGAGGACGATCAGCGGATCGTTGCCGCCCAGCTCCAGCACGATGCGCCGGTAGCCCGCCCGCGCGGCGATCGCCTTGCCGATCGACACGCCGCCCGTAAAGGTGATCAGCGATGCATGCGGATGCGTGACGAGTTCGTCCGCGATTTCGCGCGGGTCGCCGGTCAGCACCTGCAGCATCGGTTCGGGCAACCCGGCCTCGTACAGCAGGTCCGCCAGATAGAACGCCGACAGCGGCACCTTCTCCGACGGCTTCACGATCACGCGGTTGTTGGTCGCGATCGCCGGCGCGATCTTGTGCGCGACCTGGTTCATCGGGTGATTGAACGGCGTGATCGCGACGATCACGCCGTCGAGCGGCTGGCGCTGCGAGAACACGCGGCGCGCCTTGCCGTGGAGCGTCAGGTCGCACGAGAAGCTCTGCGCGTCGTCGCGCAGCGCTTCGACCGACGCAAACTTCAGCACGTCGGCAACGCGACCGATCTCGTAGCGCGAATCCTGTTTCGACAATCCCGACTCGAGCGTGATCAGGTCGGACGCCTCCTCGGCACGCTCGCGCAGCAGCGCGGCCGCGCGCTCGAGAATCTGCGAACGCTCGTAGCGCGTGAGCGCGGGCCGGTACGCCATCGCGTAGTCGAACGCGGCGCGCACATCGTCGACGCTCGCCAGCGGCGCCGTACCGACGCGCGTGCCGGTGTACGGATCGGCGACGTCGAACACACGGTCGCGCGTCGCGCGCGTGCCGCACCAGCGCAGCGCCTCGGCGCGGAACGCGGGGTGATCCTGTCGGGGGTGAGCCATCATGTCGCGACCCGATTCAGCACGAAATCGAAAACGTCGAAGTTGCGCGGACGACGTGCAGGGTCGTCCCGCTCGATCCGACGGTTGAACAGCAACGGCACCTCCTGCTCGGACACGCCGCCGTGCGAACGCAGCGGCACGGTCAGGCCGGACAGGTCGTGTTCGCGCTCGCGCGTGCCGAGCGTCATGTCGCGCCGACCGATCACGACGAGATCCCCGATCCGGTCGGCCGGCAGCTCGAAGCGCGCGGCCGCTTCCGCGTTGTCGAGTACGAGCTCGACGCCGTCGAGTCCGCCGACGCGCCACATCGCTTCGATCCGGTCGACGCCGGGCGCCAGGTAGACGGTCGCGAACGAGCCGAGCGCGCCGTGGTGCACGACGTACGGATCGGTGATCGGCAAGATCACGCGTGCGGCCTGCGCACCGAACCAGCCGTCGAACGCATCCTGAAGATAGATCACGTTCGGGCGGCCCGTGGCGGGATCGTGCTTCGCGTTCATCCCGTGGTCGGCCGTGAGCCCGATCGCCCAGCCGAGCGCGTCGAGCTGCGCGAGATAGCCGTCCATCATTGCGTAGAACGCGTTCGCGCCGGCACTGCCCGGCTCGCACTTGTGCTGCACGTAGTCGGTGGTCGACAGGTACATCAGGTCGACCTGGCGCGTCTGCGCGAGCCGCACGCCGGCCGCAAGCACGAATTCGGACAATGCCGCGCTGTATACGTCGGGCGACGGCAGGCCGACCCAGTCGAGCACGTCGACGATCCCGTTTTCCGCGAGATTCGCCTGCGCGGCCTTCTCGGCAGAAAAACAGATGCCGTTCATCTGCCAGCCGAGCAGCCGGCGCAGCTTGTCCTTCGCCGTGACGACGGCCACCCGCGCGCCGGCGTCGGACGCCGCCGCGAGCAGCGTGCCGGCCCGCAGGTAGGCCGGGTCGTTCATCATCACTTCGGCGCCGCGACCGCCGTCGGCGGCCGGATCCCAGAAGTAGTTGCCGCAGATCCCGTGGACCGACGGCGGCACGCCGCAGACGATCGACAGGTTGTTCGGGTTGGTGAAGGTCGGCACGACGCAGTCGGCGCGCCACGCGGTGCCTTGCGCGATCATCCGGCCGATGAACGGCGCGACGCCCGCTTCCACCGCACGCTCGAGATAGTCGTACTCGCAGCCGTCGACGCAGATGACGACGGTCGGTTCGACCGGCAGCCGGTAGCGTCGGCCGTTGACGTCGACGGAACGTCCCGCGAGATCCGCCGAACCCTTGCCCGCGGCCGATTGCTCGCCGGGCTGCCGCAACGCGAACGCGGCGTTCATGATGCGGCCCGCTTGCCGCGCGGCACGCGCGCGGCGATCAGCAGCAGCGCCGCGAGCGACGCGCCGAGCATCAGCAGCGACAGCGCCGAGGCGGGCAGGTAATAGCCGCGCTCGACCTGGCCGATTACGACGATCGGCACGGTCGCGAAACCCGGCGGGTAGACGGTCAGCGTCGCGCCGAGTTCGCCGAGCGACAGCGCGAAGCCGAGCGCGAGGCTCGCACGCAGCGCCGGCACGAGCTGCGGCAGCAGCACGCGGCGCAGCACCATCGCGGGCGGCGCACCGAGGCTCGCCGCCGCTTCGCGCAGCACGGTCAGCTCCGGGCGCAGCGCGGCGGCCGCGCAGCGATAGCAGAACGGCAGGATCAGCGCGAGCTGCACGAACACGACGATCGCCGCCGAACTCGACAGGTCGACAGGCTTCTGGTGATACGCGATCAGCACCGCGAGCCCGAGCACGACGCTCGGCACGCCGTTCGGCACCATCACGAGCGCGTCGACGATAGCGCCGAGACCGCGCCGGTCGCGCCCTTCGAGCGCAAGTGCGAGCCACAGCCCGAGGATCGTGCCGATCGCCGACACGCCGAAGCCGATTTCGAGGCTCGTCAGCAGCGCGTCGTATTCCGGCGACCCGAGCCGCTCGAACCAGCGCAGGCTGTAGCCGGCCGGCAGGATCGTGCCCGACCACTGCGTCGACACGCTCGACAGCGCGACCACCACCACCGGCAGCACGAACAGCCAGAAGCAGGCGAACGCGGCCAGCGCGAGCGCCGCACGCGACGCATGCTTGAGCACCGTGTCGCCCCAGCCGATCTGATGGCGCGGCACGGCTTGCCCGATACGGAATTCAGCGGACATCGTTCCCTCCCGTCGCACGCCGGTTCACCCGGCGATAAACCGCATAAAGCGCCAGCGACAGCGCGAGCATCACGACCGCGCCGGCCGACGCGGTCGGCAGGTCGAGGTCGACGGTCGCGCTGCTGTAGATCGCGACCGGCAGCGTCACGAGCCGCGCGCTGCCGAGCACGAGCAGAATGCCGAACTCGTTCAGCGTCAGCAGGAAGCACAGCACCGTGCCGGCGGCGATGCCCGGCCACGCGATCGGCAGCACGACACGGCGCGCGAGCATCCAGCCGGACGCGCCGAGGCTGCGCGCCGCTTCGATCAGGCGCAGGTCGAGCGTCGCGAACGACGCGAGCGTCGGCCGCACGACGAACGGCGTATAGAACACGGTCTGCGCGAGGATCACGCCGCCGATGCCGAACAGGAAGTCGAGCGGCGGGTTCTCGAGATGGAACAGGTGCTGCAGCGCGATGCTGATCGAGCCTTGCGAGCCATACAGGAAGATCAGCGTGAACGCGACCAGGAACGACGGAAACGCGACGTACAGTTCCAGGAAGCGCGTGACGAGCGACGCGCCCGGGAACGGCCTGAAGAACAGCAGCGCGGCCAGCAGCACGCCGAGCACCGATGCGGTGCCGGCGCTCGCGAACAGCACGCCGAGCGTCGTCAGCAGCACGTTGCGCGTATCGGGGTTGCCGAAGAACGTCCGGTACGCGGCAAAGCTCAGCCCGTGATCGCCGGAGACGCTCAGCAGCACGAGCCGCACCAGCGGATAGACGACGAGCGGGCCGAGCACGACGATCGCGAGCGCGGCGAGGTGCAGGTCGCCCATGCGCTTGCGGCGCCGCGCGGCGGCGGCATGCGCGGCGGCCGACGCGAGCACGTGCGGCGGCAGGCCGGCTTCAGGGCTCGATAAGGACGACATCGTCTGCCTCGCAATGCAGGGACACGCGCGCACCGCGCTCGGGAGCCGCGCCGCGGCCGCGTTGCATCGTCACGCGCACGGGTTCGTCGGGCGCCGCGTCGATCATGACCGCGATCGACAGGTCCGCGCCCTGCCATTCGACCGACGACACCGTGCCGTGCAGGCCGCCCGCCGCGAGCGGCATCACGGTCAGGCGCTCGGGGCGCACGCACGCGACCTTGCCGCGCACGTCGTGACGCGGGTCGCCGAGCGGGAAGATCACGTGCGGCGGCAGCAGGTTGGCCGGGCCGAGATAGCGTGCGACGTAGCCGTCCCGCGGCGCGTCGTACAGCTGCTGCGGCGTGCCGAGTTGCGCGATGCGGCCGTCGCGCATCAGCAGCGCGCGGTCGGACAGCACGAGCGCGTCGTCGCGGTCGTGCGTCACGCAGACGACGGTCAGGTTCGGCAGGCGCTCGTGCAGCGCCTTCAGTTCGCTGCGCACCGATGCGCGCAGATTGGCGTCGAGCGCCGACAGCGGCTCGTCGAGCAGCAGCACGTCCGGCTCGATCACGAGCGCGCGCGCCAGCGCGACGCGCTGCTGCATCCCGCCGGACAGTTGCGCGGGCAGATGGTGGCCCGCGTCGCCGAGCTGCACGAGCTTCAGCGCGTCGGCGACGCGGCGCGTCACTTCCGGCGACGCCATGCCGCGTGCGCGTAGCCCGAACGCGACGTTCTCGAACACCGACAGGTGCGGGAACAGCGCGTAATTCTGGAACAGCAGACCGAGATTGCGCTTATGCGGCGGCGCATGGGTCAGGTCGCGTCCGGCCACGGTCAGCGTGCCGGTCAGGCCATCGGCCTTCACGAACCCGGCGATGAAGCGCAGCAGCGTGGTCTTGCCGCAGCCGCTCTTGCCGAGCACGGTCAGAAATTCACCGGCGCCGATCGACAGCGACAGATCTTCCAGCACCGTGCGTGCGCCGTAGCGCACGCTCAGGTGCTCGATCTGCACGCCGCCCGGCGCGCCGGACCGCAGCGTGGCGTGCGGTTCGGCGGCGCCGAATGCGCCGGGATGGGTCAGGGTGGTGTCCACCGGGTTCATCCTCTTGCTCACCAAGACAGGCGACGTGCGCCGATCACTTCGGCTTGACGACGTCGAGCTGCTTGCCCGAGCTGCCGATCACGTCCTTCTTCCAGCGCTCGATCCACACCGGCTTCTTCGCCATCACCTGGGTCCAGTCGACCGGGATCAGCTTCACGCCCGCGATCGCCTTCTTGACCGCTTCGCCGTTCTTGCCGGCCAGCGGCACGTCCGTGCGGCCCGGGATGCCGTACATGTCCGGCACCTTCGACTGCACGTCGGTCGACATCAGGTAGTCGATCAGCTTCTTGCCGGCGTCCTGGTTCGGGCCGCTCTTGATCAGGCCGATGCCGTACGGCAGCTGGAACGTGGTCGGCTGGTCGCCGTCCTTCGCGGACAGGAAGATCGGCTTGACGGACAGCGCGCCGTGCTCGGCGTCGTCGAGGTCCATCTGCAGGTCGCCGTTCGCGACGCTGATCTCGTTACGTGACAGCAGCACGTTCAGGTACCCGGTGCCCTTCGTGTGGAACTTCACGCTCTGCGACAGCTTCGCGAGGTAGTCGAACGCCTTGTCCTCGCCCATCAGCGACGTCGTCAGGATCAGCACGGCCATCCCGTCGCCGGCCGTGGCCGGGTTCGAGTACGCGACCTTGCCCGCGTAGGCCGGCGACAGCAGATCGGCGAACGTCTTCGGCTGGTTCTTCACGACGTCCGGGTTGATCGCGAACGAGAAGTAGTTGTTCACGAACGTCGCCCACGTGCCGTCTTCCGCCTTCGCGATCGCCGGCACGTTCTTGTAGTTCACGCTCTGGTACGGCTGCAGCAGGCCCATCTGGCCGGCTTGCTGGATGAACGGCGGCAGCGTGACGATCACGTCCGCCTTCGGCGAATTCTTTTCGATGTTCGCGCGGTTCACGACCTCGCCGCTGCCCGCCGTCACGATGTTGACCTTGACGCCTTCCTTCTTCTCGAACGCCGGCAGCACATCGCGATAGAGGTTCTCGAGACCGTCCGCCGTATACAGCACGACCGCGTTCGCCGCATGCACGGGCATCGCCACGCCTTGCAGCAGACCGGCGGCGCAGGCGGCCAGCGCGAGCTTGCGGAACGCGCCGGCAGCGGCGCGCGAGGAATTCTGCAGTGTCATCTCACTTCTCCGTAGGCGGAACACCAAACGGCCGGTGCACGATCCGGCTCCTGTCAGTCGGACAGACCGACAACCGGCCTGCCTCGCTGCCGCGCTGCAGGTGGTTTCGCGCGGCAACCGAAGGATCACAGCGTTCGATGACAACGCCGTGACGCGTGCCACAATTTCCAAAAAATGACACATTTTGCCAATATCATGCAAGTCATTCAGAAATGCCGCCCTGGCGTTTCGTCCGATCTTTGCTGGAGAAAAATCATGTCAGACCCGATTCTGCTCACGCCCGGCCCGCTTACCACGTCCGCCACAACACGCCACGCAATGCAACATGACTGGGGCTCGTGGGACGCTGCTTTCAATCAATTGACGGCCAGTGTCTGCGCGGATCTCGTCGCGATCGCACGCGGCGGCGACGCATACGTGTGCGTGCCGATGCAAGGCAGCGGCACGTTTTCGGTCGAAGCCGCGCTCGGCACGCTGGTGCCGCGCGACGGCGTCGTGCTGGTGCCGGACAACGGCGCGTATTGCGCGCGCATCCTGAAGATCCTCGGCCGGCTCGGCATCGAGGCGATCGCGTTGCCGTTCGGCGAGCACGCAGCGGTCGCCCCGGCGGCGGTCGAAGCCGCGTTCGCACGCGAGCCGCGCATCACGCACGTCGCGCTGGTGCACCTGGAAACGAGTGCCGGCATCCTGAATCCGCTCGACGCGATCGCGGCCGTGTGCCGGCGGTACAGCAAACGGCTGATCGTCGATGCGATGAGTTCGTTCGGCGCGCTGCCGATCACGCTGGCGGACAGCGGGATCGACGCGCTGATCTCGGCGAGCGGCAAATGCCTGGAAGGCGTGCCGGGAATGGGGTTCGCGATCGTGCGGCGCGCTGCGCTCGACGCGTGCGAAGGCAACTCGCGGTCGCTCGCGCTCGACCTCCACGATCAGTACGCGTACCTGTGCAAGACAGGCCAGTGGCGCTTCACGCCACCGACCCACGTGATCGCCGCGCTGCGCGCCGCGCTCGACCAGTACCTGGCCGAAGGCGGCCAGCCCGCGCGCGGTGCGCGCTATGCGGAAAACTGCCGGACGCTGGTCGAATCGATGCGCGCGCTCGGCTTCACGCCGTTCCTCGACGCCAGCGTGCAGGCGCCCGTGATCGTCACGTTCCATGCGCCCGACCATCCGGCCTACGATTTCCGCCGCTTCTACGACGCGGTGCGCGACGCGGGCTTCATCCTGTATCCGGGCAAGCTGACGCAACTCGAGACGTTCCGCGTCGGCTGCATCGGCGCGATCGATGCCGGCGACATCCGGCGGGCGGTCGCGGCGATCGCGCAGGCGGTCGAATCGCTCGGGATCGCCGTGCAGCGCGCGTGAGCGCCGGCACATGACCTGCCCCGCAAGCGGCGGCAGAAACAAAAAAGCCCGGCGACCCACAGGTCGCCGGGCGAACGCACCGAGAGTGCGTGGAGCCGGTACTTACAGTTCGATCCGCTTGATGTCGCCGACGACGAAGATGTACGACAGCGCACCGATCAACGCGATCACGCCGATGAACACCAGCGCGCCGACGAACGAGCCGGTCGACGCGACGATGAAGCCGACGACGAGCGGCGTGATGATGCCGGCCAGGTTCGCCGCGAAGTTGAAGATGCCGCCGGTCACGCCGAGCAGGCCGTCCGGCGCGATGTCGGACACGAGCGTCCAGCCGAGCGCGGCCATCCCCTGCGCGAAGAACGCGACCGACATGATCGCGATCACGGCTTCGTTGCTTTGCACGTAGTTCGCGAGAATGATCGTCGACGCGAGCAGCAAGCCGGCGATGATCGGCAGCTTGCGTGCGAGGTTCGCGGACTTGCCGCGGCGCAGCAGCCAGTCGGAGAAGATCCCGCCGAACATCACGCCGACCGACGCGGCGATGAACGGCATGATCGCGAAGAAGCCGATCTTCAGCCAGCCCATGTGGCGCTCGGTCGCGAGATAGGTCGGGAACCAGGTCAGGAAGAACACGAGCGTCGAGTTGCCGGCGAACTGGCCGAGGCAGATACCCGCGAGCTGGCGCTTCTTCAGCAGCCGGCCGGCCATCGCCCAGCTGAACTTGGCCTGAGCGGGCTTGCCGCCCTTGTCGCCGTCCTTGCGCGCGCCGTGCACGAGACCGCCGCCCGCTTCGATGTACGCGAGTTCTTCCGAATTCGCGGCCGGATGGTTGCGCGGCTCGTGATAGAACTTCCACCAGACCAGACCGAACACGATGCCGACCGCGCCGACGACCCAGAACAGCGAGCGCCAGCCGAACGCACCCATCAGCGCGAACAGCACGGGGCTGAAGAACGCGAGACCGATGTACTCGCCGACGGTGTAGGTGCCGGTCGCCATCGCGCGTTCGTTCTGCGGGAACCACGTCGCGACGACGCGGCTGTTGGTCGGGAAACACGGCGCTTCCGTCACGCCGAGGCCGAGCCGGCATGCGAACAGCGTCGCGACGCCGGGCACGAAGCCCTGCAGGAGCGTGCACAGCGACCACAGCGTCATCGACCAGTAATAGGTGATCTTGCTGCCGAAGCGGTCGAGGAACAGGCCGCCGGGCACCTGCATCGCGACGTACGTCCACGAGAACGCGGAGAACATGATGCCCATCACCGCCGCGTTGATGCCGAGCTCCTTGGTGAGCTGCGGCGCAGCCACCCCCAGCACGGTACGGTCGAGATAATTGATCATCGTGCCGATCGCGAGCAGCGCGAGGATCTTGTAGCGCGCCGAGGTCCGCCGGACCGTACCGGCCGCCGCGGGCGCGGCGTTCGTATGGGTGGTGTGCTGCATGGTTGTCTCCTGGTCTCTTTTTCAGCTAGTCGGTAGAAGGGTCAGCGTGCGACGAGCGACTGAAAGTGTTCGAACATCCGCTCGTCGTCCGGCGTACGTCCGGTGAAGATCTCGAACGCATCGACGGCCTGGTACACGGCCATCCCGCCGCCCGGCAGCGTCGCGCAACCGGCCGCGCGCGCGGCGCGGATCAGTTCGGTTTCGAGCGGGAAATACACGATGTCGGCGACCCACATGCCCGCGTGGAGCAGCTCGGCCGGCAGCGGCAGGCCCGGATGCTTGGCCATGCCGGTCGGCGTGCAATGGATCAGGCCGGTCGCGGCGTGCATCGCGGCCGCGAGATCGCTGCCCGGCGTGACCCGGGCGGCCGGGAAGCGCTGCTGCAGTTCGCCCGCGAGCGCGGTGGCGCGCGTGCCGTCGACGTCGAAGATCGTCAGTTCGACGGCACCCATCTGCAGCGCCGCATGCGCGACGGCCGCGCCCGCGCCGCCCGCGCCCAGCTGCACGACACGCTCTAGCGACGCGTCGGGCAGCCCGCGGCGGAACGACTTCGCGAAACCCGACCAGTCGGTGTTGTGGCCGATCCGCTTGCCGTCCTTGAACAGCACGGTGTTGACCGCGCCGAGTGCGCGCGCGTCGTCAGACAGTGCGTCGAGGTGCTCGATCACGCGCTGCTTGCACGGATGCGTGATGTTGAGCCCGTTGTAGCCCATCCGCTGCGCGGCATCGAGCAGTTCCGGCAGCGCGTCGGCGGTCACGCCGAGCACGTCCAGATCGATGCGCCGGTACACGTAGCCGAATCCCTGGCGGAAGCCTTCTTCCTCATGCATCGCGGGCGACAGCGAACCGCCGATGCCCTGGCCGATCAGGCCGATCAGAAAAGACGGGCGGCTCATCGTGCGGCTCCTTGGGCAAAAATGGTCGACAGGCGCTGCAGCGCGAATACGTAGCCTTCGGTGCCGCAGCCGCAGATCACGGCTTCGGCCACCGCCGACACATAAGAGTGGTGACGGAATGCCTCGCGGCGATGCACGTTGGAGATATGCACCTCGATCACGGGTTTCGCGATCGCGGACAGCGCGTCGGCCAGCGCGACCGACGTGTGCGTGTAGGCGGCCGGGTTGATCACGATGCCGTGCGTGTCGTGACGCGCGGCATGCAGCCAGTCGATCAACTGGTGCTCGGCGTTCGACTGGCGGAAGTCGATCTCCAGCCCGAGCCCGTCGGCCGCCGTGCGGCAACGCTGCTCGAGGTCGGCGAGGGTTTCCGCGCCGTAGATATGGGGCTCGCGGGTCCCCAGCAGATTCAGGTTCGGGCCGTTCAGCACCAGCACCTTGTGCTTGCTCATGATGTTTCTGCTCCTAAAACGGGGGCGAATCGCTAGCCGACTTCGCCCTCTGACGTCAAGATTTGGCGCTAGTGTGCGCTTGCGCAAGCGCAATGTCTTTTCGGGTTTTCGCTAATTTGTACCATCTAGTTAGTTTGTATAATTGACCTCACTCCCCTAGTAAATTCGGGATATGGCGCTCGCCGGTAATTCAACGACTGGTTCATTCCGGCCCGATCCGGCCGACGCCACGCCCCGCTCATCCGCAGGATTCGCCCATGCAGCGCTCGATCGCCACCGTGTCACTGTCCGGCACGCTCGCCGAGAAGCTCGCCGCCATCCAGGCCGCCGGCTTCGACGGTGTCGAAATCTTCGAGAACGACCTCGTCTACTTCGACGGATCGCCCGCCGACGTGCGGCGCATGGCCGCCGATCTCGGCCTCGACATCGTGCTGTTCCAGCCGTTTCGCGACTTCGAGGGCGTGAGCCCGGCCCAGCTCGCCCGCAATCTCGACCGCATCCGCCGCAAGTTCGACGTGATGCACGCGCTCGGCACCGACCGCATCCTGGTGTGCAGCAGCGTGTCGCCCGACACGATCGCGGACGACGCGCTGCTGGTCGACCAGCTCGGCGCGCTCGCCGAAGCCGCGCGGCAGGCGGGCGTGGTCGCCGCGTACGAGGCGCTCGCGTGGGGCCGCGTCGTGAACCGGTACGGCCATGCGTGGCAGCTCGTGAACGCGGTGAACAGCCCGCACCTCGGCCTCGCGCTCGACAGCTTCCATACGCTGTCGCTCGACGATTCGCCGGACGCGATCGCCGACATCCCGGGCGACCGGATCGCGTTCGTGCAGATCGCCGATGCGCCGAAGCTCGCGATGGACGTGCTCGAATGGAGCCGCCACTACCGCTCGTTCCCCGGCCAGGGCGACTTCGACCTCGCGCGCTTCACCGCCCGCGTGATCGAGTCCGGTTACAAGGGGCCGCTGTCGCTCGAGATCTTCAACGACGGCTTCCGCGCCGCGCCGACCGCGATCACGGCCGCCGACGGCCACCGCTCGCTGCTCTATCTGGAAGAACTGACGCGCGCGCGACTCGCGCAGGACGGCCGCGCGCCGGCCGCCGACCAGCCGCTGTTCGCGCCGCCGGCTCCGCCCTCGCACGTCGGGTTCCAGTTCATCGAATTCGCGGTCGACGCGCAGGCGGCTGCTACCGTCGGCGAATGGCTCGGCCGGATGCGGTTCCGGCTCGCAGGCCACCATCGGTCGAAGGACGTGACGCTGTTCCAGCACGGTGCCGCGTCGATCGTGCTGAACGCCGAGCGCGACTCGTTCGCCGACGCGTTCTTCCAGCAGCACGGGTTGTCGCTGTGTGCGTCGGCGTTCCGCGTCGACGATGCGAAAGTGGCATTCGAGCGCGCGGCCGGCTTCGGCTACGCACCGTTTTCCGGGCGCGTCGGCCCGAACGAGCGCGTGCTGCCGGGCGTGCAGGCGCCGGACGGCAGCCTCGAATACTTCGTCGACGAGACGCCGAACGCGCCGACGCTGTATGAATCGGATTTCGTGCTGACCGACATCGACGGACCGAGTGAGGTCGGCCCGCTGACGGGTATCGACCACGTCTGCCTCGCGCTGCCGGCCGACGCGCTCGACACGTGGATCCTGTTCTTCAAGACCGCCTTCGGCTTCGAGGCCGAGCGCAGCTGGCTCGTGCCCGATCCGTACGGCCTGATGCGCAGCCGCGCAGTGCGCAGCACGGACGGTTCGGTGCGGATCGCGCTGAATGCGTCGGTCGACCGTCATACGGCCGTCGCCGAATCGCTCGACCGCTATCACGGCACGGGGCTGAACCACGTCGCGTTCCGGACCGACGACATCGTGAAGACGGTCGCCGCGTTCGCGGCCGACGGCGTGCCGTTCCTGCGGATCCCGCCGAACTACTACGACGATCTGGCCGCGCGCTACGCGTTGCCGGACGAGCTGATCGACACGTTGAGCGCCCACCACCTGCTGTACGACCGCGACGAAAACGGCGGTGAATTCCTGCACGCGTATACGGAGCTGGTCGACAACCGCTTCTCGCTCGAAATCGTCGAGCGGCGCGGCGGCTACGACGGCTACGGCGCGGCCAACGCGGCCGTGCGGCTCGCCGCGCAGGCCCAGCGCAGGAAATAAGGGAGCGAGGGAATTTCGTTCAGGGGTCGAATCGAATGAGCAAAACACGCCGACCCCGCGACGTGCGCCGCGCGGGCGCACCATCGTGGTGAATCCTGCTGCTGCGCCCCGCCAGGCAAGGCCGGCCGCGGGTGGCCGGAAACGGCCGCCCGGCGGGCGTTACATCCGGTAACGCTCACCGCACCGCAGCATCCGCGCGGCCGCGGCAGTTTTAAGAATCGCTTAAGTCTCCGACGGCACCATCCGCAACCAGTACCCGATGGAAATCCCGAAAAGGAGGACAGCGATGAGCGCCGTAGATGCACCCACGGGCCGCCCGGCCGCCCCCCCAGTGAAAAAGACGATGCTGCGCCGTTTGCTCAGCCATCATGAAATCGCGACGTTGCTCGTGCTGCTGCACGCACCGATCGGCGCGAACGCCAAACCCGAATTGCCGGCGCTGCAGGAAGCCGGCCTGGTCGAGATGATCAAGCTCGACGCCGACACGGCGCCGAGCTTCCGGCTGACCGAAGACGGCACGGCCATCCTGAAAGGGCTCGGCTACCGCTGAGCCGCCGCACGCCGCATCCCGTCTCGCCCCTTCAGATCCGCCGGCCCGGCCGGCGCGTCACTTCACCCTGCCCGGTCCTGCAGCATCAGCCGGTATTCCGTCGGCGTCACGCCGACCGTCGCCTTGAACTGGCGCGTGAACGCGCTGTGATCCGTATACCCGCATAGCGCCGCGACGTCGGTCACCTTGTCGTGCGTGACCAGCAGCGCCGTGGCCGCATCGAGCCGCGTCTTCAGCAGCACCTGGCGCGGCGTCAGGTGAAACACCTTGTGGAAGTAGCGCTCCAGCTGCGCGACCGACATCCCCGCCATCTGCGCGAGCTGCTTCAGGTTCAGCGGCTGCACGTAGTGATCCTGGATGTGCTGCACCACGTCGGCGAGCTTGCTGTAGGCCGGATGCGAGCCCTCGTGCGCCTTCAGGTCGCGCGAGATGCCCGCGAGGCCGACCACCTTGCCGGCCGCGTCGCGCAGCGGCTCCTTGCAGGTCAGGCACCAGCCCGGCTGGCGGCCCGGATACAGATGCAGCTCGAGCTGGTCCATCAGCTGCTGGCCCGCGGTGATCGTCGCCATGTCCTGCTCGAAATAGGTCTTGCCGAAGCGGCGCGGAAACACTTCGTCGGTCGTCTTGCCGAGCAGGTCGCGCTTGTCCTTGTAGCCGCAGCGCATCGCCAGCGTGCGGTTGACGAGCGCGTAGCGGCCGTTCGCGTCCTTCACGAAGAACGCGACGTCGGGCAGCGCGTCGAACACCGGCTCGAGCAGGCGGAAGTGCGCGAGCATCGCGCCGAGATCGGCGTTGTCGGGCTGGTAGCGCAACGTATCGGACAGGCTCATGGGCGGTGCGGCAAGGAAGGTCGTCATCCCGGCATCTGCGAAGGGGGTGGCTGATGGCGTCGATTATAGGAGCGCCGTCTCGAACGCGTCGCGGCGATCGCGGGTCAGCGATCGGGCGGCCCGGCGAATGGTGGCAAGCGCAACGCACCGCCGATCGGCACTGATCGGGCGACCGCGTGGGCCGGCAAGCACGTCATGCACCGTGCGGTTGTGCGCGCAACCACTGCGCCGCACGCATGTCCGGCGGGCACGATTTCGCATCGGCACGTTGCCTGGCGTCGCGCACGGCCGGCGCCGCCGACGCTATCGGCTCACCCCGCTGGCGCCGGGACTACGCGCGCCCGAACCCGCCATCCTAAAAATGCCGGCGTGTCGCGTCTTGGCGCGTTTGCGCACTCTGCATGACGATTTCAGCATATATCAGGGTTATCGACGATATGCCGAAATCGTCGCCGGCTGCGCTCCGAACGCGCAAGACGCGCGCATTTTCGCTACCTAGACTTCAATCAACGGTTACGAGACGACATCCCGCCGCCGCCGCGCACGCCGATTCCGGCACAACCCGCGCAGCGCATGGCACACCCCGCACGGCTTTCGGAAAGGCCTGCAACCCGATACGTCTCGCCCGGTTTACCGCGCCGGCCGGCTGGCCGGCGGCGGCCCAACCATGCCATCAAGGGGAAGTGAAAGTGAAGCTGAAGGTATCGCACGTCGCGCTGGCTGCTGCCTGCGCACTGTCGGGCGCACACGCCATCGCCGCCGACGTCGTCAAGATCGGTTTCGCCGCACCGCTGACGGGGCCGCAGTCGAACTACGGCGCGGACATGCAGAAGGGCGTGCAGCTCGCGATCGCCGATTTCAACGCGACGAATCCGACGATCGGCGGCAAGCCGGTCACGTTCCAGCTCGACTCGCAGGACGACCAGGCCGACCCGCGCACCGGCACGACGGTCGCGCAGCGGCTGATCGACGACAACGTCCGCGGGGTCATCGGCCACTTCAACTCGGGCACGAGCATTCCGGCGTCCGACCTGTACGATCGCGCGGGGCTGCCGCAGATCTCGATGGCGACGTCGCCGCAATACACGGCGCGCGGCTACAAGACGACCTACCGGCTGCTGACGAGCGACGCGCAGGCCGGCCGCATCGTCGGCATGTATGCGGTGAAGACGCTGCACTTCAAGCGCATCGCGATCATCGACGACCGCACGGCCTACGGCCAGGGCATCGCCGACGAATTCGCGAAGGCCGTGCAGGCCGCGGGCGGCACGATCATCAAGCGCGACTTCACGAACGACAAGGCGCTCGACTTCTCCGCGATCCTGACCAACCTGAAGGGCGTCAACCCGGACGCGATCTTCTACGGCGGCGGCGATGCGCAGTCGTCGCCGATGATCCGCAAGATGCGCCAGCTCGGGATGAAGTCCGCCTTCGTGACCGGCGAGATGTCGCGCTCGCCGACGTTCCTGAAGGTCGGCGGCGATGCGGCCGAAGGCGCGATCGTCTACATGGGCGGGCTGCCGAAGGAAAAGATGCCGGGCTTCGCCGGCTACGCATCGCGCTACAAGGCACGCTTCAATGAAGACGTGATCACCTATTCGCCCTACTCTTACGACGGCACGATCGCGCTGCTCACCGCGATGAAGGACGCGAACTCGACCGACCCGAAGGTCTATACGCCCTATCTCGGCAAGGTGTCGATCAAGGGCGTGTCGGCCCCGAGCATCGCGTACGACGCGAAGGGTGACCTGAAGGATGCGCCGGTGACGATCTACAAGGTCGAGCACGGCGCGTTCAAGCCGGTCGACACGATCGCCGGCAACTGATCGCGCAGGCCCTGTCACGCGCGGCGCGGCAAGCGGTTCTCCCGCCTGCCGCGCCGCGTTCGTTTCGGGCTCGACGAAGTTCGAAGCATGCCTCGGCGCGGCCCCGCGCGCGCGCATTTCGCGCTCCTGTAGAATCCCCCCACCCGCTTTGACGCTTCGTCTGCGTCGTGCCCCATCCCGGTGCGACGGTGCGTGTCACATGCCCCATCCGGCACTCGACGCACGCTCGACGACGCAGGCCGCGCCTTGCCAGTCCATGCCGATAGCGGGTTCTGGAGACGCAGCACCGACAACAACATTCGAAAACCGATCGTCCTGACCATGCAAGCTTCCGAATTGAGCGGCGTGCCTCGCGCCGCCGAACGCGCGCTCACGCGCAGCGACTACAAGACCCTTGGCCTTGCCGCACTCGGCGGCGCCCTCGAGTTCTACGACTTCATCATCTTCGTGTTCTTCGCACCCGCGATCGGGCAGCTGTTCTTCCCGCACGACATTCCCGACTGGCTGCGCCAGTTGCAGACGTTCGGCATCTTCGCGGCCGGCTATCTCGCGCGCCCGCTCGGCGGTGTGATCATGGCGCACTTCGGCGACCTGTTCGGCCGCAAGCGGATGTTTACGCTAAGCGTGCTGATGATGTCGGTGCCGACGCTGCTGATGGGCCTGCTGCCGACCTACGACTCGATCGGCATCCTCGCGCCGGTGTTGCTGCTGCTGTTCCGCGTGCTGCAGGGCGCGGCGGTCGGCGGCGAAGTGCCGGGCGCATGGGTGTTCGTGTCGGAGCACGTGCCGTCGCGCCACATCGGCTATGCGTGCGGCACGCTGACCGCGGGCCTCACGGCCGGCATCCTGCTCGGCTCGCTGGTCGCCGCCGGCATCAACAGCCGTTACTCGGGCGCCGAAGTCACCGCGTTCGCGTGGCGCATTCCGTTCCTGCTCGGCGGCGTGTTCGGCCTGTTCTCCGTGTACCTGCGCCGCTGGCTGCACGAGACGCCGGTGTTCGCCGAGATGAAGGCGAAGAAGGCGCTCGCGGCCGAGATTCCGCTGAAGGCGGTATTGCGCGACCACGGCCGCGCGGTGATCGTGTCGATGCTGCTGACGTGGATGCTGTCGGCGGCGATCGTCGTCGTGATCCTGATGACGCCCGCGCTGATGCAGAAGCAGTTTCACCTGACGCCCGCGACCACGCTGTTCGCGAACAGCATCGCGACGCTGTGCCTGACGGCCGGCTGCATCACCGCCGGCTCGCTCGCGGGCTGGATCGGCGCAAAGCGCGTGCTCGGCATCGGCGGCCTCGTGCTGGCCGCGTGCTACTACCTGCTGTTCGCGCAGGTCGCCGCCGACGCGTCGACGCTGCCGCTGTACTACGGGATCGCCGGCTTCATGGTCGGCACGATCGGCGCGGTGCCGTTCGTGATGGTCAAGAGCTTCCCGGCCGTCGTGCGCTTCTCGGGCATCTCGTTCTCGTACAACGTCGCGTATGCGATCTTCGGCGGCCTCACGCCGGTGATCGTGTCGCTGATGATGAAGTCGAATCCGCTCGCGCCGGTCGTGTACGTCGCGGCGATCTGCGTGCTCGGCGCGATCGCCGTGCAGTTCTCGAAGGATGCGAAGGACCCGAAGGACGCGCGCTGAACGTCGGCGCGCACGCGCCGGCCGGATGAACAAAGGGCCGAATCCCGCGGCGTGCGGGATTCGGCCCTTTTGTTTGGGCTTCAGCGCGGCGACGTGTGCGCGTCACGTCGTCCAGCCTGGTTCAATTCAGCGCAGCGCGCCGTACGACGAACTCGGCCGGCGCAGCGCGTCGATGCTTGCGCCGCCGGCGCCGGTCACGAACAGCAGCAGGAAACCGCCGGCGATCGCGACGTTCTTCCAGAAGTGGATCACCATGTCGTGCTGGACCGCGGCGTCCGTCGCGTCCCAGAAATTGTGCCCGACCATCGCGGTCGCGATCGTATAGAACGCCATCAGCAACGCGAGCGGCTTCACCTTGTAGCCAACGATCAGCAGCAGGCCGCCGAGCGCTTCGATCGTGACGACGACCGGCCCCATCACCTGCGGATAGGGCACGTTCAGCCCATGCAGGTAGCCGATGAAATCGCTGTAGCCGAGCAGCTTCATCACGCCGCCCCACAAGAACAACGCCGCCAGCGCCAGGCGTGCGAAAAAAATGACGCCGGAATCGACGGAACGCGTCATGCCTCTCTCCTCGTATGCAATTCGGCCGTCCGCACGGGGCGCGCCCGTGCGGTTCGGGGTCGCGCGGCCCTGCTGGGCCGGCGGCAAATGGGCCAGCATAGAGGGTCTTTCCGCGGTGTCCAAGAAAAAGGTTGTAGCAAATCTTTACACTGCGGCGGTCATGCAGGCGCGGCGGCACCGCGAAAAACGGCGTTCGGCCCTGGCGGACAAATAACGGGAACAGGCCCTAACCGGCGTCGCTCAACAGCACGCCTTTCTTGAAGATGAAACAGCCGTAGCCGCGCGACTCGCCGGTGACGATCACCGCATACGCCTGCTGGGCGCGCTCGTAGAACGCGAAACGCTCGACGCCCGTGAGCGGCACCGCGCGCCCTTCCGCGCGATCGACCTCGGCCTGCACTTCGCGCTGCACGGGCGGCACCGCGGCCGGATCGCCGACGACTTCCATCCGCCACGCGGGTGTGTCGACGAAGGTGTCGAGCGGCAGCACCGACAGCACCGCGCGCGCGACGCGCGCCGAGTCGGCGCCGTCGATGCGCAGCGCGCGGCCGACCACCGTGTGCTCGGCGACGGATTCCGCCGGGAAATTCGCATCGCAGATCACCACTTCATCTCCGTGGCCCATCGCGCGCAGCGCGTGCAGGACGTCGGCGTGCAACAGCGGATCGAGATTCTTCAACATGTGGGAAAGGCTCCGGGATCGGGAACGAATTGCATAACGTTACCCGATCCCGGCCGCCGCCGGGCATGCGTCGCTCGCATCACGACGCCGCGGCCGGCATTTCGTCGATGAAACCCGTGACCGACTTCAGGCGGCCCGACGCATCGACGGTGCCGAAATCCGAACCTTTCACGACCGCCACGCCTTCGGGCGACACGAGCGCCCACGAGAAACGCAGGTGCTGGCCGAACCCGTCGACGTCGGTCGTGCGGCGAAAGCGATACGCGGGGAAGCGCTCCTGCACCGCGGCGATCATCGTGTCGATGCCCGCGTGGCCGTCGCCGGCCATCAGCGGATCGCGATAGGCCGCGTCGCTCGCGTAGGTCGCATCGATCAGCGCGCGCCGGCGTGCGACATCGAGCTCGTTCCAGGCATCGAAATAGCGGTCGATCAGGTCGGCGTGAGCGGACTGGGCGGTTTGGGCGGTGTTCATGGCGAGGTTCCTTGTGTCGATCGGGGGACGATGTCGCGAACGTTTCGTGTTCGCGTGCCGCCATCGTCGCCGGCCTCGCGTGGGCGGTCGATTACGTGCGAGGTAAGGAATTCGGGCCGGCCGCGGAAAGCACGCATGCGCCGAACCGCGAACCCGCCGCCGCCATCAAAAACGGGCGCCCGAAGGCACCCGCATCGTCTGCCGTCGCAACCGCGCGCGTCAGGTCACCGGCGCCGGATTGAACAGCGTCAACGCATTCGCGAGCTTCCATTGCTCGGCCCACGTGCGGCGCTTGCCGCTCGCGACGTCGAGCATCAGCCGGAACAGTTCCCAGCCCACGTCCTCGATCGACGCCGCGCCGGTCGCGATCTGCCCCGCGTCGAGATCCATCAGGTCGTGCCAGCGGCGCGCGAGATCGCTGCGCGTCGCGACCTTGATCACCGGCACCTGCGCGAGACCGTACGGCGTGCCGCGCCCCGTCGTGAAAACGTGCAGGTTCATCCCCGCCGCGAGCTGCAGCGTGCCGCAGATGAAATCGCTCGCGGGCGTCGCCGCGTACAGCAGCCCCTTTTGCTTCGCGCGATCGCCGGGACGCACGACGCCCGCGATCGGCGCGCTGCCCGACTTCACGATCGAGCCCATCGCCTTCTCGACGATGTTCGACAGGCCGCCCTTCTTGTTGCCGGGCGTCGTGTTCGCGCTGCGGTCGACGCGGCCGCGCTGCAGGTAGCGGTCGTACCAGTCCATCTCGCGGATGATCTCGCGGGCGACGTCCTCGTTTGCCGCGCGCGACGTGAGCTGCGCGACGCCGTCGCGCACTTCGGTCACCTCCGAGAACATGATCGTGGCGCCCGCCCGCACGAGCAGGTCGGCCGCGAAGCCGACCGCCGGATTCGCGGTGAGCCCCGAGAACGCGTCGCTGCCGCCGCACTGCACGCCGACGACGAGATCCGACGCCGGGCAGGTTTCGCGACGGCGGCGGTTCAGCCGCTCGAGATGCGATTCGGCCATCTTCATGATCGAGTCGATCATCGAGTTGAAGCCGACGTGCGCGGCGTCCTGCAGGCACACGACGCCGCCGTTGTCTGTCGCGCCGTCGGCCGCCACCGGAATCGAGCCCGGCGGCAGCAGGCGCTCGGGCTGCAGCTTCTCGCAGCCGAGGCTCACCGTCATCACCTCGCCGCCGAAGTTCGGGTTCAGGCTGATGTTGCGCAGCGTGCGGATCGGTATGTCGGCATCGGGCGCATCGATCGCGACGCCGCAGCCGTACGTGTGCTCGAGCCCGACCACGTCGTCGACGTTCGGGTAACGCGGCAGCAGTTCGTCCTTGATCCGCTTCACCGCGTGCTCGACGACGCCCGACACGCACTGCACGGTCGTCGTGATCGCGAGGATGTTGCGCGTGCCGACCGAGCCGTCGGCATTGCGGAAGCCCTCGAACGTATAGCCTTCGAGCGGCGCCAGCGGCGGCGCGGCACGCGTGGCGAGCGGCAGGTCGTCGAGCCCCGGCGGCTCGGGCATGCGCATCGTGCGCTCGTTGACCCAGCTGCCGCGGCGCAACTCGGCGAGCGCGTAGCCGATCACGACGTTGTAGCGGACGATCGGATCGCCGGCCGCGAGGTCGACCAGCGCGACCTTGTGCCCTTGCGGCACGCCTTCGCGCAGCGTCAGGCCGTCGGCGAACGTCGCGCCCTCGGGCAGGCCGCCGTCGTTGACGACGATCGCGACGTTGTCGTCCGGGTGCACGCGGATATAAAGCGGGGAAGCAGTCATCGGAATTCCTGGGAGGCTACCGGCCAAATCGTTAGTCATCATATGACATTCAACACCAAGCTGCGATGCTGCGTAAACCCTTATCCGGAAAGACCCTATCTTCCGCCAGCCGGCAAACCGCTTGCGCCGCGCTTTCTTGCGTTGTACGATGACATACAACGACATCGCCAATATGGCCCGGATGCCGTACCCGACGAACCCATCAGCACTCGCGCTGGACGGACGACCCAACCATGACTTCACCGCAAGAACTCAAACAGATCATCTCCCACGGCCTGCTGTCGTTTCCGCTGACGGATTTCGACGCGGACGGCAGCTTCCGCCCGGCCACCTATGCCGAGCGTCTGGAATGGCTGGCGCCGTATGGCGCGACCGCGCTGTTCGCGGCCGGCGGCACCGGTGAATTCTTCTCGCTCACGCAGCGCGAGTATTCGGACGTGATCCGCGTCGCGACGGAAACCTGCAAGGGCAAGGTGCCGATCCTGGCCGGCGCCGGCGGCGCGACGCGCGTCGCGATCGAATACGCGCAGGAAGCCGAGCGCCTCGGCGCGAGCGGCGTGCTGCTGATGCCGCACTACCTGACCGAAGCCAGCCAGGAAGGCATCGCCGAGCACGTCGAGCAGGTGTGCCGCGCGCTGAAGATCGGCGTCGTGGTGTACAACCGCGCGAATTCGAAGCTGAATGCCGACATGCTCGAGCGCCTCGCCGATCGTTGCCCGAACCTGATCGGCTTCAAGGACGGCGTCGGCGAAATCGAGAGCATGGTCACGATTCGCCGCCGCCTCGGCGACCGCTTCGCGTACCTCGGCGGCCTGCCGACGGCCGAAGTCTACGCGGCCGCGTACAAGGCGCTCGGCGTGCCGGTGTACTCGTCGGCCGTGTTCAACTTCATCCCGAAGACGGCGATGGCATTCTACGAAGCGATCGCGAAGGACGACCACGCCACGGTCGGCCGCCTGATCGACGAGTTCTTCCTGCCGTACCTGCAGATCCGCAACCGTCGCGCGGGCTACGCGGTCAGCATCGTGAAGGCGGGCGCGAAGCTCGTCGGCCACGACGCGGGCCCGGTGCGTGCGCCGCTCGTCGACCTCACCGACGCCGAAATGGCCGAACTGGACGTGCTGATCAAGAAGATGGGCCCGCAGTAAGCGGCGGGCTGACCAACGGCACGCGATCCAGTGCGTGCCGGCCCGCACGGGACCGGCGGTTCCGCCCGGCGCCCCTCTTTCGACGGCCGCCCCGTGCTTCGCGGGCCGGCCGTTTTCATTACATCTGTGCGATGGTTCCGACGATCCGGTAGCGCAGGCTGCCGAGCCTGAGCCGGGTCGCGGCGATATCGGTGCCGGCCGCCGATCGCCGGAAGCGCGTGTTCGGATCGTCGGCACGAATCTGATCCAGCACGTCGGGATCCACGACCGCATCGAAAAACCGGCCGAGCGTGAGCGTCGCATACTGTTTCGCGGTCGCGAGCTGGCTGTTGGCCTGCATCAGCGCCTCGGTGCGCAGGCCCGGATCGCGTTCGTCGATGCTGCGGCGATGCTTCAGCGCAAACACCAGCGCCTCCATGTCCAGCCGGAACCGCTTGACGGCCTGGCCGAACCTGAGCGAATGCGGATCGGAGCCGGTGACGGGCCGCCCCTGATTGACCGTCACGTCGAATTCACTGCCGCCCAGGTCGCGCTGCAATTCGAACAGCGCATTGGCGAGTACGCGCCCTTCGCTGGTCTCGCCGATCTGGGTGCGCACCGTTTTCGCGACGTCGCCGATCGCTTTCCACAATCCGGCCGCGAACAGGTGGTCGCCACGCTTGCTGATATTCATCGGAGGGCTCCTTGTTGGTTTTTGTCGGTCTCTCAGGCTCGCCTGCGGACCGGCGGGTCCGAGGCCTCGCTACTGTAGGAGAAATTCCGGCGGCGTGGAAGCCGCCATCCATCTCGTCAAGGCGGCGCATTATGAGAAGCATCATTCGATGCCCCCCGCTCTCTAATCGAGCAAAACCAGCCCTCCATCAAAAAGGCGGCGGAGTACCCGTGGGCACCGTCCGCCGCCTTGTTTCAACCTTGCCGGAACGCGTCCCTCCCGGGACGCGGCCTTCAGTCGTCCTGCGCCTTCACTCCGCCTTCCCGTCCCGCAGCCGCGGAATGTCGAGCGGATTGCGTTCCTGCAGCCCTTCCGGCAGCAGGTCGTCCGGGAAGTCCTGATAGCACACGGGCCGCAGGAAACGGTCGATCGCGGTCGCGCCGACCGACGTGACGGCCGGGTTCGACGTCGCCGGGAACGGCCCGCCGTGCACCATCGCATCGCACACTTCGACGCCGGTCGGGTAGCCGTTGACGAGCAGGCGCCCGGCCTTGCGTTCGAGGATCGGCAGCAGGCGGCGCGCGAGCGGTTTGTCGTCGGCGTCCAGTTGCAGCGTGGCCGTCAGCTGGCCCTCGAGTGCGTCGAGCACGCGCGCGACTTCGTCGAGATCGCGGCAGCGCACGATCAGCGACGCCGGCCCGAACACCTCGTGGCTGAACGCCGGCTCGGCCAGGAACGCCTGCGCGGCGACTTCGTACAGCGCGCCACCTGCCTGGCATTCGGTCTGCGCCGCCTCGCCCGCGCCGATTTCGCGCACGCCCGGCAGTTCGGCCAGCTTGCCGCGGCCGTTGCGATACGCGTCGGCGATGCCGCGCGTCAGCATCACGCCGGCCGGCTTCTTCGCGAGCGCCTGTGCGGCGACGGACTCGAAGCGGTCGAGATCGGGGCCGTCGACCGCCAGCACGAGACCCGGGTTCGTACAGAACTGGCCGGTGCCGAGCGTCAGCGAATCGACGAAGCCGGTCGCGATCGCGTCGCCGCGCGCGGCCAGCGCGGCCGGAAACAGCACGACCGGGTTGATGCTGCTCATTTCCGCATAGACGGGAATCGGTTGCGGGCGCGCGTTCGCGAGCTGCACGAGCGCCATGCCGCCCTGCCGCGACCCGGTGAAGCCGACGGCCTGGATCGCCGGATGGCTGACGAGCGCCGCGCCGATCACGCGGCCGGGGCCGATCAGCAGCGAGAACACGCCGGCCGGCATCCCGCATTTCGCCACCGCCGCGCGGATCGCGCGGCCGACCAGCTCGGACGTGCCGAGGTGCGCCTCATGGGCCTTCACGATCACCGGGCAGCCGGCCGCGAGTGCCGACGCGGTATCGCCGCCGGCCACCGAGAACGCGAGCGGGAAGTTGCTCGCGCCGAACACGACGACGGGCCCGAGCCCGACCTTCTGCAGCCGCAGGTCCGAGCGCGGCAGCGGCGTGCGCGCGGGCTGCGCGGGATCGATCGACGCGGCGAGGAAGCGCCCGTCGCGCACGACGCGCGCGAACAGCCGGAGCTGGCCGACGGTGCGGCCGCGCTCGCCCTGCAGCCGCGCGACGGGCAGGCCCGTTTCGGCGTGCGCGCGTTCGATCAGCGCGTCGCCGAGCGCGACGATTTCGTCGGCGATCGCCTCGAGAAACGCCGCGCGGGCCGCGAGCGGCTGCGTGCGATACGCGTCGAAGGCGTCGCGCGCGAGTTCGCACGCGCGCTCGACATCGGCCTGCGTCGCGACGCCGAAGGCCGGCGCATCGATCGGCGCGCCCTTCGTCGGGTCGAACGCGCGCAGGGTACCGGCCGAGCCGGCCACCGCGTCGGCGCCGATCAGCATCTCTCCAGTCAGTTGCATGGGTGTGCTCCGTGGTTCGGGAATGGTTCGCTCATTGTAGCCCAACAGATACGATGTCTGCTGATGATATGGCGAGATTCCCGTCGCACTTCCGTTACTCGACCGCAGGCCGCAAACCCTTATCCATTCGGCCAAAGCAGGAAATTCTTGCCTCTCGCATTGCCATCCGAAGGGAAAACCCGAGGTTTCTGCACGCCCTCTTTGCAGGTGAGATTTCGCTCATGTCATACGACGACATACATTAGAGCCCCGATCAGACCACCTCCCGCGATCTTCCGATCGAACTCGCCGGCAGCGCGCGCGCCGCACCGCCGTGCGCTACTGGATCCTGAAGCTGCTGTTCGTCGTCACGACACTCACTATGCGGACCGCGCGACGCTGTCGATCACCGGCACGCCGATCCGCAAGGCGTTCGGCATCGATCCGGTGACGATGGGCCACATCTTCTCGGCGTTCAGCCGGGCGTACGTGCTCGCGCAACTGCCGAGCGGCTGGCGCCTCGATTCGTCGATCGAGTTGCTCATCGAGCGCAGGCAGCGGGCGGCATCGGCGCTGCACACCGATCCGGAATGCTTACCTCGCAGGTAATGCCCGGCGCGCGCGGGATTGCCTATCATCTTCGTCATGAACTCGACCGCCACCTTCCAATCGCTGCCCCCGTCCGCCGGCCGCGCATCCGGCATCGGCTCGCTGCTGCGCACCTGGCGTCAACGCCGGCGCCTGAGCCAGATGGCGCTCGCGCTGGAGGCCGACGTGTCCGCGCGGCACCTGAGCTTCGTCGAATCGGGGCGTGCGCAGCCGAGCCGGGAGATGGTGCTGCATCTCGCGGAGCGCCTCGACGTGCCGCTGCGCGAGCGCAATGCGCTGCTCGTCGCGGCCGGCTATGCGCCGCTGTTTCGCGAGCGGCCGTTCTCCGATCCGCAGCTCGATGCGGCGCGCCAGGCGGTCGAAGCCGTGCTGCGCGGCCACGAGCCCTACCCGGCACTCGCCGTGGATCGCCACTGGACGCTGCTCGCCGCGAACCGGATGCTCGGCGCACTGGTCGCGCAGGCCGATCCGGCGCTCCTGCGGCCGCCCGTCAACGTGCTGCGGCTGAGCCTGCATCCGGACGGCCTCGCGCCGCAGATCGTCAACTGGCACGAATGGCGCGCGCATATCCTGCACCGGCTGCAACGGCAGATCGACGCGAGCGGCGACCGCACGCTGCATGCGCTGCGCGACGAACTCGTGGCCTGTCCGGCACCGGCCGGCCAGCCCGACGACACGCAGGCACGCGCCGACTACGCGGACATCGCGGTGCCGCTGCGGCTGCGCACGGCAGCCGGCGAACTGACGTTCTTCAGCACGACGACGGTGTTCGGCACGCCGGTCGACGTCACGCTGTCGGAACTCGCGATCGAGGCGTTTTTCCCCGCGAATCCGCAGACGGCGGACGCGATGCGCGCGCTGGCGGACGGGTTGCCGACGCAGTGAGCATCGTCAACGACGCTCGAACGCCAGCTTCACGCCCAGCCCGAGGAGGACCGCGCCGCTCATCCGGTGCATGCGGGTCAGGATGCGCGGATTGCGCCGGATCGACGTCGACAGCAGGCCGGCGAACAGCGCGACCGGCCCCTTGACGAGAAACGTCAGGCCGGCAAACGTCGTGCCGAGCACGAACAGCGCCAGCATCGGATGCGCGGCGCCCGCGGGGACGAACTGCGGCAGGAACGCTAGATAGAACAGCGCGACCTTCGGATTCGACACGTTGGACAGCGCGCCCTGCGCGAACGTGCGCAACCCGGACGCCGGCGCGTCGCGACCGCTCGCGAGCGTCAGCTCGCCCGACGAACGCAGCAGCGTGATGCCGAGGTACAGCAGATACAGCGCGCCGATCATCTTCAATGCAGTGAACAGCCATTCGGATGCCTGAAGAAGCGCACCCAGCCCGAGCGTCGCGAGCATCGTATGCACGAGCAGCCCGACGCTGACGCCCGCCGCGGTCACGAGGCCCGCCCGCGTGCCGCCGGATAGCGTGCGCGACATCACGAGCACCATGTCCTGGCCCGGCGTCAGAATGATCAGAAGGGAAGTGGCCATGAACGGCAACCAGGCTACGTGCGGCATCGGAACTCTCCTGAAAACGGCGCCGGGCGGGACGGGCGGGAATCGCGCGCGTCCGCTGAGCCGGGCAGTCATCGGATTATCGGCAACTTGCCGTGGAGAATGGCTGCGAAGTCGGCTACTTTCGAGGCATGATTTGGCGTTATTCTCCAACATCGACATCATCGGTAGTCAAAAATGCCAATCAAGCTGGATGCCATCGATCGGCGCATTCTGCGTGCGCTGCAACGGAACTCGAACCAGACGAACGCCGAACTCGCGCAGCAGGCCGGCCTCTCGCCCACGCCCTGCCTGCGCCGCGTTCACCTGCTCGAGGAACAGGGCGTAATCGACGCGTACGTCGCCCTGTTGAACCCGGCGGCCGTCGAGCTGCGGTTCACGGCATTCGTGCGCGTCACGCTGGAACGCCAGGACAAGACGACCGTCGAGCGCTTCGCGCGCGAGATGGAGCAGGCGCCGGAAGTGCTCGAATGCCATCTGATGGCCGGCAGCTACGACTATCTGCTGCGCGTCATCGCGAAGGATCTCGACGACTATCAGCGCTTTCAGATGGAGACGCTCACGCAGATCGAAGGCGTACGCAACGTCGAAACCGAGATTCCGCTGAAGCGCATCAAGCAGACGGTGCGTCTGCCGATCTAGGCATCCAGAAACGTCACGGGCTGCCCTGCCGGCTGCCCGTTCAGCACACCGTCGCGCACGGCGACCTGCCCGCGCACGACCGTATGCACGGGCCAGCCCGTGACCGCGCACCCATCGTAAGGCGTCCACCCGCTCACGCTGGCGATCCAATCGTCGCGGATGATCCGCCGCGCGCGCAGGTCGACGATGCTGAAGTCGGCGTCGTAGCCGGTCGCGATGCGCCCTTTCCCCTCGATGCCGAAGATCCGCGCCGGCCCGGCGCTGGTCAGGTCGACCAGCCGTTCGAGGCTCAGGTGACCCGCCTGCACGTGGTCGAGCATCAGCGGCAGCAGCGTCTGCACGCCGGTCATGCCGCTCGGCGATTGCGGGTAAGGCCGGCGCTTTTCGTCGCGCACATGCGGCGCGTGATCGCTGCCGATCACGTCGACCACGCCGTCGCGGACGGCCTGCCACAGCGCATCCCGATGATGCCGTTCGCGCACGGGCGGATTCATCTGCGCGAACGTGCCGAGCCGCTCGTAGCAATCGGGCGCATGCAGGCTCAGGTGATGCGGCGTGACCTCGACGGTCACGCGCCGCCGGTGCTGCGCAAGAAACGCCATTTCCTCGGCGCTGGACACGTGCAGCAGATGCAGCCGGCGGCCCGTCTCGGCGGCGAGTCCGACGATGCGCCGCGTCGCAGCCAGCGCGCTTTCCTCGTCGCGCCAGCGCGGATGATCGCGCACGTCGCCGCTCGCTTCCACGAGCGCCCTGCGTTCGCGCAGCCGCGCTTCGTCTTCCGCGTGCACGGCCATGCGCCGCCGCCCGTTTCGCAGGATCCGGCGCAACACCGTTTCGTCGTCGGCGAGCAGGTCGCCGAACGAACTGCCCATGAAGACCTTCACGCCCGCGCAGCCGGGCAAAAGCTCGAGCACCGGCAACCGTTCGGCGTTCACAGCCGAGCCGCCGATGTAGAACGCGTAGTCGCACCACGCACGGCCGCGCGCGAGATCCAGCTTCGCGTTCAGATCCTGCTCGTCCAGCGTCAGCGGATGCGTATTGGGCATCTCGAAGATCGTCGTGACGCCGCCGAGCACCGCGCCGCGCGTGCCGGCCTCGATGGTCTCCTTGTGCGTCAGGCCCGGTTCGCGGAAATGCACCTGGCTGTCGACGACGCCCGGCAACACATGCAGCCCGCCGGCATCGAGCAGGACATCGGCGCTCCATGTTCCGTGCAACGCGCCCAGCGCAACGATGCGGCCATCCGCACAAGCGACGTCGATCCGCCCGGCACCGTTGGGCGTCATCACCGTGCCGCCGTGCACGAGCAAGTCGGCGTGGCGTCGTCCCGGTTCGCCACGCCCCTCGCGTCGAGTCCGCCCGCCCATGGCTCAGAACGCGCTCTGGATGCGCTTGTAGCCGAGCACCGGCGCTTTGTTCGTTCGCGCGACGTCCGCGGAGAAGTCGCTCGCATCGGCCGTCGCCCACGGCAACGCGGCGAGGTCGGTTTCCGGCCCGATGCGTTCGGTCGAGCGCACGTAGAAGCCTGGCGGCAAGTGGCAGCCGTCGACGACCGCGTTGTAGCGCACGACGCAACCGTCGCCGATGGTGCAGTTGCACAGCACGCTGTTGAACCCGACGAACACGCCGTCGCCGACCTTGCACGGCCCGCGGACGATCGCGCGATGCGCGATCGACGTGTGCCGGCCGATGGTGACGCGCGCGCCCGACTTCGAATGGATCACCACGCCGTCCTGGATGTTCGAATGCGCACCGATCACGATCGGTGCGATCCGGCCGCCGGCGTCCGTTTCGTCGGCGCGGATCACCGCATACGGGCCGATGAACACGTTTTCCTCGACGATCACGAGCCCGCACAGGATGGCGGTCGGATCGACCAACGCGCTGGGGTGAATCTGCGGCAGGTCGCCGCGCGGGTTCCTTCTGATCATGAGGATTCCTGCCGAGAAATCGGGTTGTCGCGCTTGAGCCGCTCAAACATGCCCGGATCGCGCCACTGCGCGACGACGGCGGGCGAGAACACGATGTCCTCCAGGGCGATGCGGCCCATGCGCGGATTGAACGCATCGTCGCGAAAGCACTGTGCGTAGCCGGTCTCGGTCTCGTGAACGATGACCGAATGCAGCCGCACGTCACCTTCGCCGTTCGACATGCGGGTACAGGACAGCGCCGCATCGACGAGACGGAAGAACACGCGCGAGAACTGCTCGGCGCTCGGCGAAACGGGCAGCAGCACCCAGCGCTCCGAGTGGCGGCGCATGCTGTCGAGATAGCCCGGATCGTCGCCCGACCACAGCGTCACCGCATGGTCGAACGCATCGATCAGGTCGCGCACACCGCCCTTGAGCAGCCCGAAGTCGTAGATCATCTGCCCGTGGTCGAGGGCATGCGCGTCGAGCAGCAGCTCGACGCGGTACGAATGGCCGTGGATCGAATGCGAGCAGCGCCGCGTGCTGCAGCCGCGCACGACGTGCGCATTCTCGAAGCGGAACAGCTTGCGGATCAGCATGCGTCGACGCCTTCTCGAACCGGCGCGGCCCATGCCACCGCATCGTGCGGATGCAGGCTTTCCAGATGGCGCACGTGGACGCGCGGGTTCGCATGGCGGCCGTCCAGCGCGGCCTGGACGCGGCGCGCGGCATCCTCGACGAACATCAGGTTGCCGCCGTTCAACACCGCGAACGCCTGTTCGTCCGCGCGCTTGACGGCCGTCTGCACCGGCGTGCCGAGCGCGTGCTCGACGCGATCGATCAGGTCGATCAGCCCAAGCGCCGTGGCGTCGGCGGCCAGCGCCACGCTCACGACGGCTTCACTGCGCTGGCTGTGCGGCGTCGCCGCCGTCGCATGCCGCTGCAGCCACGCGGCGATCGCAGCCGGCGCCACGCGATCCTCGCGGCCGAACGCCGCGAGAAACACCTGTTCGATCCAGTGCCGCGACAGCGCGGCCGAGCACGGGCACGTCGACGCATAGACGACCGTCACTTGTGCGCGCAGTTCGAACCCCGCGCCGGTCAGCGTCGCGTCGACACGAACCGGATAGGACTTCCACCCGGCCAGCCCATTCGTCACCAGCGCCGCGCGCCGCGCCAGCAGGTCGAAGTGCAGCCGCACCCGCGCGCTGCGCGTGTCGCAGTCGCGATGGCTGTCGACCATCGCGCGCAGCACGTGCCGCAAACCGGCCGGCGACAGCGCTTCGCCATCTCCAAGCCCGTCGAGCAGCCGGTACAGCCGCGACATGTGGATGCCCTTCACATGCGGCGCAGGCAGATCGACCTGCACGTCGGCGCGCGCATGCACGTCGCGCCGGCAGCCGGGCTCGGCCACGATCACGGGCAGGTCGATGCCCTGCATGCCGACCCACTCGAGCGGTCGGCCGCCCGGCGCGGCATCGGTCAGCGAAATATCGGGAAGGACTGCATTCATGCTGGAAATCCGGTGAAGCGCCTTCTCCATCCGGATCGATGCAGGAAGCGCGCGTTCAGGTCAGGGCCAGTCGCGAAACGGGTTGTCCCACGTGGTCCAGTGTTCGGGGCCGCCGGCCATCTCGGCGTCGGTCAGCAGACATGCGTCGAAGCGCGCGCGCAGCGCGGGTTCATTCATGTCGATGCCGATCAGTACGAGTTCCTGCCGCGCGTCGCCGACGCGCTCGTCCCATCTCGCGCGGATCTGCGCGACGGCTTCCGCGTCCCTCGGCCAGCGCTCGGGCGGCACGGCCGCCCACCAGTAGCCGGCCGGCCCGTGTCGCGCGACCGCGCCGGCCTGTGACCACGACCCGGCGACCGTCGGATGAGTCGCCAGCCAGAAGAACCCCTTCGAGCGGACGACGCCCGGCCATTCGCTTTCGACGAAATCGAAGAAGCGCCGCGGATGGAACGGCCGCCGCGCGCGGTAGACGAAGCTGCGGATCCCGTATTCGTCGGTCTCCGGCGTGTGCGTGCCGCGCATCTCCTGCAGCCAGCCGGGCGCGCGCGACGCCTCGTCGAAATCGAACAGGCCCGTGTCGAGCACGCGCTCGAGCGGCACCTTGCCGAATTCGGCGATCTCGATCCGCGCGCGCGGGTTCAAGCCGCGCAGCAGCGCGACCAGCCGCTCGCGCGCGCTGTCGTCGATCAGGTCGATCTTGTTGATCACGATCACGTCGCAGAACTCGATCTGGTCGATCAGCAGATCGACGACCGTGCGCGTATCCTCGTCGCCCATCGATTCGCCGCGCGCCTGCAGGTTGTCGCGCGACGCGTAGTCGCGCAGGAAATTGAACGCGTCGACCACCGTCACCATCGTGTCGAGCCGCGCGACTTCGCCGAGGCTGCGGCCGTCCTCGCCTTCGAACGTGAACGTCTCGGCCACCGGCAGCGGTTCCGAGATGCCGGTCGATTCGATCACGAGCTGGTCGAACCGGCCTTCGCGCGCGAGCCGGTCGACCTCGATCAGCAGATCCTCGCGCAGCGTGCAGCAAATGCAGCCGTTGCTCATCTCGACCAGCTTCTCGTCGGTGCGCGACAGCCCCGCGCCGCCGTCGCGGACGAGCGCGGCATCGATGTTGACCTCGGACATGTCGTTGACGATGACCGCGACGCGCCGGCCCTCGCGATTGTTGAGGATGTGGTTGAGCAGCGTCGTCTTGCCGGCGCCGAGAAAGCCGGACAGGACGGTCACGGGAAGCCGCGTGGACGGATGGAGTGCGGGGCGCATCGGGCGATTCCGGAAGAGGACGTTGAGGATGAAATGATATATTGTGTCGCTACGATATAACATATCATTTCGGTCGTCCAGCGGGCGGAACGAATGATGTGTCGGCACGGGCGGCAGGCATCGGCGCTCGCCGGTCGGCATGGAGCCGCCGCGAAGCGCCCCCGCGCCGGCCCCGTCGTCACGTATAAAGCGACGCCTGCGGCAATTCCCCCGTCAGCGCGAACCGGCCGACGTCGCGCAGCCGATAGTCGAGCGGATCGTGCAGCGTATGCGTGCGCGCGTTGCGCCAGAAGCGGTCGAGGCCGAGCGACGCGGCCGTCGCTCGTGCGCCGCACGCGTCGAACAGCGCCTCGCCGTTCTCGAGCGCCGCGCGCTGCGCGACGATCTTCGCGTCCGACACGGCGAGCGCCACGTCGGCCCGTTCGTCGGCGCTCAGCGCTTCGCGCCGCGTCCATGCGCGCTGCAACGCGACGGCCGCGCGGTCGGCCAGCGATGCCGCCGCGACCGCCTGCACGCGCATGTCGCCGAAGCGCTGCAGCGTATAGGGATCGTCGCTCGCCTGCGCGACGCCCGCATTGATCCACGGCCGGCCGTGCTTCAGCACGTAGTCGCGCGCCTCGGCCAGCGCGCCTTCCGCGAGCCCGACGAACAGGTTCGTCAGCACGAGCTGCGACACCAGCGTGCGCAGCGTCGCGCGCGGCGTCGGCGGCGTCTCGGAGCGGTGCAGCACCTCGTCCGGCGCGAGCGTCACGCCGTCGAAGCGCACGCTGCCGCTGTCGGTCTGGCGCTGGCCGATCGGATCCCAATCCTCGTTGACCGTGATCCCGTCGCGATCGGTCGGCACCACGCCGAACACGGCGCGGCCCGTTTCCGGATCGTGCGCGGACACGGTCATCCGCTGCGAGCCGCGCGTGCCCGAGCAGAAGCCCTTCACGCCATCGAGCCGGTAGCCGCCGTCCGGCGTCGCGGTCGCCGCCAGCCGCGTGTCGAGCGGGTTGACCGCGTTGCCCCACCACCAGCGATGCTCGACCGTGCCGCGCAGATACCGCTCGCGCTGCGCCGCGCTGCCCCACACGTCGACGCTCACCACCTGCAGGATCTGGAACCCGACCAGATGCGCGAGCGCGCTGTCAACGCGCGCGATCCGCCGGATCGTGTCGTAGATCGCCGGCCACTCGGCTTCCTGTCCGCCGAATTCGCGCGGCACCGCGAGCGTCAGCAGGCCCGCGTCGGCGAGCCGCTGCTTCTCGTCGGCCGCGTGACCGCCCGCGCGATCGCGCTCGACGGCGGTTTCGCGCAGCGTTTCGATGACGCGCGCCAGTGCGTCCGGATCGACGGCTGACACATCCGTTGCAGCGGCGAGCGTCGCCGGGCCGCGGGGATCGTTCATGCGACGGCTTCCTGTTCCTGGGTCGAGACAGCTTCCGACAACGGCACGAGTTTCCCGAGTTCACGCCTGCCGGTCAACCGCGCGAGGATCTCGCGCCGCCAGTCGTCGTAGATCGCGCGGTATTCGGCGATATCCGCACCGAACACGTGCGCGGTGTGCGCGTATTCGTCATGCAGGTAACCGTCGAGCCGCGCCTGAGTTTCCTCGTCGGCCGCGATCACGCGGTCGATCAGCGCGTCGCGCTCGGCGGGCGGCAGCGCGTTCAACGTGTCGAACCACCACTGGACGATCTGCACGCGATGCCACTCCTCGTCCGGACGGATCCGGTTCTCGCCGTGCTCGCGCATCGCGCCGTCGGCGATGCGGCCGGTCTTGCGCTGGATCCACAGCTTCGCGAGGATGTGCAGCTCGTAATGCCATTCGAACGCGAGAAAGCCCGCGACGTCGCGCACCGCGATGTCGCCGATGCGTTCCCAGTGCGCGGCGACGAGCCGCTCGACCTCCGGCAGCGGATCGCGGCCCGTCAGTTCGGTCACGCGCTCGCGCCCGATCACCGCGTGCGCGCCGTCGTCGCCGAGCTGGCGCGACAGGATCAGCTGGAAATGCGGGTCATCGCGGAACAGCGTGTCGATCGCCTTCGCGACGACCTGCACGATGAACAGGTCGTGCGACGCCATCTTCGTGTAGTAGTCGGCGACGGCGGCGAGCTCGTCTGCGCTGTGCGGCTCGCGCGGCGGCGTCGCCAGTTTGTCCGGGAAGCCGGGGCGATGGCGTCGTGCGACGTCCAGAAACAGCGCTTCCTCGAATTGTCCGTTCCATTCGCGCGGCGCGCCGATGGGCAAGGTCATGGGTATCGTTCTCTCAGGGTCTTCAATGAAAAGAGCCGGCGCTCGTGGCGCCGCTCAGGTACGCCGGGTCACGCGTCGGACCAGGCGGTCGCCCGTGATTTGCACGGCCGAAACGAGTGCGATCAGGATCACGATCACGGTCACCATGACGGTGGTGTCGAAACGCTGATAGCCATAGCGGATCGCGAGATCGCCGAGCCCGCCCGCGCCGACGGCGCCCGCCATCGCGGTCGAGCCGATCAGCGCGACGACGGTGATCGTGAAACCGCCGAGCATGCCGGGCAACGCCTCCGGCAGCAGCACGTGCCACACGATGTGGCGGCGTTTCGCGCCCATCGCGAGCGCGGCCTCGATCAGCCCGCGATCGACTTCGCGCAGGCTCACTTCCGCAATCCGCGCGAAGAATGGAATCGCCGCGATCGACAGCGGCACGACGGCCGCCCACACGCCGATCGTCGTGCCGATCAGCACGCGCGTGAACGGCAGCAGCGCGACGAGCAGGATGATGAACGGTGTCGAGCGGAACACGTTGACGAGCGCGCCGAGCACCGCGTTCAGGCCACGCCGCGCGTAAATGCCGCCGGGCGCGGTCGTCACCAGGATCACCGCGAGCGGGATGCCGATCAGCGCGGCGATCGCGGCCGACGCGGCGACCATCGACAGCGTGTCGCGGATCGCGTCGAGCAGTTCGGGCCACCAGAGTTCAAACATAGCCGAGCACCTCCGCATGATTCGCGTGGCGGCGCGCGCGTTCGAGCAACGCGGCGACCGCGCCGCCGCGTGCCGGCGACTGGCCGGCGTCGTCCGCGCGCAGCGACGCCGCGATCACGAGGCGCCCCTGTGCATGCCCCTGAATGCGCTCGATCCCGCCGTGCAGGAAGCGCACCGAGCCGCCGAGCGCCGCCGCGAGCGCGCCGACGTCCGGCTCGCCGCCGCTTTCGCCCGTATAACGGACGTCCAGCACGACCTGCGCGCCGTCGGGCAGCGCGGCCTGCTCGGGCAATGGCTGCACGCGCGCGGCGAGTTCAGCCGGCAGGTCGTGCACGAGCGTGCTGAGCAGCGCGCGTGTCGCGCCGTGGCGCGGATCGCCGAACACGCGCCACACCGGGCCGGTTTCGACGACCTCGCCCTGTTCGATCACCGCGACCGTGTCGCACACCGCGCGGATCACTTCCATCTCGTGCGTGATCAGCACGATCGTCAGTCCGAGGCGGCGGTTGATGTCGGCGAGCAGCGCGAGGATCGATTGCGTCGTCTCGGGGTCGAGCGCCGATGTCGCCTCGTCGCACAGCAGCACCTCCGGGTCGTGCACCAGCGCCCGCGCGATGCCGACGCGCTGCTTCTGGCCACCCGACAGGCTCGCCGGATACGCGTCGCGTTTCGCGGCCAGCCCGACGAGATCGAGCAGCGCCTCGGCCTTGCGCGTGCGCTCGGCCTTCGGCACGCCGGCGATCTTCAGCGGCAGCGCGACGTTCTCGAACACCGTCTTCGCCGACAGCAGGTTGAAATGCTGGAACACCATGCCGGTGCGACGCCGTAGCGCGACGAGCCCGTCCTCGTCGAGCGCGCCGACGTCGACGCCCTGCACGCGCACGCTGCCCGAACTCGGACGTTCGAGGCCGTTCACGAGCCGCAGCAGCGTCGACTTGCCGGCACCGCTGCGGCCGATGATGCCGAACACCTCGCCGCGCCGCACGTCGAGCGTCACGTCGCGCAGCGCGGCGGCCTGGCCGCGCGACGTCGCGAACACCTTGCCGACGTGTGCGAACGACACGGCGACGACCTCGTCTGTCAGCGCGTTTGCTTCGCGATACGAATCATGTACCTCACGTGCGTCACGCACATCTGCGCCCGCACCGGCCCGCACGGCCGATGCCTCGATGAAACCCAGCGTGTCGAACAATTGCGTCATCGCTTCGCTCCGTCACGTTCACGCATGCGCGGGATGCGCGGGTTCGGGCGCCGGCACGGCGGCCGGCCGGTGCTGCGCGCCCGTGTGCCACGCGGGCAGCCGCGCGCCGGCGCCGAACAGCTTCTCGCGCAGCGTCGGCGCGGGATCGTAGTCTTCCTTGTAGATGCCGCGGTTCTGCAGTTCGGGCACGACCCAGTCGACGAAATCCGCGAACGATTCGGGCATCACGGTGCGCGTCAGGTTGAAACCGTCGATGCCCGTCTCGTCGATCCACGACTGCAGTTCGTCCGCGACCTGCGACGGCGAGCCGACGATCGGCGCATAGCGGCCGCCGAGCGACATCTGTTCGAGCATCCGTCGCACGGTCCACGTGCCGGTCGTGCTCTTGCGCGAGATCGCGTCGACGGCCGACTGGATCGAGTCGGTCTTCACGTACGAGATCGGCTCGTCGAGGCCGTACTGCGCGAAGTCGATGCCGGTCGAGCTCGCGAAATGCGCGAGGCCGGCTTCCGGGCTCGCATAGCGCCGGTATTCGTCGAACTTCTCGCGCGCGAGCCGCTCGGTTTCGGCGGTCACGACGCTCACCCCGGCGAAAATCCGGATCGATGCCGGGTCGCGCCCCTGCCGTGCGGCGGCTGCGCGAATATCCAGCGCCGCCGCGCGCGCAGCGGCCTTGCTCTGACCGTTCACGAACACGCACTCCGCATGCCGCCCCGCGAACTCGACGCCGCGCGCGGACGAGCCGGCCTGGTACAGCACCGGCGTGCGCTGCAGCGACGGCTCGCTCAGGTGGATCGCGTCGACCGAATAGAACGGCCCGTCGTGCTTCACGCGCCGCACCTTGCCCGGCTGCGCGAACACGCGCGCCTGCGCGTCGCGGATCACCGCGTCGTCGTCCCAGCTCTGTTCCCACAGCTTGTAGACGACGTCCATGTAGTCGTCCGCGCGTTCGTAGCGGTCGTCGTGGCCGATCTGCTGTGCGAGGCCCATCCCGCGCGCGGCGCTGTCGAGATAGCCGGTCACGATGTTCCAGCCGACGCGCCCCTTCGTCAGGTGATCGAGCGTCGACATGCGGCGCGCGAACAGGTAAGGCGGCTCGTAGGTCAGGTTCGCGGTCACGCCGAAGCCGAGATGTTGTGTGACCTGCGCCATCGCGGGCACGAGCAGCAGCGGATCGTTGACGGGCACCTGCACCGATTCGCGCAGCGCGGCGTCCGGGCCGCCGCCGAACACGTCGTACACGCCGACGATGTCCGCGAGAAAGATCCCGTCGAACTTGCCGCGTTCGAGCGTCCTCGCGAGATCGGCCCAGTAGTCGAGATCGGTGTAGTGCGCGGAGCGGTCGCGCGGATGCGTCCACAGCCCGTGGTTGATGTGCCCGACGCAGTTCATGTTGAACGCGTTGAGCAGGATCTTCTTACGATTCGCCGTCGTCATGTCGCCTCCGTCACCACGCGATCGCGTACAGCGAGCCGAATGCGTTGTCGAGCGCACGACGCACCGCCGGCGAATGCTGGTAGATCGCGATGAACTTGCGGATGCGCGCGTCGTTCACGCTCTCGGGCCGCACGACCCACTGGATCGCGAAGTTCTTGTTCTCGGTACCGTCGAACAGCAGCGCGCTGTTCGGATCGGTCGTGCCGGCGAGCTTGATGAAGCTCGGGTAGCCCTGCGCGAGGTCGACGTCGTCGAGCGAGCGCGCGAGCTGCGACGCTTCGAGCGGGATGATCTTCAGGTGCTTCGGGTTGGACACGATGTCGTGCGTCGTCGCGCGGTAGTCGGCGCCCGGCTTCAGCGTGATGAGGCCCGCGCGCTGCAGCAGCAACAGCCCGCGCCCGCCGTTTACCGGATCGTTCGCGATCGCGACGCGCGCGCCGTCCTTCAGCTCATCGAAGCGCTTCACCTTCTTCGAGTAGAGGCCGATCTTCATGATCGTGCCCGGCGCGATCGAGACGAAGTCATAGCCGCCCTGCTTCTTCGCGTTCTCGAGAAACGGGATGTGCTGGAAGTAGTTGACGTCGATGTCCTTGTTCGCGAGCGCCGCGTTCGGCGTATTCCAGTCGGTGAACTCGACGATCTTCACGTCGAGACCCTGCTCTTTCGCCTCCTTCGCGGCGATCTTCAGCGCTTCGATCTGCGGGCTCGTCGAGATGCCGACCTTCAGCGGCGCGGTGTCGGCACGGGCGCCGTTCAGCATCACGACGCCGAGCAGCGCGGCTGCCAGCAGGCGGGCCACGCGGCCGGAGGAAACGCGGGCGGAAAAAACGGCATGCAGCATGGGAACCACTCTCCTGTCCAAAGACGGTATCGACGGACGAGCGACGCCGCGGCGAACGCGCGGGCGTTCTCCGGACAGTCGTCGTCGCATCGGAAAAGGATCAGCCGATGATAGAGAGCGGCAGGAAGGCGGTCTACGAAGCGATTGTGCGAAGAAAATCGCGTGCGGCGATATGGCGCCAGGGCGCGCGTCCGATGCGCGGGCGGCGCCCGGGCCGGCCATCGGGCCGAAATCTCGGCCTCCCCGCCGGGCGAATTCCGAAATCTCGGCCAGCCTGTCGCGGCAACCCTTTCCGCAGACGAAACAAATCCGTTAAGAATCAATGCATTAAAAATATCCGGCCAGACCGGATTCCTGGCATGGGGGTTGCATAACAGACGGCACACGATGCCGCGAAGCCATGCGGGCATTCCAACATCAGGAGACACGTCTTGCAGACCTCAATCCCTACCCAATCCCGTCCGGAGGCACTTGCCGAAGCCGGTCCCGCCACGCGCACACGCTTCTGGCCGGAAGGCTGGTGGAAGCTGATGGAAATCCGCATCGGCATCATCCCGCTGCCGGTCTACGTGATCCTGTTCGGGCTGATCGTCGGGTTCGCGGTGACGGGCAAGGTGCCCGGCGAGATCTCGATGGCGATCGCCGTGCTCGCGTTCTTCGGCTTCACCTGCGCGGAACTCGGCAAGCGCCTGCCGCTCCTGCGCAACATCGGCGCGGCCGCGATCTTCGCGACCTTCGTGCCGTCGGCGCTCACCTACTACCACGTGCTGCCGAAGCCGGTGCTGAACCTCACCGTCGAGTTCACGAAGTCGACCAACTTCCTGTACCTGTTCATCGCGTCGATCATCGTCGGCAGCATCCTGAGCATGGACCGGCGCGTGCTGATCCAGGGCTTCGTGAAGATCTTCATTCCGCTCGCGGCCGGTTCGGTCGCGGCCGCGATCGTCGGCACGGCGGTCGGCACCGCGCTCGGCCTCGGCGCGCGCCACACGCTGCTGTATATCGTCGTGCCGATCATGGCGGGCGGCGTCGGCGAAGGTGCGATTCCGCTGTCGATCGGCTATTCGGAACTGATGCACCTGCCGCAGGGCGAGATGTTCGCGATGGTGCTGCCGCCGGTGATGCTGGGCAGCCTGACCGCGATCATCCTGTCGGGCGCGCTCGACATGCTCGGCAAGCGCCTGCCGCACCTGACCGGCAACGGCCGCCTGCAGGTCGGCGAAAGCGGCGACATGACGCCGGAAAACGAGGAAATCCGCGGCCACGTCGACGTCACGCACATCGCGGGCGCCGGCATCACGGCCATCACGCTGTACCTCGTCGGCCTGATGGCGCACAAGCTGTTCGGCCTGCCCGCACCGGTCGCGATGCTGTTCCTCGCGGTGCTCGTTAAGCTCGCGCGCGCCGTGTCGCCGCCGCTGCAGGAAGGCGCGTTCGTCGTCTACAAGTTCTTCTCGACCGCCGTCACGTATCCGCTGCTGTTCGCGATCGGCGTCGCGATGACGCCGTGGGACAAGCTGACCGCCGCCTTCACGATCGTCAACGTCGTCACGATCGTGTCGACCGTCGCGACGCTGATGGGCACCGGTTTCGTGGTCGGCCGCCTGCTGAAGATGTACCCTATCGACACCGCAATCGTGAACGCCTGCCACAGCGGGCAAGGCGGCACCGGCGACGTCGCGATCCTGACCGCCGCGAACCGGATGCAGCTGATGCCGTTCGCGCAGATCGCCACGCGCATCGGCGGCGCGATCGTCGTCACGGTGACGCTGATCCTGGTCGCGCACTTCGGATGACGCGCCGCTGCGCGCACCGTCGCGCAGGCTGCTTCGCACGCGCCGCCGCCGGCTTTGCCGGTGCGCGGCGCGTGTCGTTGTGGCGGGGCGTTTGAGACGGCCGGTTGCGGACGACCGGAGTTGCGGACGGTCGGTTGCGGACGGTCGGTTGCGGACGGCCGGTTACGGACGGTCGGTCGCGGACGGCCTGTTGCGGACGGCCGATCTCGGACGGCCGGTCTCGGACGGCCGGTCTCGGACGGCCGGTTGCGAGCGGCCAGTTACGGGCTTCGATGAGGGCGAACGTGCAGAAGAGCTTCAAGGGAATCCCGTGGTGGGGCTGGGCGTCGGCCGCCGTGCTGTATGTCGGCGTGGCGGGCGCGGCGGTCGATTTCGCGTGGGAACGCGCGATCGACGCGCTCGAGGAAACCGGCGCGCACCGACTCGATCTGTACGCGTCGAGCCTGAAGAGCGAACTCGGCCGCTTCGAGATCCTGCCCGGCCTGGTCGCCCGGCAAGACGGCGTGCGCGCGCTGCTGCGGGCCGCGCCGCAAGACCGGCCCGCGCTCGCGCACACGGTGAACACGTATCTCGAAGCCGTGAACCGCGACGCGGGCAGCGGCGCCGTCGACGTGATCGACCTGCGGGGCGAAGTGATCGCCGCCAGCAACTGGAACGAGACGATCAGCTTCGTCGGCACCAACGTGTCGTACCGGCCGTACTTCAAGGATGCCCTGGCGCACGGCAGCGGCCGCTTCTTCGGGATCGGCACCAACACCGGCGTGCCGGGCGTCTATTTCGCGAGCGCGGTGCGCGACGACGGCGTGCCGATCGGCGCGGCGGCCGTGAAGATCAGCGTCGACCCGCTCGAATCCGCGTGGCGCGCGCCGGGCGTCGCCGCGATGGTGGTCGACGGCAACGGCGTGGTCGTGATCTCGACCGAGCCGGCGTGGAAGTTCACCGCGCTGCGCCCGATCACCGCGCAGCAGCAGCGCGACATCCAGGCGTCGCGGCAATACGCGGGCCGCACGGTCGACATGCTGCCCTACCGCCACCTCGGCGACCGCAGTGCCGCTGCATGGTTCGGCACGTTCCCCGATCCGCGTCACGCCGGCCGCAGCACGCGCTATCTCGTGATGTCGCGGCCCGCGCCGCAGGCCGGCGATTCGCTGATGGTGCTGCTCGACATCGCCGGCGCGCGGCGCCAGCAGCAGACCGCGTTCGTGTTCGTCACCGGCGCGTTCCTGATCGCCGCGCTGCTGGCCGGCTACGCGATCCAGCGACGCCGGGCGATCATCGCGCGGCTGAACGCGCAGGACGCGCTGCGCCGCGCGAACGACCGGCTCGAGCTGACCGTCGCGCAGCGCACGGCCGCGCTGACGGCGACCAACGAGCGGATGCAGCGCGAGATCGTCGAGCGCGAGCGCACCGAGCAGCGGTTGCGCGATTCGCAGCAGGAAGTCGTGCACGCGGGCAAGCTCGCGGTGCTCGGGCAGATGGCCGCCGGCCTCACGCACGAGCTGAACCAGCCGCTCGTCGCGATCCGCACGCTGTGCGACAACGCGCGCACCTTCTTCGAGCGCGGCCAGCCGGCACCGGCGCTCGCGAACCTCGAACGGATCGGCAAGCTGGTCGACAGCATGGCCGTGCTCACCGGCGAGCTGAAGACCTTCGCGCGCAAACCCGACGTCGAGCGCGTCGCGGTGTCGCTGAACGAGGCCGTCGCACATGCGCGCCTCATCTACGACGCGCGGATCCGCGACGAAGGCGTGCGGCTCGACGTGAACATCGCGCCCGGCACGACGGTGTCCGCGGAATCGAGCCAGTTGCAGCAGGTGATCGTGAACCTGCTCGGCAACGCGCTCGACGCGGTGCACGACGCGCCGGTGCGGCGCATCGTGATCGAAGCCACCGGGCCGGACGACGCCGGCCACGTGCGCTTCTCGGTGGCCGACAGCGGCGCGGGCATCGCGCCCGACGTGCTGCCGCACCTGTTCGAGCCGTTCGTCACGACCAAGCCGCGCGGCCAGGGCCTCGGGCTCGGCCTCGCGATCACGTCGCGCATCGTCGAGGCGTTCGGCGCGAAGATCGCCGCGACGAACCGCGACGAAGGCGGCGCGCAGTTCACCATCGAATTCGCGGCGGTCGCGCCGCAACAGAGGATAGAGCATGGAAGATGAGATTCGCGTTCTGGTCGTCGAGGACGATGAAAACGTCCGGATCGGCGTCGAGCAGGCCGTCGCGCTCGCCGGGTTCCCGGTCGACGCATTCGCGTCGGCCGCCGACGCGCTCGCCCACGTCGCGCCCGGCGCGCCGCTGGTGATCGTGTCGGACGTGCGGATGCCGGGCATCGACGGGCTGCAGCTGCTCGATCGCGTGATGGCCATCGATGCGCAGATCCCGGTCGTGCTGATCAGCGGCCACGCGGACATCTCGACGGCCGTCGGCGCGATGCAGGTCGGCGCATACGACTTCATCGAGAAGCCGTTTTCGTCGGACGTGATCGCCGGCCGCGTCGCGCGCGCGGTCGAGAAGCGCCGCCTGACGCTCGAGGTGCAGGGGCTGCGCGCGGCGCTGAACAACTGGCAGGGCATCGAGGCGTTCGTGCTCGGCAAGTCGCCCGCGATGGCCGACGTGCGCAAGAAGATCCTGCGCCTCGCCGATACGTCGGTGTCGGTGCTGATCACCGGCGAAACGGGCACCGGCAAGGAACTGATCGCACGCAGCCTGCACGACTTCGGCGGCCGGCGCGATGCCCATTTCGTCGCGCTGAATTGCGGCGGCCTGCCCGAGCAGATCTTCGAGAGCGAACTGTTCGGCCATGAAGCCGGCGCATTCACCGGCGCGATCAAGAAGCGCATCGGCAAGATCGAATGGGCGCACGGCGGCACGCTGTTCCTCGACGAGATCGAGACGATGCCGATTCCGCTGCAGATCAAGATGCTGCGCGTGCTGCAGGAGCGCGTGGTCGAGCGGCTCGGTGCAAACGAGCTGATTCCGGTCGACTGCCGCGTGGTGGCCGCATCGAAGGCCGACCTCGCCGAACTCGCAGCCGACGGGCGCTTTCGTGCGGACCTCTTGTATCGCCTCAACGTCGCGCAGATCGAGCTGCCGCCGCTGCGCGAACGGCGCGAGGACGTGCCGCTGCTGTTCGAGCATTTCGTGCTCGCGGCCGCGCGGCGCTTCGGGCAGCCGGCGCCGGTCGTCACGGCTGCGCAGGTGTCCGAACTCATGACGCATGCATGGCCCGGCAACGTGCGCGAGCTGCAGAACGTGGCCGACCGTTTCGTGCTCGGGCTGACCGGCGACAGCCTGCTGTCGTCCGGCGACGCGCCGGCCGTGGGCGATACGCTCGCGGAACAGCTCGCGTATTTCGAGCGGATGCTGATCGAGGACATGCTGCAGCGTCACAACGGCAACGTTGCGGACGCAAGCATTGCACTCGGCATGCCGAAGAAGACGCTTTATCACAAGCTGCGCAACCTGCGGATTCCCGCGCGCGGCGACGCGGCGGCCGACGGCGGCGAATGACGCGAACGAGGATACGCAAAACAACATGGATCGCATCGAAGTCACCGAACACGGCCGCATCACCGGGCACCTGATCCGCGGCGTCACGCGCGCGCAGAAAACCTTCCGACCGAGCGACTGGCCCGAGCGCCTCGCGGGTGTCATCACGCTGTTCGTCGGCGAGCGGCGGCCCGGCTATCCGTGCGCGCTGTCGCGGCTCGCGATGCCGGTCGTCGACGGCGGCGCCAAATGCCTGTTCGTGTCGGACGAATTGCGCGACGTATGCGCCGACGCGTTCGACTTCGCGATGCAGTTCGCCGCCGACAACGACCTTCCCGTCGAGCTTCAGACCGCGCCCGCGCTGGCGGTGCGGTGATGCACGGGTCGCGTGCGGCGGCCCTTTCTCCCGTTTTCCCCCCGCTCCGATGCGCACCTGCGCAGGCGTTCGCACGCGCTCTCAGCGGCCGAACAAATCATCAGATGATTTAAGACTTCGGCACTTCCCCACGCTGCGACAAGGGTTTTCAGCCGAGCCATCAATAAAATTGATCGTCACGATGAAAATTATGCGTTTTCCTTGCAGGTCGCCGTGATGCATAGTTGCGTCGTGTTGACGCACCTTTGAGTCTTTCAGTCATGAACATGCGAATCGAGCCGTCCGTGCTCGCGAACCCCGACCTGCAATTTGCGACGCTTTCGTCAGGCATCAGCCTGCCGTATGTCGAGCGGGGCAGCGGCGCGCCGATGGTGTTCGTGCACGGCTCGCTGTGCGACTACCGTTACTGGGATCCGCAACTCGCGTCGCTGTCGGCCCACTACCGCTGCATCGCGCCGAGCCTGAGCCATTACTGGCCGGCCGTCGAGGCGGGCATCCAGGACGAGTTCAGCTGGCAGAACCACGTCGACGAGCTCGCCGAATTCATCGATGCGCTCGATCTCGGCCCCGTGCATCTCGTCGGCCATTCGCGTGGCGGTAGCGTCGCGTTCAACGTCGCGCGCCAGCATCCGCAGCTCGTCGACACGCTGACGCTCGCCGATCCCGGCGGCCCGCTGCAACAGCCGGGCGTGCGCGAAGCCGCATTGCCGGCCGGCGCGATCGCGCTGCGCACGCAGGCCGTGAACCTGATCGGGCAAGGCGAAGTGGAAGCCGGCCTCGAGATGTTCGTCGACTCGGTGAGCCTGCCCGGCGCATGGAAGAAGAGCACGTCGCGCTTTCGCACGATGGCGATCGACAACGCGAGCACGCTGCCGAAGCAGTTGCAGGATCCGCTGCCCGCGTATTCGCAGCACACGGCATCGGATATCGCGTGCCGCACGCTGCTGATCGACGGCCAGCGCAGCCCGAAGATGTTCCGCAACAACGTCGACACGCTGTCGCAGTGGATCGGCGATGCACAACGGCAGACCGTCGCCGGTGCGTCGCACGGGATGAACGCGGCGAGCCCCGCGGTGTTCAACCGTTACGTGCACGAGTTCGTCGCCGCGTAACGCTCGCGGGCGGCATTCGCTCCGCCCGTCACTTCCCGTCCCTTTCCTGAACGAAGCGATACGGGCTGCCCCGCATCGCTTCGCCCGCCTCCGCGTCAGATGATCGGTTCGGGCTTGCGCGTCACAGCATCCGGCAACCCGAACACGCTGTCGAACGACCAGTTGTACGCGAACGTGAAGATCGGGAAGAACACGATCAGCACGGCGTCGTACAGGAACGCCTGCCACAGCGACACGCCGAGCCACCAAGCGATCAGCGGAATCAGTAACGTCACGAGCGCGACCTGGAAACCGATCGCATGCACGACGCGCCGCGCGACGGTGCGCGTCGTTTCCGCACGCCGCCGCTCCCACGCCTCGAACCCCAGGTTGTACAGAAAATTGACGATGACGCCCGTCGTCGAGATCATCACGCCGAGCAGGCCGCTCGCCGTCGCGCTCGCGCCGCTCAGCATGCCGAGCACCGACGACGCGACGAGGATGCCGAGCACCTCGAACATCACGACGTAGACTATGCGTCTCTTCCAACCTTGCATGACCCACCACCTTCATATCGAACAAGGTGGCGAGACTACAGCGGGCATTTCGCCGGCAAAAGTCAGGTCCTTTCAATTTTTCTGACAGGAAGCCACGCATGCTGACCAGCGACCACATCGACATGCTGCTGACCGTCATCGACAAAGGCTCGTTCTCGGCGGCCGCGCGTGCGCTCGGCCGCACGCCGTCGGCGGTCAGCATGGCGATCGCGAATCTCGAGGCCGAGCTGGACCTCGTGCTGTTCGACCGCGGCACGCGCGAGCCGACACCGACCGCCGCGATGGCTGCGCTGCTGCCCGATGCGCGGTCGATCGCCGAACGGCTGCAGGCGCTGCGCGCGCATGCGCAGCATCTGTCGGAAGGCGTCGAGGACACGCTGCGGCTCGGCCTCGCCGCGGAGCTCGACAGCGCGCCCGTTGCACGCGCACTGACCGCCGTCGCCGCGAAGTATCCGGCGCTCGCGATCAGCATCGTCACCGCGCCGCAAGACGCGATCGTCGACGCATTGCATCGCGGCGCCGTCGATCTCTGCGTCGCGTACGGCGGACTCGATCTTCATCCACAGGAACAGATCCACGCGCTGTGGACCGAGACGCTGATTGCCGTCGCGGCACCCGGTCATCCGTCGATCGCCGAAGCCGCGCATCCCGAGGCGATCGAGCGATTGTCGGGGTTTCGGCAGATCGTGATCGCCGATCCGGAACGGCCGCTCACTGACGTGCGTCCCGTGATCGGCAACCGCACCTGGAAGGTGACCGACATGGCGACCGCGATCGCGCTCGTGAAGGCCGGGCACGGTTGGGCGAACCTGCCCGAATCGCTGATCGGCCGGTATGTCGCCGACGGCGAACTCGCGCCGCTCGTGTTCGCGAACATCCGCAACGGGCTGCCGCTGCCGGTGTATCTGCGCCGGCCCAAACACACGGGGCTCGGCAAGGCGGCGAGCGAGTTGGTGCGTGCGCTGCGGGCTGAAGGCCACGCAGCCTGATCGGGGCGCGCGGCGGCGTTTCGCCGCGCGCCCCGCTTGCAGATGCGGAATGAACTTGACCGTTAGTTGCGATATGGGCCCGGTTGCCATGAAAAACCCCGGTCACGCAGGCCTGAGCCTGCATGCCGGGGTGCTTCGCTTCACTGCCAGCAGCCAACAGCCGACGGGCGATGAATCGCCCGTCATTCGCGCTCAGCGCGCAGCCACTTCCGCCTTGCCCGCCGCCACATCGCCGACCGCGGCCGGCGCCTGCGCCGCCCCCCACCCGCCGCCCAGCGCGCGGATCAGGTTCACGGTCGACACCGCCTGCGCACCGGTCAGCTGGTTCGCCTGCAACTGCGACTGCAGCACCGACCGTTCGCTGTCGATCACGTCGAGATAGGCCACTTCGCCTTCCTGATACTGCGTCCGCGACAGCGTCGCCGCACGGCGCGACGCATTGACGGCCGCATCCTGCGCGCGAATCTGGTCGTCGAGCAGGCGCAGATCGGCGAGATTGTCCTCGACCTCGCGGAACGCGACGAGCACCTGCTGCCGGTAGTTCGCGACCTGCTCGTCGTACTGCGCGCGCGCCTGCTGCACGCCGGCCGCACGGCGCCCGCCGTCGAACAGCGGCAGCGTCAGCGCGGTGCCGGCGAACGGCCCGAGCAGGAACGTGCGGCTCGACCACATGAACAGGTTGCCGAGCGTCGACGCCTCATAACCGAATGCGCCCGTGATATCGAGCTTCGGGAAGTACGCCGACTTCGCGAGACCGATCCGCGCGTTCGCGGCCGCCATCGCGCGCTCGGCCGCCGACACGTCCGGGCGGCGTTCGAGCAGTGCCGACGGCAGGCCCGGCGGAACCTTCACCGCGACCGGCACGATCGGCGTTTCCTTGAACGCGAAGTCCGCGGGCGCCTTGCCGAGCAGGATCGCGAGCGCATGCTCGGACGCCGCGCGCCGGCGCGCGACGCCGACCGCATCGGCCTGCGCGGTTGCCAGCTCGTTCTTCGCGCGCGACACGTCGAGCTCGCTGATGTCGCCTTCGTTGAAGCGGCGCTGTACGAGCTTCAGTGCCTGGTCACGCAGTTCGACCGTGCGGCGGTACAGGTCCTGGTCCGAGTCGAGCTGGCGCAGTTCGAAGTAGTTCTGCGCGACGTCCGCCTGCAGCGCGAGCTGCACCGAACGGAACAGCGCCTCGCTCTGCGCCTGGTCGGCACGCGACGCCTCGACGTTGCGGCCCACGCGGCCGAACAGGTCGGCCTCGTAGGACACCGTGCCCTGCGCGCGCCACAGCGTCGCGGTGGTCGGGCCCGTGCCCTGCGGCTGGAACTGCGACGCCGACGACAGCCCTTCACGCGTCGGCCCGAACCCGGCGCCGACCTGCGGGAACCACTGCGAGCGCGCGGTGCGGGTCGCCGCACGCGCTTCCTCGACGCGCGCCGCCGCGGCCTTCAGGTTCTGGTTCGCGGCGAGCGCCTGCGACTCGAGCGCGTCGAGCGTCGGATCGCCGAACGCCTTCCACCATTCGCCGCGATGCTCGCCGTCCGCCGGTTCGGCGGTCTTCCACGTGCCGGCCTGTTCGCCGGCCGCGAGCGTCGGCGCTTCCTTGAACGCCGCGGGCGTCGACACGTCCGGGCGCTTGTAGTCGGGCCCCACCGCGCACGCGGCGAGCAGCGTCGCGAGCAGGGTACTCGCGGCCGCCACCTTCGCGAAGCGCATCAGACCTTTCGTGTTGTGCATGTTGTCCATCTTGTTGTCCTCAAGCATCCGAAGCCGACGCACCGGAAGGCGACACGCCATAGCCGGCCGAGTCCTTGCCCGCGACGTGGATCTTGCCGCCCGCGAGCGTGCGCAGCACGACATAGAACACCGGCGTCAGCATCAGCCCGAACAGCGTCACGCCGAGCATCCCGAAGAACACCGCGACACCCATCGCATGGCGCATTTCCGAACCCGCGCCCGTCGACGTGACGAGCGGCACGACACCCATGATGAAGGCGATCGACGTCATCAGGATCGGGCGCAGCCGCAGCCGGCTCGCCTCGATCGCGGCCTCGAACGGCGTCCTGCCGTCATGCTCCAGTTCGCGTGCGAATTCGACGATCAGGATCGCGTTCTTCGCGGACAGCCCCACCAGCACCATCAAGCCGATCTGCGTGAAGATGTTGTTGTCGCCCTGCGTGAGCCACACACCCGTCAGCGCCGACAGAATGCTCATCGGCACGATCAGGATCACCGCGAGCGGCAGCGTCAGGCTTTCATACAGCGCCGCGAGCACGAGGAACACGAGCAGCACGCTGATCGGGAACACATACATCGCCGAATCGCCGGCAAGAATCTGCTGGTACGTGAGGTCGGTCCATTCGAACCGCACGCCGCGCGGCAGCGTTTCATGCGCGATGCGCTCGATCGCGGCCTGCGCCTGCCCCGACGAGAAGCCCGGCGCCGGGCCGCCGTTGATGTCGGCCGCCGTGTAGCCGTTGTAGCGCACGACCATTTCCGGGCCGAACGTCGGCGTCACCGTCACGAGCGACGACAGCGGCACCATCTCGCCACGATCGTTGCGCGTCTTCAGCTGCAGGATGTCGTCCGCGCGCTGACGGAACGGCGCATCGGCCTGCACGCGCACCTGGTACACGCGCCCGAAGCGGTTGAAGTCGTTCACGTACAGCGAGCCGAGATACACCTGCATCGTGTTGAACACGTCGGTGACCGGCACGCCGAGCTGCTTCGCCTTCACGCGGTCGAGATCGACGTTGAGCTGCGGCACGTTGATCTGATAGCTCGTGAACAGCGGGCCGAGCTCAGGCGCCTGCTGCGCGCGCTTGATGAAGTCGTTGGTCGCATCCGACAGCTTCGCGTAGCCGACCGCACCGCGATCCTCGATCTGCATCTTGAACCCGCCGAGCGTGCCGAGGCCGAGCACCGGCGGCGGCGGGAACACCGCGACGAACGAGTCCTTGATCGCACCGTACTGCTGGTTCAACGCGCCGGCGATCGCACCGGCCGACAGCGCCTTGCCGTGCCGTTCCGAGAACGGCTTCAGCGTGACGAACACGATGCCCGCGCTCGAGCTGTTGGTGAAGCCGTTCACCGACAGCCCCGGGAACGCGACCGCGCTCTCGACGCCAGGCTGCTTCAGCGCGATCGAGCCCATGTCGCGGATCACCTTCTCGGTGCGGTCGAGCGACGCGCCGTTCGGCAGCTGCGCGAACGCGATCAGGTATTCCTTGTCCTGCGCGGGCACGAAGCCGCCCGGCACGACCTTCGACACGAGCACGGTCGCGCCCACCAGCACGAGGTACACGCCGAGCATCAGCGTCTTGCGCGACAGCACGCCGCGCACGCCGCGGCCGTAGTTCTCCGCACCGCGATGGAACACCTTGTTGAAGCCGCGGAAGAAGCCGCCGAGCACGCGGTTCATCACGCGCGTGAGCCAGTCTTCCTTGTCGCCGTGGCCCTTCAGCAGGATCGCGGACAGCGCCGGCGACAGCGTCAGCGAGTTGAACGCCGAAATCACCGTCGAGATCGCGATCGTCATCGCGAACTGCTTGTAGAACTGGCCGGTCAGGCCCGACATGAACGCGAGCGGCACGAACACGGCGACGAGCGTCAGCGCGATCGCGATGATCGGCCCGCTCACTTCCTGCATCGCCTTGTAGGTCGCCGCCCGTGCGTTCATCCCGCTTTCGATGTTGCGCTCGACGTTCTCGACGACGACGATCGCATCGTCGACCACGATCCCGATCGCGAGCACCATCCCGAACAATGACAACGCGTTGATCGAATACCCGAACGCCAGCAGCAGCGAGAACGTGCCGATGATCGACACCGGCACCGCGATCAGCGGAATCAGCGACGCGCGCCAGGTCTGCAGGAACACGATCACGACGATCACGACCAGCGCGATCGCTTCGAGCAGCGTGTGCACCACGGCCTTGATCGACGAGCGCACGAACTGCGTCGGGTCATAGACGATCTTGTAGTCGACGCCGGCCGGCATGTCCTGCCTCAGCTCGGCCATCGTCTTGCGCACTTCGTCGGAGATCTGCAGCGAGTTCGCGCCCGGCGACTGGTTGATCGCCATCGCGACGGCCGGCTTGTTGTCGAGCAGCGAGCGCAGCCCGTACTCGGACGCGTCCAGCTCGATGCGCGCGATGTCGCGCAGGTGCGTGACGCCGCCGTCCGGCGTCGTCTTCACGACGATGTCGCCGAACTCGTCCTCCGTCTGCAGACGGCCGCGCGCGTTCACCGACAGCTGCAGCGGCGTGCCGGGCAGCGACGGCGACGCACCGATCACGCCGGCCGCGACCTGCACGTTCTGCTCGCGGATCGCCTGCACGACGTCCTCGGCCGACAGCCCGCGCTGCGCGACCTTCTGCGGATCGAGCCACACGCGCATCGCGTAGTCGCCCGAGCCCCACAGCTGCACCTGGCCGACGCCCTGGATCCGCGACAGGCGATCCTTCACGTTGATCAGCGCGTAGTTGCGCAGGTAGGTCATGTCGTAGCGGTTGTCCGGCGAGATCAGGTGGACCACCATCGTCAGCGTCGGCGAGCTCTTCACCGTGGTGATGCCGAGCCGCTGCACGTCTTCCGGCAGGCGCGGCAGCGCCTGGTTCACGCGGTTCTGCACGAGCTGCGTGGCCTTGTCCGGATCGGTGCCGAGCTTGAACGTGACGGTGATCGTCATGTTGCCGTCGCTGTTCGCCTGCGACTGCATGTAGAGCATGTCCTCGACGCCGTTGATCTGCTCTTCCAGCGGCGACGCGACCGTCTCGGCGATCACTTTCGGGTTCGCGCCCGGATACTGCGCCTTCACGATCACGGACGGCGGCACGACTTCCGGATACTCCGAAATCGGCAGCAGGAACATCGCGATCACCCCGCCGAGCAGGACGATCACCGATAGGACTCCTGCAAAGATCGGCCGGTCGATAAAGAATTTGGAAATGTTCATGGGTTGCTCTGTCTGGTTGAACGCGGAAAGCGAAGCGGCGAACCGCTTACGATTCCGCCTTCGCCGGTGCGGCCGGCTTCGCGGTGCCCGCGAGCGGCGCGGACGGCGCATCGCCGCCGGTCATCGGGACCATGTGCGGCTTCACTTGCTCGCCCGGCCGCACGCGCTGCGTGCCGTTCACGATCACCCGATCGCCGGCGGCAAGGCCGCTCACGATCACGCGCCGGTTGCCGTGCTGCATGCCTTGCTGCACTTCGCGATACGACACGCGGCCCTGCTGGTCGACGACGAACACGAACTTCTTGTCCTGGTCGGTGTTGATCGCCGCATCGTCGACGAGCAGCGCCTCGTGCGGTGCGCTGCCGCCCACCTTCACGCGCGCGTAGAGCCCGGGGACGAGCGTGCCGTCCGCGTTGTCGAAGCGCGCGCGCACGCGGATCGTGCCGGACGACGTGTCGAGCCGGTTGTCGACCGAGTCGATCTCGCCGCTGCGCGAGTAGCCGGTTTCATTCGCGAGGCCGAGCTCGACCGGCACCTTGCGGCCGTTGCGCGCGCCGTTGATGTATTGCAGGTAGGTCTGCTCGTCCGCGTCGAACGACGCGTAGATCGGCGACACCGACACCAGCGTCGTCAGCGGCGCGGCGGACGCGCCGGCCGACACGACGTTGCCGAGCGTGATTTCCGCGCGCGACACGCGGCCCGCCACGGGTGCGGTGATGCGCGTATAGCCGAGGTTGATGCGCGCCGTTTCCAGCGCGGCGTCGGCGGCCTTCAGGTTCGCCGTCGCTTCGCGCGCCGCGTTCTGCTTCTCGTCGTAGTCGCGCTTCGCGATCGCGTTGTCGCCGATCAGCCGCTGCGCGCGCTGCCAGTCGGTTTGCGCATAGCCGTTGCGGGCCTGCGCGGCGGCGAGCTGCGCGGCCGCGCGGTCGGTTTCCGCCTGGTACGGGCGCGGATCGATCACGAACAGCACGTCGCCCTTCTTCACGAGCGCGCCGTCCTTGAAGTTCACCGCGACGATCGTGCCCGACACCTGCGGGCGCACGTCGACTTTCTCGACCGCCTCGAGGCGGCCCGAATAGCCTTGCCAGTCGGTGACGGTCTGCGGCACGACGGTCGCGACGTCGACTTCGGGCAGCGGCGCTGCCGCCTTTTCGGGCGCGTTCGCGTTCACGCGCATCGCGCCGAACGTGCCGAGGCCGACGACGGCGAGCGTCACGATCGCCGCGGTCGCGATTCGGGAGCGGGAGGTGCGTAGGATGGCCATGTGGATCTCCAATAAGCGTGGATTGGTTCTGGTTATTCGGAACGGTTCGGCTGGCGCGCCTGGAAGCGGCACTGGAAGAAGCGCACGGCTTCCTCGAGCGCGGCTTCGTGCGTCGCGAGCGCCGCGTGCGTGACGTCCGGGTAGCGGATCACCTGCGTGAGCACGCCCGATGAAATCAGGCAGCCCGCATATTTCTCCGCTTCGACGTGCAGCACGTCGTTCTGCGCGGTGACGACGAGCGTCGGCGGCAGGCCCGCGAGGCGCACCGATTCGAGCGGCGCCGCATACGGGTGCATGCGCTGCGCCGCCTGCGGCAGATAAGCGCGATAACAGGCCGCGCATTCGCGCGCGGTGATGTCCGACGCAAGGCGTTCGGCGTCGCCGATGCGCGTCATGCTCGGGTCGAGCATAGGCCCGAACAGGGCCTGCGCGGCGATCGACACTTCGCCGCGATCGCGCGCGATGAACGCGAGACAGTTCGCGAGCTGGCCGCCCGCATCGTGCCCCGCGACGCCGATCTTCTTCGGATTGCCGCCGAACGCGCGGGCGCGTGTCGCGGCCCACACGGCCGCGCGATACGCATCCTCCGGCGCGGCCGGAAAAGGAAAGGCCGGCGCGAGCGAATAATCGACCGACACTACGAGAGCCGGTAAGCGTTCTGCTAAAAAGCGCGCGGCGAAATCGGCGTCATCCAGCGTGCCGCGCACGAAACCGCCGCCGTGAAAGTAAAGCACTACCGGCAATCCGGTCTTGTCCGCGCGCCGATAGAGGCGCAGCACGATGTCCTGCGCGTAGCCGGGGATTTCCACCTCCGCGACCGTCAGTGCCGCGCCGGCTCTGGCTTCGGCGGGCAACGCGGCTTTCAGGAATTTGCTGAATTCAGAAGCGTCCATGACGATGCAGCATCCATTTCGAGATGGAACGAATTCTGGCTCCGGCAGACATCCGGATAAATGCCTATAATCCGGCAACACAATTCAACGCCCCCGAACAATCCAGGCTGCGCTTACCCATGAGGTAGCGCAGCCTTGTCGTTCGGGCGGCAAATTAGATTGCGGAGGTTGTGATGGACCGGCTTCAGGCCATGCAGGTGTTTACTCGCGTCGTCGATACAAGCAGCTTCACCAAGGCAGCAGAGTCGCTCAGCCTGCCGCGGGCGTCCGTCACGACGATCATCCAGAATCTCGAAGCCTTCCTCGGCGTGCGGTTGATGCACCGGACCACGCGCCGGCTGTCGCTCACGCCGGACGGGGCCGCGTACTACGAACGCTGCGTGCGGATCCTCGCCGATGTCGAGGAAACCGAAGCAAGCTTCCAGAACAACAACCGCAAGCCGCACGGAAAGTTGCGTATCGACATGCCGGGCTCGATCGGGCGGCTGCTGGTGATTCCGTCGCTGTGCGAATTCCACACGCGCTATCCGGACATCGACCTGCAGCTCGGCCTGTCCGACCGGCCGGTCGACCTGCTGCAGGAAGGCGTCGACTGCGTGATCCGCGTCGGTGCGCTGCAGGACTCGTCGCTGGTTGCGCGCCGGGTCGGATTGTTCGAGTGCGTGTCGGTCGCCGCGCCCGCGTATCTCGAGAAGTTCGGCGAGCCGCGGACGATCGAGGATCTGAACGACCACAAGGCCGTCAACTACTTCTCGAGCCGCACGGGCCGCACGATCGACTGGACGTTCCTGACCGACGGCAAGGAAGTCGAGGTCAAGATGAACGCCATCGTGTCGGTCAACGATGCCGATGCGTACGTGACGTGCGGGCTCGAAGGCTTCGGCCTGATCCAGCCGCCGCTGTTCATGGTGCTGCCGCACCTGCGCGACGGCCGGCTCAAGGAAGTGCTGCCCGGCCTCAAGCCGCTGCCGATGCCGATCTCGGTCGTGTATCCGCACAGCCGGCATCTGTCGCCGAAGGTACGCGTGTTCGTCGACTGGATCGCCGAAGTGTTCGACCGCTGCCCGCTGCTGAGCGGCAAGGGCAGCCTCGACGCGACGTGCAGCAAGCGCACGTTCGAGGAAGCCGAGCGCGCACCGGCGCTCGACACGCCGGTCATCAACGAGTGGGTCGCGTAATCGTCTGAACCGCGGCGCGCGGGCTGTGCGGCCCGCGCGCCGTCCTGCCTTCGCGCCCCGTGGCGTCACGTTCGTGCCGCCTTCCCCGCCCCGCACTGCGCCTTTCCTGATTCCGCATCACACCTTTGCGCCGCGCGCGGCAATCGGCCGCGTGCATGACGGCGCGCGCCGCGCCACATCGCCGGGAGCCCTGCTGCAGGCGGCTGTGCGCGATTTTCGAGTAACCCTGCCGACGGTACGGATGGCGATTGTTCCACCATCACGACAATTCAATTCGCGTCAGCCGCATTTATCGCGCCGGAACGGCCCCCTAGAGTAAACCCTGTCGCGCACCTCGTTGCGCATCGAACAGATCCCGCTTGATGGGACCGGAGCCAGCGCCGACGCGCCAACTCCGATCAACACAGGAGTTACGTCATGAACCGCCGCCACCTTCTCTCTGCCGTCGCCCTCGCACTCGCCGTGTCCGCACCGGCCTTCGCCGATACGACCACCCCGCACGCCGGCGACTACACCAACACGTCGTGGTACACGCAGCACAACAACGGCCCGCGCACGCGCGCCGAAGTCAGCGCGGAAGTCGAGCAGGCCCGCCGCGACGGCACGCTGGCCTGGCTGCGCAAGGCGAATTCGTATCCGCAAGGGCTCGAACTCGCGCAAGGCCCGTATCGCTCGATGCCGGAAAGCAACCAGCTCGCCGGCGGGGGCCGGTAAACGCGCAACGCCGCGCAGCGGGTCGCCCCGCGCGTGGCGTCGCGACACACCTATCAATGACTCGCTGAGTCAGTTAGTTGCAGGAGCACATGATGAACGACCAACTTCCTTCGCCGCTCGATCACTGGGACGACACCACGCCGGTCTGGACGCCTTTCCGTTCGGCCCCGCACTCGCATTGACCACCGGCTGAACCGTCGCGTGGCCCTTACCGGCGCGTCACGCCATTCGCCCCCAGTGCGTCACGATGTCCTGACCGAGCGGATTGCCCGCGCGGTACAGGTTTTCGGTCGCCGGGGCGAAGCGTCGGCCACTGCGGCATATTTGTGCCGTAGTCACTGCACCACTGTAGCGACACAATTGGTGACGTTATCCAAGGTCAATCCAACGACCAAGTCGCATCCATGCTCGATATAACGATTGACACTAGATGATTAGCCTGTTAGTCGCGTTCGCCGTTGTAGTCGATGGTCTATCGGCTGCATATTGCATGTCCAGCGGGCTCAATCCAGATCTTCTCGCGGGTTGAGCCAGCGAAAGGTCACCTGTTCGCCGCAAGAACCCGCCGTCTTTCCCACCTTCCATTCACACTTCCCAAGACTCATTCGTTGTGTCGACCGAAATCTGGTACACCATCGGTCTACTTCAGGCACATAACATCAGCACTCCAAATGATATCCATATGGAGAGTGCCTATGACAACATCGCCACTGCCTGGTGCATCGCTCGATGGACCACCAATCTGTCCGAACATGACGGACGCGGCGTTCAGGAAACGGATGCTCGAATTGCGGGACGAAGCAGTCGAGATCACACTGCGACGGCGCAGGGAACTGATGCTCTGGAATCCGGCCACGGAAGCACGAGTCATCGAGTGGTTCGGTTCGGCAAATAGCGATACAGACGCAGACTTACTTCGGGGCTCGACGCCCTCGCCAGGGTGATGGCCAGTCTCGGGCCAGAAAATTTCGTCCGCATCGGTTCCGATGCCGACCGCGCAACAGGATGTCTTCCAAACATGAAACATCTCGACGCCGAGGTCGCGCATGTCTGTCGCCCCGACACCGCAACTCATACAATCGCCATCAATCTCCCGTTCTGCTCGCTACCCGAGCGATCAGCCGGGAACCTCTCCTCGCAGCAATTGACCATCGTTCACGAATGCGCGCATTTTGCAGACACTTTCGACGCGGGCGACCATCCAGCGGCATACGGTCGACGGGCCAGCGCCCAGTTCGCGAAACGCTACCCGGGCATGGCGATCGGTAATGCAGACAACATCGCGTGGTTCATTCTGGCGCGTTGAATCGGAGCAACTCATGCGACGTGCCCTCCCTGTCATATTCGGCGCCCTCCTGTCACTCCCGATACAGGCCAATGCGTGCAAGGTCCTGTTGACCGACAGCATGGAACTGCCGCTGAATTCGACCGAGATCGCCAACAGCGACAGACTCTCCGTCGTCAGACACTACCTGACCGCCAGGGAATGGACGCGCGAAGGGGCCGCGGCCTCGATCGACGCGACGGCCTACGATTGGGAAAACCGCCCTAATCAACTCGCGCGGCAACGCGGTGCGCAGATGAAATCGTTTCTCATGCAACTTGGAATATCGCCCGACGACATCTACATCGACGAGCGAATCGTGTCGCGCAGGAACGGCAAGCTCGATCCCGATGACAGGAAGCAGCTTTGGGTCCAGTTCGTTCCGAAATGCCCGCCTGCGGGGTGTCAGAGTCTTTGCAACTCGGCAGGTACGCCCGGTGTCGCCAGTCATGCACCGACACCCGAGACGCCGGGGCCCGAGCCCGACTCGAGCCGCTTTTCATGCGGCGACAGTCGGGAACCCACGTCGGCACGTTTCGTGACAACGGAGCGCTGGACCGCACGCACGCGCAACCAGACCTTGCTTTTGCGAAATCAAGACCACCGGCCGCTAACGCACACCTGCTACCGAATCAGCACCAGTGCCACGCAATACATCGGCATGACGGACGAGCACGGTGAGACTGCGCCCATGCAGTTATTGGGGCCAGAATATACGCGCATCGAACTCAAACTCGCGCGCCCCGGCCCGTGATCCTCCGCAGCCGGTCCCGCGGGCCCCAATCCGGTCGCTCCAGGCGATATTGACTCGCCCGGAGCCCGGCCACGCGTGAATGATCGAGTGACTCCAGCGCGGCGCTACCCCCTCACCGGCGCGGCACGCCGTCGCGCCATTCGCCCCAGTGCGTGACGATGTCCTGAACGAGCGGATTGCCCGCACGGTAGAGGTTTTCGGTCGCCGGGGCGAAGCCGCCCTGGTCCGCGTAGTTCAGCAGGTTGTCCGCGCTCGTCTGCCCTGCATACGGCCGGTCGAAATCGGAACCCGTGCGCACCACCGCGACGCGCGACAGGTCGACCCGCTTTACGCTCGCCGCGCGCTTGAGCGCTTCATACGTCGCGTTGTCTTCCTGCGCGGTCATGCAGTAGGTACCCTTGCCGTCGGTGAGGATCTTGGTCCACTGACGCGCGCGCTCGCCGATCAGCGTGCCCGAGAACCACGTATTGCCCGATGACGTGTCGCACTGGATCACCGTCGGCGGCCGGTTCGCCGGCGCATACGTGAACTTCGCACGCGCGGCCTGGGCCTGCGCGCTGTCGGCGAGCACGACGTTGCGCGACAGCGCATACGCGGCATCGGTCAGCTGCGGGTTGAGCTGGAACACTTCGGTGCGGTAGTCGAGCGGCGGCTTGTCGTTCGGGCTCTTCGTATTGATGCCGAGAAAGCCGGTGTTCCAGCCGGCAGGAATCTCGCGCGCATCGAGCTCCCACTGCAGGCTGAAGTCGACCAGGTATTTCGACCAGGCGGCGGAACCGACCGTGCCTTGCGCGGGGTCGACGCCCGCGATGCCCGACACGAGGAAGTACGTGCGGCGCAGGTCGAAGCGCTGCGAGAACGTGAGCGCCATGATCGTCGCGGACGCGTTCGCGTAGCCCATGCCGGTCGTCACCACGCACACGTCCTGCTTGTTGCAGTGAACGGCCGGATAGTCGGGCGACAGGCCGGGCACGGTGATGTCGCGCCACGGGCCGAGCCGGTCGAGCCACGCCTGGCCTTCCGGACCGAACATCGTGATGATCATGACCTTGACCGGGCGGCCCTGTGCACCGGTCTCGGCGAATGCAGCGTTGCCCGCATCGTTGCCCTGGTTGTCCTGCGCGATCGACGGCGCGGTCGCACAGGCGGCAAGCGAGAATGCAGCTGCGGAAAGGATGGAGCGAGTCAGCATCGGCGTTCCTTGTTTCGGAGATGTTGGGTGAGAACGGCTCTCGGAGACTGCGCGAGGGAGTATAGAACGCGCGTGTGCGATGCGGAACCCGACTACGAAACGGCGGGCGGTGTGCGCGGCTCCAGGATTCGCATGAAACGCGTGACGGGATCGACATGCGCGCCGCGCAATAACATCAGGAATACTATCTGATCGACCGACCCACGAGCCAACGTCGATGCGAATGACTGGATGCAAACCACGACGAACCTTGCGTGGCTCTCGATCCACGGCCCGAACAGGAAATCGTTCATCGGTCGTCGATGCCTTCGAGGGAAGGCATCGATTCTAGCGACCGATAGCGATCCGGCGTGAAAAAAAACGCGTCAGGCGACGTCGACGCGCGCGGGCCCGTCCGCCATCTCGCCGATCACGGCCGCGCGGTCGAAGCCGTCGGCACGGAAGCACGCGAGCACGTCGTCGACTGCATCCGGCGCGCACGCGACCAGCAGGCCGCCGGACGTCTGCGGATCGGTCAGCAGCGCCTGCGCGACGGGCGGCAGCCCGTCGGCGAGCCGCACGTCGGCGCCATACGCGGCCCAGTTGCGGCCCGATGCGCCGGTGAACACGCCGTCGGCGACGAACGCCTCGACGCCCGCCAGCCACGGCAGCGACGCGTAATGCACGCGTGCGGTCAGATTCGCGCCGCGCGCCAGTTCGAGCGTATGGCCGAGCAGCCCAAAGCCCGTGACGTCGGTCAGCGCATGCACGCCCGGCAGCGCGGCGAGTTCGGCGCCCGGCCGGTTCAGCTTGGTGGTCGTCGCAACCATCTGCGCGTAGCCCGCGTCGTCGAGCTGGTTCTTCTTCAGCGCGGCCGACAGCACACCGACGCCGAGCGGCTTGCCGAGCACGAGCACGTCGCCCGCGCGCGCGGCCGCGTTGCGCTTCACGCGCGACGGATGCACGACGCCGATCGCCGCGAGCCCGTAGATCGGCTCGACCGAATCGATCGAATGGCCGCCCGCGACCGGAATGCCGGCATCCGCGCACACCGATTCGCCGCCGCGCAACACGGCCGCGATCGTCTCGTGCGGCAGCACGTTGATCGGCATCCCGACCAGCGCGAGCGCGAGAATCGGCTTGCCGCCCATCGCGTAGACGTCGGACAGCGCGTTGGTTGCCGCGATGCGGCCGAAGTCGAACGGATCGTCGACGATCGGCATGAAGAAGTCGGTCGTCGCGACGATCGCCTGCTCGTCGTTCAGCCGGTAGACGGCCGCGTCGTCGGAGGTTTCGGTGCCGACCAGCAGGTCCGGGAACAGCGCGGGCGGCGTCGCCCGCTTCAGCAGCTCGGACAGCACGCCCGGCGCGATCTTGCAGCCGCAGCCGCCGCCATGCGACAGGCTCGTGAGGCGCGGAACGGCGGGCGGGGTGAGGGTGGCTTCGGTCATCGTCGGCATCCGGTGAATAACAACGTTCTATTATCGACAATTCCGCGCGAGTACGCCCGATACCCACATAATTGACGGCGCCCGCCCGCTTCTACCCTCGTCCGCCCCTTCATCGATGGATCACGTCTTCATCGGCCTCGTGCTGTGCTCCGCCCTCTTGCACGCGATCTGGAATGCATTCCTCCATGTCAGCGAAGACCGCCTCGTCCAGCTCGGCACGATGTCGCTGCCGTATCTCGCGTTCGGCATGGCGGGCGTTGTACTGCTGCCCGCGCCGGCGCGGGCCGCGTGGCCGTATGTCGCGGCATCGGCGGTGCTCGAGGTCGCGTACTGCTTCACGCTCGTGCGCGCGTACCGCAGCGGCGAATTCGGCCAGATCTACCCGATCGCACGCGGCATGTCACCGCTGCTCGTGTCGGTGCTCGCGTTCGCGGTGCTGCACGAGCAGCCGACGCCATTCGGCTTCGCAGGCATTGCGCTCGTGTCGTTCGGCATCATGTCGCTCGCGTTGCGGCGCGGCTTCCGGTTCTCCGGCGAAGGCGTGCCGTACGCACTGCTCACGGGCGTGTTCATCGCCGCGTATTCGATCTGCGACGGGATCGGCTCGCGCGTGTCGGGCAGCGCGCTCGGCTATATCGCGTGGGTGTACCTGCTGTGGAGCGTGCCGCAGCTCGCGCTCGTCTGTGCGCTGCGCGGCGGCCCGCGCGTGGTGTTCGGTTCGCGCGCGTCGCTGCGGCAAGGCGCGATCGCCGGCACGATCTCGCTCGCCGCATACGGGATCGTGATCCTCGCATACCGGCACCTGCCGGTCGCGACCGTGTCGGCGCTGCGCGAGACGAGCTCGATCTTCGCGGTCGCGATCGGCTGGTTCGTGATGCGCGAGCGGCCCGGCGCGCAGCGGCTCGCCGCGTGCGCGCTGGTGGTCGCGGGCGCGGCGTTGATCCGGCTTTGACGCGCCGGCGATTCTTCCCGACGGTGAAGACGATCGCGCGCCCCACATTCGACGGCTGCCCTCGCATCGCCCGTATGCCGCAGCACGGTTCCCGTCAAACACTCGCGGCGACCATGTCGAAGGCCCGCTCGTCGATCGCCTCGGCCAGCGTCGCGAACGCCGTCGCGATTTCGTCCTCCGGCACGCACGCATAGCCGAGCAGCAAGCCCGACGCCGCGCGTTCGCGCTCCGCGTAATAGCCGGACAGCGGCCGCACGACGATGTTGCGTTCGAGCGCGGCCTGCGCGACCGCGCGATCGTCGACCCCGTCCGGCAGCCGCGTGACGAGATGCAGCCCCGCATCGCTGCCGAGTGCCTGCAGCGTGTCGCCGTAGCGGCGCGCGACCGCATCGAGCAGCACCTCGCGGCGCTGCCCGTACAGCGTGCGCATCTTGCGGATATGCGACACGAAGTGCCCTTCCGCGATGAACTCGGCGAGCACCGCCTGCTGGAGCAGCTGCCCTTCGCGATACAGCTCGGCGCTCGCGGTCGCGAAGCTCTCCGCGAGCGGCTCCGGCGCGACCAGATACCCGACCCGCAGCCCCGGGAACAGCGTCTTGCCGAAGCTGCCGACGTAGATCACCTGCCCGGCCGTATCGAGCCCCTGCAATGACGCGAGCGGCCTGCTGCCGTAGCGGAATTCGCTGTCGTAGTCGTCCTCGATGATCCAGCAGCCGTGCTGGCGCGCGTATTCGAGCAGCATCCGCCGCCGCGCGAGGCTCATCACCATCCCGAGCGGATACTGGTGCGACGGCGTGACGAGCATCAGCTTCGGCGGCTCGGCGAGATCGGCGGCCGACGGCGCGATCCCTTCGTCGTCGACCGGAATCGGCCGCGTGGTCAGCCCCGACACGTTCAGCACGCTGCGCACGCCCCAGTAGCACGGATCCTCGGTCCAGATCGCGTCGCCCGGATCGGTCAGGAGCCGCACCGCGAGGTCGATCGACTGGTGGATCCCGGTCGTGATCACGATCTGCTCGGGCGTGCAGCGCACCGAACGCGACGTGCGCAGGTAGTCGGCCAGCGCCTCGCGCAACAGCGCGAGCCCGCCGCCCGGCGCGTAGGTCAGCAGGTCCGGGCGCAGGCGCCGCCAGTACTTGTTGTGCAGCCGCGTCCACACGCGCGCCGGAAAGCGCGACACATCGGGCACGCCGGGCATGAACGCGCCGCCCTGGCGCTTCGACACGCCCGCGCCCTCGACGAGCCGCGTGCCGCGCGCGGACAGCCGCCGCGCGGACGATGGCGCCACCGCCGGGCCGGCGGCCGGGTCGGGCGATGCGCCGACGATCTCGTCCGGCGCGCTGTCGGCGACGAACGTGCCGCGCCCCGTCGCCGAGTTCACATAGCCTTCGAGCGCAAGCTGTTCGTAAACCTGCGTGACCGTGTTGCGGGCGATCCCGAGCTCGGCCGCCAGCAGCCGCGACGACGGCACGCGCGTGCCGGCCGGCAGTTCGCGCGACAGGATCGCCTGTTGCAGCAGCCGGTGAAGCTGCCGGTAGATCGGCTGTTCGCCGCCGCGCACGAGGCGCTGCGCCAGCCAGTCCGACAACACGCTCGCGCGCATGATTGGCTCCTGAATATTTATTGAAATGGCTCTGATTGCCAGAGCCAAATGTGATTATAGTCGCCTCCATGGGCTGCCAATGCGGCCGATTTTTATCCCACCGGACAGAACATCAAGGAGATGACCGTGAAGAATGCCGACCTGCAGGCCCGCAAGAACGCCGCCACCCCGCGCGGCGTCGGCGTGATGTGCGATTTCTACGCAGCCCGCGCCGAGAACGCGGAGCTGTGGGATGTCGAAGGCCGCCGCTTCATCGATTTCGCTGCCGGCATCGCGGTGCTGAACACGGGCCACCGCCACCCGAAGATCGTCAAGGCGATCGCGGATCAGCTGAACAGCTTCACGCATACCGCTTACCAGATCGTCCCGTACGCGTCGTACGTCGAGCTGGCGGAAAAGATCAACGAACGCGCGCCGGGCGACTTCCCGAAGAAGACCGCGTTCTTCACGACCGGCGCCGAAGCCGTCGAAAACGCGATCAAGATCGCGCGCGCCGCGACCGGCCGTCCGGGCGTCATCGCGTTCTCGGGCGGCTTCCACGGCCGCACGATGATGGGCATGGCGCTGACCGGCAAGGTCGCCCCGTACAAGCTGAACTTCGGCCCGTTCCCGGGCGACGTGTTCCACGCCCCGTACCCGAACGCGCTGCACGGCGTGACGACGGCCGACTCGATCAAGGCGATCGAGATGCTGTTCAAGGCCGACATCGATCCGAAGCGCGTCGCCGCGATCATCTTCGAACCGGTCCAGGGCGAAGGCGGCTTCAACCCGGCACCGGCCGAATTCGTGCGCGCACTGCGCAAGATCTGTAACGAACACGGCATCCTGCTGATCGCCGACGAAGTGCAGACCGGCTTCGCGCGTACCGGCAAGCTGTTCGCGATGCAGCACTACGACGTGCTGGCCGACCTGATCACGATGGCGAAGAGCCTCGCGGGCGGCATGCCGCTGTCGGGCGTCGTCGGCCGTGCGGACGTGATGGACGCAGCGGCTCCCGGCGGCCTCGGCGGCACGTACGCGGGCAACCCGCTGGCCGTCGCGTCGGCGCACGCCGTGCTCGAGATCATCGACGAAGAGAAGCTGTGCGACCGCGCCACGCAACTCGGCGACGTGCTGAAGGCGAAGCTGAATGCGCTGCAGGCCGACGTGCCGCAGATCGCCGACGTGCGCGGCCCCGGCGCGATGATCGCGGTCGAGTTCCTGAAGCCGGGTTCGGGCGAGCCGGATGCGGAATTCACGAAGCGCGTGCAGACGCGCGCGCTCGAGCGCGGGCTGCTGCTGCTCGTGTGCGGCGTGTACTCGAACGTCGTGCGCTTCCTGTTCCCGCTGACGATCACACAGGCCGTGTTCGACGAAGCGCTCGTGATCCTCGAGGAAGTGCTGAAGGAAACGGTCGGCGTGCCTGCCTGAGTTCCTGTCCACGTCAACTGAATGCGCCGCCGCCGTCGTCAGGACGGCGGCGGCCTTTTTATCCGTCATTTTCAAGGCAGGCGATTCATATGAGCACCGTTCAGGAAACCCTGGCACTGAAAGATCCGTCGCTGTTCCGCCAGCAGGCGTATGTCAACGGCGAATGGCAAGGCGCGGCGAACGGCGAGTCGTTCGACGTCCGCAACCCGGCAACCGGCGGCCTGCTCGGCACCGTGCCGGCGATGGGCACGGCCGAGACGCGCCACGCAATCGAGGCCGCGAACGCCGCATGGCCGGCATGGCGCAAGAAGACCGCGAAGGAACGCGCGGCGATCCTGCGCAAGTGGCACGACCTGATGATGGAAAACGCCGACGACCTCGCGCTGATCCTGACGACCGAACAGGGCAAGTCGCTGGCCGAGGCGAAGGGCGAGATCGGCTACGCGGCCTCGTTCCTCGAGTGGTTCGCGGAGGAAGGCAAGCGCGTGTACGGCGACACGATCCCGACGCCGGCGAGCGACAAGCGCATCGTCGTGACGAAGGAAGCGATCGGCGTGTGCGCGGCGATCACGCCGTGGAACTTCCCGGCGGCGATGATCACCCGCAAGGTCGGTCCGGCGCTCGCGGCAGGCTGCCCGATCGTCGTGAAGCCGGCTGAAGCAACGCCGTTCTCGGCTCTCGCGATGGCCGTGCTGGCCGAACGCGCGGGCGTGCCGGCCGGCGTGTTCAGCGTCGTCACGGGCGATCCGAAGGCGATCGGCGGCGAGCTGACGTCGAACCCGATCGTGCGCAAGCTGTCGTTCACCGGCTCGACGCCGGTCGGCCGCCTGCTGATGTCGCAATGCGCGGCGACGGTCAAGAAGGTGTCGCTGGAACTCGGCGGCAACGCACCGTTCATCGTGTTCGACGACGCCGATCTCGATGCCGCCGTGCAGGGCGCGATCGCATCGAAGTACCGCAACAGCGGCCAGACGTGCGTGTGCACGAACCGCTTCTACGTGCACGAAGCCGTGTACGACCAGTTCGCACAGAAGCTCGCGGCGGCGGTCGGCCAGCTGAAGGTCGGCCGCGGCACGGAGCCGGGCGTCACGCAGGGTCCGCTGATCAACGAAGCGGCCGTGCTGAAGGTCGAGGCGCACATCGAGGACGCGCTCGCGAAGGGCGCGACCGTCGTGACGGGCGGCAAGCGCCACGCGCTCGGCCACGGCTTCTTCGAGCCGACCGTGCTGACGGGCGTCACGCCGGCAATGAAGGTCGCGAAGGAAGAGACGTTCGGGCCGCTCGCACCGCTGTTCAAGTTCGGCAGCGACGACGAGGTGATCCGCCTCGCGAACGACACCGAGTTCGGTCTCGCCGCGTACTTCTACAGCCGCGACATCGGCCGCGTGTGGAAGGTCGCCGAAGCGCTCGAGTACGGGATGGTCGGCATCAACACGGGCCTGATCTCGAACGAAGTCGCGCCGTTCGGCGGCGTCAAGCAGTCGGGCCTCGGCCGTGAAGGCTCGCACTACGGCATCGACGACTACGTCGTGATCAAGTACCTCTGCCTCGCCGTCTGACGGTTCGGGGCCTGGCGCTTCGGCGACAGGCCCTGACCGCCCGGCCGGAACCGGGCGGTCACGACGCGGGCCGGTACCTCCTCTCCGCCGTGCCCGCGTCACCTTGCCGCGCGCGATGTCGGCACGCCTCCCGTGCGCGACGTCGATGCCGCATCGGCCGAACGTCATGCCGTTCGGCAATTTCGTTCAAGTCTCATTTCTCGTTCTACTGCCAGCCGCTAGATTGAGCGTTCCACCTCGATCCGGTTTGCCTGCGCATGAACAGTTCCTCCGTCCGCCCGACCTGCGTATCCCCAGCGCGCAGCGCCCTGGTCGCGCTTCCTCGCACCCGCCCCGGCATCGCGCCCCGCACGAAAGGAGCCCGCACATGAGCGTCGGATCAGCCGATCGTCGCACCTGCCCGCCCGAGGAAAGGCCCGGCGGCCCGAGCAATCACCAGCCGTTCAACGTCGTCTACGACGGGCCCGCGCTCGGCGAGCACCGGATGGACGTGCGTGACCTCGCACCGGTGCTGCTCGCGATCGCCGACCTGTTCTCGTCCGCCAACAAGGAACTCAATGGCGACCACTCCGAGGTTCGTCTCGAGGTCAGGGGCAGCTTCAAGGCCGGCTCGTTCCATGCCGAACTGATCTTCGTCCAGTCGCTCGCGAGCCAGATCCGCGATCTGTTCGCCGGGCCGAACGCCAATGCGTTCAGCAACGCACTGGCAATCCTCGCCGCACTGGGGATCATCGGAGGCGGCGGACTGATCGGCCTCATTCGCACGCTGCGCGGGCGCAAACCGCATCGCACCGAGCCGGATGGAGCGCATGTCAGGATCTGGATGTCGGAGCAGGAATGCTTCGTCGTCGATGAACCCATCGTCCGGCTGTATCGGAACCGGGCCGTTCGCGTCAACCTGCAGAAAATGCTCTCGCCGCTCGAACATGACGGCATCGACAGCTTCGGCATCGTCCGCGACGATATCGTCGAACTCTCGATCGAACGCGACGAACTCGGTGCGTTCGCGAGCAGCGACGATCCCGGCGAAGTGGTCACCGACACGATCGCACTCAAGATGCTGAAGCTCGAATCCGTCGTGTTCAAGGACGGCAACAAATGGCGCGTGCACGACGGCACGTCCGCGTTCTATGCGTCGCTGGACGACGAACAGTTCATCGCGAAGGTCGATGCCGGCGAGCGCTTCGGAAAGGGCGACGTGCTGGTCGTCGATCTGCGTCAGACGCAGATCGTCACCGACGACGGGCTTCGCAACGAATACCGGATCGTCAAGGTTCGCGAGCACCGTGCACCGTTGCAACCGGCGCTGATTTGATCTACGTCCCCAGGGAGGTGACGCGCGGGCGCCCCTCTCCGCCGTGCCCGCGTCACCTGCCTTCCCCGCCTTCAACGAAACACGTTCACCGCATCCACGAGCCGCGTCGCCTGCTGCTTCAGGCTTTCCGACGCCGCCGCGCTCTGCTCGACCAGCGCCGCGTTCTGCTGCGTGATGTTGTCCAGATGCACGACCGCCTGGTCGACCTGCGCAACCCCGGTGCTCTGCTCGGCCGTCGACGAGCTGATCTCCGCGATCAGGTCCGACACGCGCTTCACCTGCGTGACGATGTCCTCCATCGTCCTGCCCGCGCCGTCGACGATCCGTGCCCCCGATTCGACCCGGTCGACACTCGCGCCGATCAGTGTCTTGATTTCCTTCGCCGCGTTCGCGCTGCGCTGCGCGAGCGCCCGCACCTCGCCGGCGACCACCGCGAAGCCGCGTCCCTGATCGCCCGCGCGCGCCGCCTCGACCGCCGCGTTCAGCGCGAGGATGTTGGTCTGGAACGCGATGCCGTCGATCACGCCGATGATGTCGGAAATCTTGTGCGAACTCGCCGTGATGTCGTTCATCGTCGTGACGACTTCGCTCACCGCCCGTCCGCCGCGCTCGGCCGCCTCGCTCGCCGAAACCGACAACTGGTTCGCCTGCAGCGCCGTCTCCGCATTGCTCGATACGGTGGCCGTCATCTCGGCCATCGACGCGGCCGTCTGCTGCACGCTGGTCGACGCCTGTTCGGTCCGCGCGCTCAGGTCGTTGTTGCCTTGCGCGATCTCGTTGCTCGCGCGTTGCACGTTGTGCACCTGCTCGCTGACGTCGTCGACGAGCCAGCGGAACATCAGCCCGAGCTGGTTGATCGTGCGCAACGTCATGCCGATCTCGTCGACGCGGTTCATCGCCACGCCCGAGCGGCTCTCGCCGGTCGCGACGCGCAACGCCTGGTCGCGCAACTGAATCAGCGGACGCACGATCTGCGCGTCGAGCCACAGGCCGGCCGCCACCGCCACGCCGACCGCCGCACCGGCAAACGCCGCGAGCCCGCCGCCAGTCAGCCCGCACGCCCACCCCGCGCCGACGACGGCCGGCGCCAGCACGCACAGGGTCGAATGAACGCGCGCGCGCACCGACATGGTCTGGAACAGCGACGCGACACGCATCAGCCCGGTACGGACGATCAGCCCCTTGTGGAAACGGCGATTGCCGGCCTTGCCTTCGCGGAACGCGCGGTACAGCGCGTCGGCCGCCGCGATCTCGTCGCGCGACGCCTTGGTGCGCACCGACATGTAACCCGTCGGCTGCCCGTTGCGCATCACCGGCACCGTATTCGAACGAACCCAGTAATGATCGCCATTCTTGCGACGATTCTTCACGAGCGCGGTCCACGGTTCGCCGTTCTTCAGCGTCGCCCACATGTCGGCGAACGCCTCTTTCGGCATGTCCGGGTGTCGCACGACGTTGTGCGGCTGACCTTCGATCTCCTCGGGGGAAAATCCGCTGACCTGGATGAACGCGGCATTCGCGTACTTGATGTAACTGTCCGCATCGGTGGTCGACATCAGCGTCGCGCCGTCGGGAAAATCGAATTCGCGTTGCGTGACAGGCTGGTTATTGCGCATGGTTGGAGTTCCCGGGTTGCGGATCTTTGCGTCCGCTTGTGGATTGAACCGAGACCGTACGCATCGCGGTCGTCCCGCATGCGTTCGATCAGACTCCTGCGCTTTCGGCAAATCCGGCGAAAACATTATGCCGGCTGCGGGTAAATATGCATTAATTTCGCATCATCTTGATTCAGCCGAAAACTTTGTTTATATGTAAATAAAAATCCAGTCCTATCAAATACTTGTGGCGTCAATCGCGTGACTATTCCGGCACTTGTTCCGACGGGATTCACGAGTCGATCCGGAAGCGCGAATGCGAATCCCTCTCGTTTGATGCTTGATGCCTGCAAATCGAAACGAAAATCGGAGATTTCGCCGCCTTGCCCTGCTTTGCTTCGCCTCGCCTCGCCTCGCGGTGGCGGGAACGCGCAAGCACGCGCCCCCGACGATTACCGAAACACGTTCACCGCATCCACGAGCCGCGTCGCCTGCTGCTTCAGGCTTTCCGACGCCGCCGCGCTCTGCTCGACCAGCGCCGCATTCTGCTGCGTGATGTTGTCCAGATGCACGACCGCCTGGTCGACCTGCGCGACCCCGGTGCTCTGCTCGGCCGTCGACGAGCTGATCTCCGCGATCAGATCCGACACGCGCTTCACCTGCGCGACGATGTCCTCCATCGTCTTGCCCGCGCCGTCGACGATCCGTGCGCCCGATTCGACCCGGTCGACACTCGCGCCGATCAGTGTCTTGATTTCCTTCGCCGCGTTCGCGCTGCGCTGCGCGAGCGCCCGCACCTCGCCGGCGACCACCGCGAAACCGCGCCCCTGTTCGCCCGCGCGCGCCGCCTCGACCGCCGCATTCAGCGCAAGGATGTTGGTCTGGAACGCAATCCCGTCGATCACGCCGATGATGTCGGCGATCCTGCGCGAGCTGTCGGTAATGTCGTTCATCGTCGTGACGACTTCGCTCACCGCCTGCCCGCCGCGCTCGGCCGCCTCGCTCGCGGATACCGCGAGCCGGTTCGCCTGCAGCGCGGTCTCCGCATTGCTGTCGACGGTGGCCGTCATCTCGGCCATCGACGCGGCCGTCTCCTGCACGCTCGACGCGGCCTGTTCGGTGCGCGCGCTCAGGTCGTTGTTGCCTTGCGCGATCTCGTTGCTCGCGCGCTGTACGTTGTGCACCTGCTCGCTGACGTCGTCGACGAGCCAGCGGAACATCAGCCCGAGCTGGTTGATCGTGCGCAGCGTCATGCCGATCTCGTCGACGCGGTTCATCCGCACGCCGCGGCGGCTTGCGCCGGTCGCGACATTCAGCGCCTGGTCGTGCAGCTGCTTCAGCGGACGCACGATCTGCGCATCGAGCCACAGGCCGGCCGCCGCCGCCACACCGGCCGTCACGGCGGCAAACGCCGCGAGCCCGCCGCCGGTCAGCCCGCACGCCCACCCCGCGCCGACGACGGCCGGCGCCAGCGCGCACAGCGCCGAATGAACGCGCGCGCGCACCGACATCGTCTGCGGCAGCGACGCGATGCGCAGCAGCCCGGTTCGGATGACCAATCCCTTGTGGAAACGGCGCTGGCCGGCCTTGCCTTCGCGGAACGCGCGGTACAGCGCGTCGGCCGCCGCGATCTCGTCGCGCGGCGCGCTGGTGCGCACCGACATGTAGCCGGTCGGCTGCCCGTCGCGCATCACCGGCACCGCGTTCGCGCGCACCCAGTAGTGATCGCCGTTCTTGCGGCGGTTCTTCACGAGCGCGGTCCACGGTTCGCCGTTCTTCAGCGTCGCCCACATGTCGGCGAACGCCGCTTTCGGCATGTCCGGGTGCCGCACGACGTTGTGCGGCTCACCGACGAGTTCGTCGGTCGAGTAGCCGCTCACGTGCGCGAACGTCGTATTCGCGTATGTGATGATGCTGTCCGCATCGGTGGTCGACATCAGCGTGACGTCGTCGGGAAATTCGAATTCTTGTTGGGTGACAGGCTGGTTGTTGCGCATGCAGGGCTCCGAAAGGCGGATCCGGCTGCAGGATCCGCGCGGCGCGAAAATCACGCTCAGTAGCCGAAAAACGGTTTATCGCTTTACGACGGTCTCGTCCCTACTGTCGGCAAGCTCCGGAAAAACCTTAATCCGGAAGCACATGAAAGATCGAATTCGGCCATCGGCATGATTTCGATCAAGTTATCCGGCGATAATCACGTCCGACGCTTTGCGGAAGTGAACCGATGCTTGATGGAATAACCTCGCGCAACGAGCCAATCTACGCAGTCGTTGCACGCAGCGAAACGATTTTGCCTGATCGGCTCCATTCGACCGGCATTTGAACTCGGTGAAAAAATCCCGGCTTCAATTGAATCGGCCGCCCGGGAATACGGCACGGGCTGCGCATGACGGCGATAGACACGATCTGGCCGCCCTTTTCCTCGATCGCGACACGATGCGCGTTCCGCAAACACACGACATGCGCGGCGACGCAGCAGGCACGCGGCCGCACACACCCAACCACACGCAACGCGCTGCACACCGGACCACCGCATGACACGCCGCACCGCCACCGAACGCGACGCACTCTCGGCACGCCTGCTCACCCGCGACGAACTGCCGCTCGTCTGGACCATCGACCGGCGCGAGATCATCCATCATCTGTACGCGCTGCGCGACGGCGAACTGCAGCTCGTCCCCGACTTCTACGACGTGCGCGGCTGGCCCGACGGCGAAGCCGAGCACTACACGCCGATCCTGCTCGACTGCCACGATCGCGGCGGCTGGTGTCTCGGCATGTTCGACGGCACACGGCTGGTCGCGGCGGTCATCGTGGACGCCGATCCGCTCGGCCCGCGACGCGACATGCTGCAGCTGAAGTTCCTGCACGTGAGCCGGGACTGGCGCGGTTGCGGGCTCGGCGCGCATCTCTATCGCGCGGCCCGCGCGCAGGCACGGACGATGGGCGCCGAACGGCTCTACGTGTCCGCGACGCCGTCGCAGCGCACGATCGACTTCTACCTGCGCCTCGGCTTCACCGTCAGCGCATCGCCCGACCCGGCGTTGTACGCGCTCGAGCCCGAAGACATCCATCTGGAAGCGCCGACTGCGTGACGCGCGCGAACGCCACCGGCGCGTAGACTTTCCGCTTGCACGACGCCGCCCACCAGGAGAACGACATTGCAGAACGCACCGTCACCGCCCGCCACGCCGAAGATTCTCGTCAGCATGTGTGTGCTCGGTCACCCGGTCCGCTACAACGGCTCGGCGAAAACCGCCGCGCATGAAGCGCTCGCACGGTGGCAGCGCGAAGGGCGTCTGGTGACCGTGTGTCCGGAGCTGGCGGGAGGATTGAGCGTGCCGCGTCCGCCCGCCGAGATCGCGGAAGGCGAATCGGGGCAACGCGTTCTGGCGGGTGCGGCGCGCATCGTCGACGTGCACGGCACCGACGTGACCGCTCAGTTCGTCGACGGCGCGCACACCGCGCTCGCGCTGGCACGCGCACACGATTGCCGCTTCGCGATCCTGGCGGACGGCAGTCCGTCGTGCGGAAGCAGCTTCATTTACGACGGGGGTTTTGCGGGCCGGCGGCATGCCGGCGCCGGGGTGACGGCGGCGTTGCTGCGCCAGCATGGCATCGAGGTGTTCGCGGACACCGAGATCGACGCGCTCGCGGCACGCGTCGCGCGACTATCACAAGGCTGAATGACGATGTGGCCGACACGACGATCTTCTCGTGCCGGCCACATCGTCCGGAAAGGTACGGCTAAGCGGCGCGCATTCCGCGCGCTTCGCCGCATCACGCGATCAGACGCGTTCGATCGCGATCGCGATACCCTGGCCGACGCCGATGCACATCGTGCACAGTGCGAAGCGGCCGTTGGTGCGATGCAGCTGGTACATCGCGGTCGTCACGAGACGCGCGCCCGACGCGCCGAGCGGATGGCCGAGCGCGATCGCGCCGCCGTTCGGGTTCACGCGCGGATCGTCGTCGGCGACGCCGAGCATGCGCAGCACCGCGAGACCCTGCGAGGCGAACGCCTCGTTCAGCTCGATCACGTCGAACTGGTCGATCGTCATCCCGAGCCGCGCGAGCAGCTTCTGCGTAGCCGGCGCCGGGCCGATGCCCATCACGCGCGGCGCGACGCCGGCCGTCGCGATGCCGAGCACGCGCGCACGCGGCGTCAGGCCGAAGCGCTTCGCGGCTTCCGCGTTGGCGAGCAGCAGCGCGGCGGCGCCGTCGTTGACGCCCGACGCGTTGCCGGCCGTCACCGAGCCGTCCGGGCGCACGACGCCCTTCAGCTTCGCGAGTGTCTCGAGCGATGTTTCGCGCGGATGCTCGTCACGCGAAAAGACGACCGGATCGCCCTTCTTCTGCGGAATCGTGACCGACACGATTTCCTCGGCAAACCTGCCGTCCTGCTGCGCACGCGCGGCCTTCTGCTGGCTGCGCAGCGCGAACAGGTCTTGATCGGCGCGGCTGATGTTGTAGTCGACCGCGACGTTTTCGGCCGTCTCCGGCATCGAATCGACGCCATGCAACTGTTTCATCAGCGGATTGACGAAGCGCCAGCCGATCGTCGTGTCGTAGATGTCGGCCTGGCGCGCGAACGCGCTGGCGGCCTTGCCCATCACGAACGGCGCGCGCGTCATGCTTTCGACGCCGCCAGCCACCATCAGTGCGGCCTCGCCCGACTTGATCGCGCGCGCAGCCACGCCGACCGCGTCCATCCCGGAACCGCACAGGCGGTTGATCGTCGAACCCGGTACGCCTTCCGGCAAACCCGCGAGCAGCGCGGACATGCGCGCGACGTTGCGGTTGTCCTCGCCGGCCTGGTTCGCGCAGCCGTAGATCACGTCGTCGATCGCCGTCCAGTCGACGTCGCGGTTGCGCTCGACGAGCGCCTTGAGCGGCACCGCGCCGAGGTCGTCGGCGCGCACGCCGGACAGCGCGCCGCCGTAGCGGCCGATCGGGGTACGAATCGCATCACACAGAAAAGCTTCGGTCATCAGTGTCTCCGGTCTCATGCAAGCTGGGAAGTGAGTGAAACGCGCCCCTTGCTTTGCCCGCCGGGATGCGCTTAAATGTTCTATATACGAACATAAGATCGTGTATCGAACGTTCAACGCATCATAGGGAGTGCGGGGACGACCTGTCAAGCGCCCGGTCCGCAGTGCGGTTGGCGTGTCAGGCCCCATGCGCTATCTTCTCGGCTGCACGACAATCCGACCGTTCATGACAACCGAAGACATCCAGACGAAACCGGGCGACTCCTATGTGCAGTCGTTCGCGCGCGGCCTCGCGGTGATCCGCGCATTCGACGCCCAGCGCCCGGAGCAGACGCTCACCGAGGTCGCCTCGGCCACCGGGCTCACGCGCGCCGGCGCACGCCGGATCCTGCTGACGCTGCAGACGCTCGGCTACGTCGAGGCCGACGGCCGGCTGTTCCGGCTCACGCCGAAGATCCTCGAGCTCGGCTTCGCGTATCTCACGTCGATGCCGTTCTGGAATCTCGCCGATCCGGTGATGGAGCAGTTGTCCGCGCAGATCCACGAAAGCTGCTCGGCCGCCGTGCTCGACCGCACCGAGATCGTCTACGTGCTGCGCGTGCCGACCCACAAGATCATGACGATCAACCTGTCGATCGGCAGCCGCCTGCCCGCGTACTGCACGTCGATGGGCCGCGTGCTGCTGTCCGCGCTCGACGACGCGGCGCTCGACGAAACGCTCGCGCAGAGCGGCATCCGCGCGCATACGCCGCGCACGATCACCGACATCGGCGAACTGAAGGCGACGATCGCACAGGTGCGCCAGCAAGGCTGGGCCGTGGTCGACCAGGAACTCGAAGTGGGCTTGATGTCGATCTCCGCACCGATCCGCAACCGGCGCGGGCAGGTGATCGCCGCGATGAACATCAGCGGCAACGCGCAGCGGCACACCGCGAAGCAGATGGTGAAGGAGTTTCTCGGGCCGCTGCAGCAGGCCGCGCAGACGGTGTCGGAACTGGTCGCGCGGCGCGGGTGAGCGGTGACTTCGCCCGCCGGATCGGCAACACGGTCATTCGTGGATAGCGCGGATATAAAGACGGGCGGCATAAGCCGCCCGCTCAACCCTCAGACTCTGCTTGCAACGTCCTTCTCACGGAACGCGGAGCCCCCTCCGCATCGCCCAATTTAGGGATGCGGCACAGCCCCGTCAATTTGACGAGAACGAAATTGCACCGCGTCGCTTCGGACAGCGCATCCCGCATCAGTCCATCGACTCGCGCGCCGTCTCGCGCAGCATCGCGACCGCGATCAGCGACAGCACCACGCACGCGGCCACGTAGCCGGCCGGCGCGAGCTTGCTGCCCGTCGTCTTCACCAGCCAGGTCGCGACCAGCTGCGCGGTGCCGCCGAAGATCGTCACCGCGAGCGCATACGCGATCGAGATGCCCGTCGCGCGTACATGGCGCGGCAGCGATTCGCACATCAGCGCCATTTCGGATGCCGACCCGAGCGAATAGAACAGCAGCATCAGCGCGGTCAGCGGCAGGATCACCGACAGCGTCGGATGATGGTTCATCAGCCAGAACGCCGGGAACAGCAGCAGCACCAGCACGCCGCGCCCGACGAAGATCGGCAGGCGCCGGCTGGCGAGGCGGTCCGACAGCCAGCCGAACAGCGGACACGTCACCAGCATCACGCAGCCCGACGCGACGCCGACGAACATCGACAGCTTCATCGGCAGCCCGAGCGTATGGATCGCATAGGTCGGCATGTAGAAGGTCAGGATGTAGGTCGACACCGTGCCGCCCATCACCGTCAGCATCAGCAGCAGCACCGTGCGCGTGTGCTGCGAGAACAGTTCGCGCAGCACGCCGCGTTCGATCCCGTGATGGTTGTCGCCGGGCGCATCGTCCGCGAGCCGGCGGCGCAAGTACATGCCCACCGGCGCGATCAGCACGCCCACGAGGAACGGCAGGCGCCAGCCCCAGCCCTCGAGCGCGTCCTTCGTCAGCGTGTTCGACAGCAGCGCCGCGAAGCCCGAACCCATCAGCGCCGCACCGCCCTGCGTCGCGAGCTGCCAGCTCGCGCGGAACGCGCGGTGCGACGTGCCGCCCTGCTCGATCAGCGTGGACGTCGCCGCGCCGAACTCGCCGCCCTGCGAGAAGCCCTGCATCAGCCGCGCGCCGACGACCAGCAGCGGCGCGGCCACGCCGACCTGCGCGTAGGTCGGCGCGATCGCGATCAGGCCGGTGCCGAGCGCCATCAGCATGATCGTCAGGTTCAGCGCGGCCTTGCGGCCCTTGCGGTCCGCATAGACGCCGAGCACGACGCTGCCGAGCGGCCGCGTGAAGAAACCGGCGGCGAACGTCGCGACCGACAGCAGCAGCGACGTGGTCGGATCGCTCGACGGGAAGAACAGCTTGCCGATCAGCACCGCGAAAAAGCCGTACACGGTGAAATCGAAGAACTCCAGCCAGTTGCCGATCACGGCCGCCGCGATCGCGCCGCGCTTCGTGACGGCCCGCGCGCCGCGCGCATCGGTTTCGGCGGCGCCCGTCGACGCGGGGTGCAGCGCGAGATGGTCTTTCTGCATCGTTCGTCTCTCCTCTCAATGCGGCCGGAAGCGCCGGCCGCTCGTCGCGTGCCGCCGCCGGGGTTACTGCCCGAGGTAACGCTCCACGAGACGCGTCCAGAACGCCGCGCCGATCGGCAGGTTGCGATCGTTGAAGTCGTATTTCGGGTTGTGCACCATGCAGCCGTCCTCGCCTTCGCCGTTGCCGAGCCGCACGAACGAGCCGGGCCGCTGCTGCAGCATGAACGCGAAATCCTCGCTGCCCATCAGCAGGTCGGCCTGCTCGACCACATGCGCGTCGCCGACCAGTTCGCGCGCGACCTGCGCGGCGAAATCCGTTTCGGCATCCGTATTGACGACGACCGGATAGCCTTCGATGTACTCGACGTGCGCGGTCGCGCCGTAGCTCGCGGCCTGCGACTCGGCGAGCTCGACGATGCGGCGCTTGAGCAGCGCGCGCACGTCGGGGCTGAACGAACGCACGCTGAGTTCGAGGCGCGCGCCGTTCGGGATCACGTTGTTCGCGGTGCCCGCGTGCATCGAGCCGACCGTGACGACCGCCGGCTGCGACGGGTCGACGTTGCGCGCGACGATCGTCTGCAGCGCCATCACGATGCTGGCCGCGACAACCACCGGATCGACCGTCAGGTGCGGCCGCGCCGCGTGCCCGCCGACGCCCTCGATCGAGATGATCGCCTTGTCGCCCGCCGACATGAACGGGCCGCGCCGCGTGAGGAATACGCCGGGCGCCGCGCCCGGATGGTTGTGCATGCCGAACACCGCATCGCACGGAAAGCGCTCGAACAGGCCGTCGTCGATCATCTTCTTCGCGCCGCTGTCGACGCCGTGCTCTTCCGCCGGCTGGAAATACAGGTGCACGGTGCCGGAGAAATTGCGCGTCTTCGCGAGGTGTTGCGCGGCACCGAGCAGCATCGTCGTGTGGCCGTCGTGGCCGCACGCGTGCATCTTGCCGTGCGTGCCGCTCGCATACGGCAGGCCGGTCGCCTCGAGGATCGGCAGCGCGTCCATGTCCGCGCGGATGCCGATGCTGCGCGTGCCGTCGCCGACGCGCAGCGTGCCGACCACGCCCGTCTTGCCCACCCCGCGCGTCACCTGCCAGCCCCACTTCGCGAGCTTGTCCGCGACGAGCGCCGCCGTTTCGTGCTCCTCGTACGCGAGTTCCGGGTGGCGGTGAATGTGATGGCGGATCTCGCGCAGCCCGCTGGCGGCGGGCATCAGATCCTCGATTTCGGTGAATCGGGCGTCGGTGGTCATCAAGCGGCTCCTGCTGATCGTCAGCGTGTCAGCCGCACGCAAACGGTGCGTGCGGGAAAGCGAGCCACTATAGCGAGCCGATATCGGTTCAATAAGATGCGGAATTTTTCACCGCGATAAGCTTTATTAATCAGGGTTAACGCGGGCAAAGGTCGCCGGCATGCGTTCGCCCGGCGCGATCGACATGCCCGCCGTTGATTTTTGAGACGAACGGTCTATTATTCGCCCATGGACGTTCGAACCGATCCGCCGCGCCGCCGCGGCAGGCCACCGAAGCAGCACGAAGACCTCGTCGCGACACGTGACATGCTGTTGCGCACCGGGCTGGAGGTGCTCACCGAAAAGGGCTTTTCCGCCACCGGCCTCGACGAGATCCTCGGGCGCGCCGGCGTGCCGAAGGGCTCCTTCTATCACTACTTCGACAGCAAGGAAGCGTTCGGCCTCGAGCTGATCGATCGCTACGCCGAGTTCTTCGCGCGCAAGCTGGACCGCCATTTCAACCAGACTGGGCTCGCGCCGCTGGCGCGCGTGCGCGCGTTCGTCGACGATGCGCGCGACGGCATGGCCCGCTACGAATACAGCCGAGGCTGCCTGATCGGCAACCTCGGCCAGGAAATGGGCGCGCTGCCCGAGCGTTTCCGCGCGCGCCTGCGTGAGACGTTCGAGGACTGGCAGCGCCGTCTGGCCGACTGCCTGGTCGCGGCACAGCAAGCCGGCGAACTGGCGGCCTCGGCCGATCCCGCCGAGCTGGCCGCGTTCTTCTGGATCGGCTGGGAAGGCGCCGTGCTGCGCGCGAAACTCGAACGCAGCGACGTGCCGCTCGCGCTGTTCGCCCAGTTTTTCTTCAATGGATTGCCTCGCCGCTGAGTTTTTTTCCCCATTAACTAGACGATCGGTCTAGAAAGGAGGACGGATGTTCCAGGGCATCGTGATCGACAAGGACGAGACCGGCCAGCACGCGCGGCTGCAGACGCTGGACGACGCGCAGCTGCCTGCGGGCAACGTGACGATCCGGGTCGGCTATTCGACGTTGAACTACAAGGACGGGCTCGCGATCACCGGCAAGAGCCCGGTGGTCCGCAAATTTCCGATGGTGCCGGGCATCGACCTCGTCGGCGAGGTCGAACACAGCACGCATCCGGACTACCGGGCAGGCGACCGCGTCGTGCTGAACGGCTGGGGCGTCGGCGAAACGCATTGGGGCGGCCTGGCGCAGAAGGCACGCGTCGACGGCGACTGGCTGGTGCCGCTGCCGTCCGCGTTTTCGCCGCAACAGGCGATGGCCATCGGCACGGCCGGCTACACCGCGATGCTGTGCGTGATGGCGCTGGAACGGCATGGCGTGAGCCCGAACGATGGCGAGATCGTGGTGACCGGCGCGGCCGGCGGCGTCGGCAGCGTCGCCACCGCGATCCTCGCGCGGCTCGGGTATCGCGTCGTCGCCGTGACCGGCCGCCCGGCCGATGCCGACTATCTGCGCCAGCTCGGCGCGGCGGAGATTCTCGACCGGTCGCAATTCAGCGCGCCCGGCAAGCCGCTCGGCAAGGAACGCTGGGCGGGCGCGGTCGACGTCGCGGGCAGCCACGTGCTCGCCAACGTGTGCGCAACCACGCGCTATCGCGGCGTCGTGACGGCCTGCGGCCTCGCCGCCGGCATGGACTTCCCCGCGACCGTCGCGCCGTTCATCCTGCGCGGCGTGACGCTCGTCGGCATCGACAGCGTGATGTGCCCGCGCGCCGAGCGTCTGGAGGCATGGCGCAGGCTCGCGTCCGATCTCGATGTCGAGAAACTGGGCACCATCAGCCATCAGGTCGGCCTCGCAAATGTCATCCCGCTCGCCGAGGACCTGATCGGCGGCAAGGTGCGCGGCCGCATCGTCGTGGACGTCAACGCATGACGCCGGCGACGGCGACGGCGACGGCGACGGCGACGGCGACGCATCGTTTCATACCCGGCCGGTGGCGCGCGAATCGCGCTCGCCCGTGCCGCTTTATCCAGGAGACCTCATGACCGCTGCAGACCACGCGCCCGTCAGCCGCTTTCCGGTGCCCGCGCTCGAAGACCTGCCCGACGACATTCGCGAACGGATCGCGGCCGTCCAGGAAAAGTCGGGCTTCATCCCGAACGTGTTCCTCACGCTCGCGCATCGCCCGGACGAGTTTCGCGCGTTCATGGCGTATCACGACGCGCTGATGGACAAGCCGGGCAACCTCACCAAGGCCGAACGCGAAATGATCGTCGTGGCCACCAGCAGCGTGAACCAGTGCCAGTACTGCGTGATCGCGCACGGCGCGATCCTGCGCATCCGCGCGAAGGATCCGCTGATCGCCGACCAGGTCGCGACCAACTACCGCAAGGCCGACATCACCGCTCGGCAGAAGGCGATGCTCGACTTCGCGATGAAGGTTTCGCAGATCGCGCACCAGGTGGGCGAAGCGGACTTCGACACGCTGAAGTCGCATGGCTTCACCGAAGAGGACGCGTGGGACATCGCAGCGATTTCGGCGTTCTTCGGGATGTCGAACCGCATCGCGAACGTGACGAACATGCGGCCGAACGCGGAGTTCTACGCGCTGGGGCGCTGAGGGCCGCCGGCAACGGCGATCGCCGTCGAAGACCGGGGCGTGCATGCGCCCGGTCTTCCTCCGGTCGCCGCGCGACGCTCGCGCGAACCCGCGCTGCCCCGGCTCCCGGGCTTACCCGACCTGCTTCAACGCCTGCAGCCCATCCGGCAGCTTCGCGTCCGGGAACATCGTCGACAGCGTCGTATCGCGCCACCGCGCCGCCTCCTCTGCGCGCTGCGCTTCCGCCTGCTCGCACACGAACAGCGCGTCGCCGCCGAGCAGCAAGCGCATCGGCACGTCGTCGCGACGCGACAGCTCGACGATCAGCGCCGCGATCCGCGCGGGATCGCCGACCTCGTGACCGCCATACGCGCCGAGCAGTTCGAGCATCTTCCCGACCGACGGCTGATAGTCGGGCAGCAGGCCGTCGACCTCGCGCTTCGCCTCCGAGGCCCATTCGGTGCGCATCCCGCCCGGCTCCAGCGTGCAGACGCGCACACCGAACGGCGCGACTTCCTTCGACAGCACGTCGCTGAACCCGCCGACCGCCCACTTCGCGGCCTGATACGCGGACAGGCCAACCGTCGACGTGCGCCCGCCGACCGACGACACCTGGAAGATGTGGCCCGCGCGCTGCGCGCGCATCGTCGGCAGCACCGCGCGCGTCAGGTTGACCACGCCGAACAGGTTCGTTTCGATCTGGTCGCGGAAGTCGTCGGCGCCCATCTGCTCGAACGGTGCCGTATGACCGTAGCCCGCGTTGTTCACCAGCACGTCGATGCGGCCGAACGCGTCGCGGGCCGCCGCCACCGCATGCGCCGCCGCCGCCGCGTCGGTCACGTCGAGTTCCATCGGCAGCAGCCGGTCGCCGTACCGTGCTTCCAGATCCGCGAGCCGCGCGGGATCGCGCGCGCCGGCCACCAGACGATCGCCCGCCGCCAGCACCGCTTCCGCGATCGAGCGCCCCAGGCCGCGTGCGGCCCCTGTTACCAGCCAGACTTTCGACATTTTCCCACTCCTCGACAAAGTTGAAATCACAAAATGAATGATTACTCACTCATTAATATGGGCGATGAGACGATCGTTTTCACCGCGCCTCGCCCTGCCTGAAAACCGCCTTCCGTCGGTGCGGCAATGCCCGAACCCGAGGCGCCGCCGATCACCCGTCTTCAGCTTTCCGTCACGCCGATCGCCGTTCACACCGCGTGCAACACGGCCCACAGCGCGCGAAACCCGGCCTCGCGGTACGCATCGGCCAACGCCGGGTCGCGCGCGATCGACTCCATCGCCGTTTCCGCGATCGACGTGAACAACGCCGCGCAGAACGCATGCGCGTCGTCGGTCTGCAGCCCGCCCGCCGCGGCAACTTGCGCACGCAGCAACGCGCTGATCGCGCCGAAGCCTTCGGCACCGGCCGCGCGATGCGCGTCGTCGATGCGGCCGCTCACGCCGAGCTGCTGCAGCGCGCGCCGCCCGTCCGGGTTCGCGACGCCCCACGACACATAGCCGTTCCACGCATGCAGCATCGCCTGTTCGGCCGGCGCGTGCTCCGGAAACCCGGTCATCATCGCGTCGCGCATGTCCGCCTTCAGGCTCAGGTACAGCGCGTTCAGCAGCGCATCCTTGGTCTCGAAATAGGTGAACACCGTGCCTTCCGCCACGCCGGCGAGCCGCGCGATGCGCGCGGTGGTCGCGCTCGCACCGTCCTCCGCGAGCGCGCGGGCGGCAGCGGCGAGGATGGCATCGTGCTTGTCGGGACTGCGCGGTCGGGCCACGTTCGATTCCTTTAATGAGTGAGCGCTCAATCATAATCGCGCCAACGCAGGTCATGCAAGCCCTGTTACATACGCGGGAACCCATCCGCAATCGATCAAAAGCGTGCACTATTAGCGTTTTCACGTACTGGCGCGCCAACCCACCGGCGCCCGGCGCTCGCCGTTCGTTCCACGCTCACACCGCTTCAGACCGCGAACCACTCATGACGAATAAGCCCAACCAGACCGAAGCCGACCAACCCGTCGACATGATCATCTTCGGCGGCGGCGGCGACCTGGCCGCCCGCAAGCTGTTGCCCGCGCTGTACATGGCGCACCTGCACTGCAACCTGCCGCCGGAGACGCGCATCATCGCGGTCGGCCGCCGCGACTGGGGCATCGACGGCTACCGCAAGTTCATGGACGAGCAATCGCGCCCGTTCATCGACGACAAGGCCTTCGACGCCGACGCGTGGAGCCGATTCCTCGACCTGTTCAAGTACGTGCTGATCGACGTGAGCGCGCCGGAAGACTACGCGCGCCTCGCCGAAGCCGCGCGCAGCGACGCGATCCACGTGTTCTACCTGTCGACGTCGCCCGAGCTGTTCACGACGATCTGCGACAACCTGTCGGCCGCGCACCTCGTCGATGCGCGCTCGCGCGTCGTCCTCGAAAAGCCGCTCGGCCACGATCTCGCGTCGGCGCAGGCGATCAACGATGCGGTCGGCAAGCATTTCGCGGAATCGCAGATCTACCGGATCGACCATTACCTCGGCAAGGAAACCGTGCAGAACCTGATGGTGCTGCGCTTCGGCAACCCGATCTTCGGGCCGCTGTGGCAGGCGCCGAGCATCCGCAGCGTGCAGATCACGGTGGCGGAGACGGTCGGCGTCGGCAGCCGCGCGGGCTTCTACGACCATACCGGCGCGCTGCGCGACATGGTGCAGAACCACCTGCTGCAGCTGCTGTGCATCGTCGCGATGGAGCCGCCGGTGTCGCTCGACCCGGACGCGGTGCGCGACGAGAAGCTGAAGGTACTGCGCTCGCTGCGGCCGATGGCGCTGTCGGACGTCGCGCGCGATACCGTGCGCGGCCAGTACACGGCCGGCGCGGTCGACGGCCAGCCGGTGAAGGGCTATCTCGACGAGGAGAACGTGCCGGCGGACAGCCACGCGGAGACCTTCGTCGCGCTGCGTGCGCACATCAACAACTGGCGCTGGGCGAACGTGCCGTTCTTCCTGCGCACCGGCAAGCGGCTGCAGCGCCGCCAGTCGGAAATCGTGATCGAGTTCGCCGACATGCCGTTCTCGATCATCCCGACCGGCCCGCGCCACTACAGCAACCGCCTCGTGATCCAGCTGCAGCCGGAAGAGTCGATCCAGCTGCAGATGCTCGCGAAGGAGCCGGGCAGCGGGATGAAGATGGTTCCCGTGAGCCTGAACCTCGACCTGCAGCAGGCGATTCCGGAACGGCGCGCGGAAGCGTACGAACGGCTGCTGATCGACGTGATCCGCGGGCGCCTCACGCACTTCATGCGCCGCGACGAACTCGAGGCCGCCTGGTCGTGGGTCGAGCCGATCCTCAACGGCTGGAAGCAGCTCGGCGACCGGCCGCGCCTGTACACCGCAGGCACGTTCGGGCCGGCGGCATCGTCGGCGCTGCTGGCGCGCGACAACATGTCGTGGTCCGAGGAAGCGTAAGAAGCTTAAGAAGCGCAGCACACGATGGCATGCCGGCGACGCGAGCGCCGTTGGCATGCCGGGTCACATCAGGGCGCCCGCCGCACACCGCCCGCCTCCCGGCCGTAACCTTCGGCCAGAGGAAATCCCCTGAGCCGTCCCGCGCCGGAACGGCACCCGGCCTCCACGCTGCAGCGTCCCCGGCTACACCGTCCCCATCCACGCCGCCTTGCGCCGCGCCGGCGCATCGCTGCCGCCGCTCCCGCCACCCAGCACCTCGATCATGTAATCGACGAACGACGCGATCCGCGACGAAATCGCGGTATTCCGGTAATACACCGCGTTGATCGGCTGCTCGACGTCGAGCGTCTGCCGCGCGAGCACCTGCACGAGCCGCCCGGCCTCGCGATCCTGCGCGGTCATGAAATCCGACAGGCACACGACGCCCGCGCCCTCCAGCGCGAGCTGCCGCAGCGTCTCGCCGCTCGACGACCAGATACCGGGCTCGATGCGGCTCGGCTCGCCGTCCGCGCCGAGGATCGGCCACACGTTCAGCGATTCGGGCTGCGTGAAGCCGAGCAGCGTGTGCTTCTCGAGCTCCTCGACCTTGCGCGGCTGGCCGTGCGCTTCGATATAGGCGGGGCTCGCGAGGATGCGCAGCCGGCTGTTGCCGATCCGCCGGCTATGCAGGGTCGAATCCTTGAGCCGGCCGATCCGGATCGCGACGTCGGTGCGCCGCTCGAGCAGGTCGATGATCCCTTCGTTGCTGTTCAGCTCCAGGTCGACCTTCGGGAAACGTTCGCGGTAGCCGCGCACGAGCGGCACGATCACGTGCAGCATGAACGGCGTCGCGGCATCGACGCGCAGCCGCCCCGACGGCATCTCGCGCCGCGCGAGCATCTGCTCCTCGGCGTTCTCGACCGATTCGATGATCGCGCGCGCCTCCTGCAGGAACGCGCGCCCCTCTTCGGTCAGTTCGAGCCGGCGCGTAGTTCGGCGCAGCAGCGTGGTCTTCAGCTTCTCCTCGAGCCGCGCGAGCGTGCGGCTCGTGGCCGACACGGTGAGGTCGAGCTGCTGGGCGGCGGCGGTGATCGAACCGGTGTCGACCACGGCGGCAAAGGCCTGGAGTTCGTCGAGGGTGATCTTCATTGTTGATCTGAAATCAAAACAATTTGGTTTATAGACCAGTTTTTCCGCAAAAGTAAAGGCGGCACACTGCGATCCATCCTCACTGGAACCAGGATCCCGCCATGCCACTCGCCCTGCTTGCGCTGACCATCAGCGCCTTTGCCATCGGCACGACCGAATTCGTGATCGTCGGGCTGATCCCGACGATCGGCGCCGATCTCGGCGTCAGCCTGCCGTCGGCCGGCCTGCTCGTCAGCCTCTACGCGCTGAGCGTCGCGATCGGCGCGCCGCTCCTCACCGCGCTCACCGGCCGCGTGCCGCGCAAGACGCTGCTCGCCGCGCTGATGGCGCTCTTCACCGTCGGCAACCTCGTCGCCTGGCAGGCGCCGACCTACGAATCGCTGATCGTCGCGCGCGTGCTCACCGGCCTCGCGCACGGCGTGTTCTTCTCGGTCGGCTCGATCATCGCGACCACGCTCGTGCCGAAGGACAAGGCCGCCAGCGCGATTGCGACGATGTTCAGCGGGATGACCGTCGCGTTCGTCGCCGGCATTCCGCTCGGCACCTTCATCGGCCAGCACTTCGGCTGGCGCGCGACGTTCCTGATCGTCGCGCTGTTCGGCCTCGTCGCGTTCCTCGGCGCGGTGGCGTTCGTGCCGCGCGGTCTTCCGCAAACGCCGCCGGCGCCGCTCGCCCGCCAGTTCCGCGTGCTCGCCCAGCCGCGCCTGCTGCTCGTCTATGCGATGACGGCGGTCGGCTACGGCGGCTCGCTGATCGCGTTCACCTACATGGCGCCGCTGCTCGAACAGATCGCCGGCTTCACGCCGTCGCAGGTCAGCCTGGTGCTCGTCGGCTACGGCGTGTCGGTCGCGGTCGGCAACGTGTGGGGCGGCAAGCTCGCCGACAGCGTCGGCCCGGTCAAGGCGCTCAAGCGGATCTTCCTGCTGCTCGCGATCGTGCTGCTCGCGCTGACCTTCACGGTGCACGTGAAGTGGCTCGCGGTGCTGACGATGCTCGCGTGGGGCGCGGTCGCGTTCGGCAACGTGCCGGGGCTGCAGGTGTACGTCGTCAAGCAGGCGCGCCACTTCGCGCCGGACGCCACCGACGTCGCCTCGGGCTTCAACATCGCCGCGTTCAACCTCGGCGTCGCGGGCGGCTCGTCGCTCGGCGGCCTGATCGTCGCGAACGTCGGCCTCGGCCATACGCCGTGGATCGCCGCCGCCGTCACGCTCGGCGCATTCGCGCTGACCGCGCTGAGCGGCCGCCTCGACCGCGGCCAGGGGCTGCCCGAACGCACGGCCGAACCCGTCGAACTCGCCCATTGAACGTCAACTTTTTGCAGGAGCTACTCAGCATGAACGCATCGACCCAACGCCCGCCGTTCGCCGGCAAGACGTTCGAAGTCCGCTACGACGGGCTCACCGCCCTCAACGCCTATGACGAGGACGGCCTCCACATGCGCTACGAGATCACCGAAGGCGCATACGCCGGCGCGAAGGGCGAAGTCGCCTACACGTGGCAGCACGTCGCCGGCGAGACCTATGCGATCTCGTGGCAGGAAGCCGATCGTGCAACCGTGGTGCACATCGACGATTTCTCCGCCGGCACGTCGCGCTCGTTCTTCACCGCGTCGTCGCTCGATTTCTACCGGCTCGAAGGCAGCCTGCGCGCGGTCTGAACGGAGACGCCCGACCATGTCCACCTCACTCGACAAGCTCACCGCCGGCGGCTTCAGCATCGGCATCGAACTGCCGCTCGACAACGACTGGTCGCCGGCCGGCGACGCGAAGCGCCAGCATGACGGCCGCCGCCAAGGCGTGCCCGACCTGGAAATTCACGCGGAACTCGCACAACTGGCCGACACGCTCGGCTTCCGCGCGCTCTGGGTGCGCGACGTGCCGGTGTACGACCCGTCGTTCGGCGACGCCGCGCAGGTGTTCGAGACCTTCTCGTATCTCGGCTACCTCGCCGGCATCACGCGCGACATCCTGCTCGGCACGGCGGCCGTCGTGCTGCCGCTGCGCGAACCGCTGCTGACGCTGAAATCGGCCGCGACGATCCAGGAACTGAGCCGCTCACGCCTGCTGCTCGGCGTCGCGAGCGGCGACCGGCCGGTCGAATATCCGCTGTTCGGCCGCGACTTCGCATCGCGCGGCGCGAATTTCCGCGACCAGATCGCGCTGCTGCGCGACGGCGCGCGCGCTCACCTGCCGCCGGGCCTCGACGTGCTGCCGGCCGCGCGCTCGCCGGTGCCGCTGCTCGTCGCGGGTCTCGCGCAGCAGACGCCCGCCTGGATCGGCGAACACATGGACGGCTGCCTCGCGTATCCGGGCACGCCGGACGATCACCTGAAACGGGTCGCGAACTGGCGCGCGGTGGCCGGCGACAAGCCGTACGTGAGCTTCATCCACCTCGACCTCGCGGAAGATCCGCACGAGCCGCTGCAGCGGCACCGCTTCGGCGCGCGCGCCGGGCGCATCGCGCTGACAGAGGAACTCGCGGCGATGCGCGACGCGGGCGTGCAGCACATCGGCCTGCATTTCCGCCGCAACCGCCGTCCGCTCGACGAGACGATGGCCGAGATCGCGTCGGACGTGCTGCCGGCATTCCATGCGAATGCGAACGACGCTGCCGACACGAACGCGCGCACGGCTACGGCCTGACGAAGGCACGCCGGCAGCCGGCTCGACCCACGACCAATATTTGACTTTAAATCAAATATTTTTGACCTCTAGAGGCGTTTATCTCATCAGTATCAAACGCCAGAATGACTTCCATACCGCAACCGTTCCCCTTTCAGGAGCACAAGATGAGCAACATTCCCGCGTTCGGCCTCGGTACGTTCCGCCTGCAAGGCCAGGTTGTGATCGACTCGGTCCGTAACGGCCTCGAAGTCGGCTACCGCGCGATCGACACCGCGCAGATCTACGGCAACGAAGCCGAAGTGGGCGAAGCGATCGCCGCGTCGGGCGTGCGCCGCGAAGACCTGTTCCTCACGACGAAGATCTGGGTCGACAACTACGCACCGGAAAAGCTGGTGGCGAGCCTCGAGGAGAGCCTGCGCAAGCTGCGCACCGACTATGTCGACCTGACGCTGATCCACTGGCCGGCCCCGGACAACGGCGTGTCGCTCGAGGCATTCATGACTGCGCTCGCCGAAGCCAAGGCGAAGGGCCTCACGCGCCAGATCGGCATCTCGAACTTCAACATCGAACTGACGAAGCAAGCGATCGCGGTGGTCGGCAAGGATGCGATCGCGACGAACCAGATCGAACTGAGCCCGTACCTGCAGAACCGCAAGCTGGTCGAGTTCCTGAACGCCGAAGGCATCCACGTGACGTCGTACATGACGCTCGCGTACGGCAAGGTGCTCGGCGACCCGGTGATCGGCGCGATCGCGCAGCGTCACGACGCGACGCCGGCGCAAGTCGCGCTGGCCTGGGCACTGCAGCTCGGCTACTCGGTGATCCCGTCGTCGACCAAGCGCGAGAACCTCGCAAGCAACCTGCTCGCGCAGACGCTGCGCCTCACCGACGAAGACATGGCGCAGATCGCCGCGCTCGAGCGCAACGGCCGCGAAGTCGATCCGGCCGGCCTCGCGCCGACGTGGGACTAAGCGCGCCGCACCCTCAATCGACCCGTTCGCGGCCAGCCGGCCGCGGCACCGACAGGAATCCATCATGACCCAGGACCCGCTGTTCCAACCGCTGCAATTCGGCGCGCTGACGCTGCCGAACCGCATCGTGATGCCGCCGATGACGCGCTCGCGCGCGAGCCAGCCCGGCGACGAAGCCAACGAACTGATGGCCGCGTATTACGCGCAGCGCGCGAGTGCGGGCCTGATCGTCAGCGAAGGCACCTACATCGCGCCGCTCGGCAAGGGCTACGCATGGACGCCCGGCATCCATACGCCGTCGCAGGTCGCCGGCTGGCGCAAGGTGACGGACGCCGTCCACGCCGCGCACGGTCGCATCTTCGCGCAGCTCTGGCACGTCGGCCGGCTGAGCCACACGAGCCTGCTCGGCGGCCGGCAACCCGTGTCGTCGTCGCCGCTCCAGGCGAAGGGCGTGAACGTGTTCATCGCCGGTGAAGACGGCAGCACGCCGGGCTTCGTGCAGGCCTCCGAGCCGCGGGCGCTGTCCGTCGACGACATCCGCGAGATCGTCGATCAGTACCGCGCCGCCGCGCGCAACGCGATCGAAGCCGGCTTCGACGGCGTCGAGCTGCACGGCGCGAACGGCTACCTCGTGAACCAGTTCATCGACTCGAACGCGAACACGCGCACCGACGCGTACGGCGGCTCGCTGGAAAACCGCCTGCGCTTCCTGCGCGAAGTCACGCAGGCGCTGATCGAAGGCACCGGCGACGCGTCGCGCGTCGGCATCCGCCTCGCGCCGCTGACCACGCTGAACGGCTGCGTCGACGACGATCCCGAAACGACCTACCTCGCCGCCGCGAAGCTGCTCGGCGAACTCGGCGTCGGCTACCTGCACATCGCGGAAGCCGACTGGGACGACGCGCCGCTGATGCCGGTCGAATTCAAGCAGCAGCTGCGTGCCGCGTACCCGGGCGTGCTGATCTACGCCGGCGCATACACCGCCGAGCGCGCCCGCGAAGCGATCGCCGCCGGCTGGGCCGACCTCGTCGCCTTCGGCCGCCCGTTCGTCGCGAACCCCGACCTGCCCGAGCGCCTGCGCACCGGCGCCGCGCTCACGCCGCACGACCGCAATACGCTGTTCGGCGGCGGCGCACAGGGCCTGACCGACTATCCGACGCTCGCGCAAGCCGCGGCGTAAATGATCCGAAGGAATCTGGCATGAAAGCAACGCTCGCCCGGCTCGCGCTCGCCGCGATCCTGCCGTTCACGGCGGCCCAGGCAGCGCACGCCGCGCCGGCCGCACCCGCGGCCGACTGGTATCCGTCCGTGTACGGCGCGAACGACGAAATCGGCGCGGCCAACCTGCTGACGCCCGACGTCGTCAAGCAGGCGGTCGGCCTCGTGAAGGCCGGCAAGACCTATCCGCTGGCCGTGCCGGTGGACAAGGACCTGCCGGCATTCCGCCACCGCAGCTTCCGGCTGTACAACGTGCAGGTCGGCCAGCAGGCCGGCAAGAGCCTCGGCCCGAACAAGTTCACGTTCAACGACGAACTGGTCAACGCATGGACCGGCGTCGGCACGCAGCTGAACGGCATCGGCCACATCGGCATCGACAACGTGTACTACAACGGCAACAAGGCGGCCGATTTCGTGACCGTCGACGGCGTGAAGAAGCTCGGCGTCGAGAAAGTGCCGCCGATCGTCACGCGCGGCGTCGTGCTCGACATGACCGCTTACTACGGCAAGCCGATCGTGCCGGGCGGCACCGAATTCACGGTCGCCGACATCCAGGCCGTACTGAAGAAGGAAGGGCTGACGCTGCGCAAGGGCGACGTCGTGCTGTTCAATACCGGCTGGCTCGAGCTGATCGGCAAGGACAACAAACAGTTCCTCGATGTCGAGCCGGGCATCGGCATGGCAGCCGCGAAGTGGCTCGCCGACCAGGGCATCGTCGCGTTCGGCGGCGACACGTGGGCGTCCGAGGTCTATCCGAATCCGCACACGAAGGACGAGTTCCCGATCAATCAGTACATGCTCGCGAAGCGCGGCATCTACAACCTGGAGCTGATCGACAGCCGCGCGCTGGTGCGCGACAACGCGTGGGAATTCCTGTTCGTGCTCGGCCAGCCGCTGTACGTCGGCTCCACGCAGGTCAACATCAACCCGGTCGCGATCCGCTGATCGCGCGGGCCGTTCGTCGACCGGTTGCCGGCGGCCCGCAACGACGGTTTCCCTTTCCGGCGCCGCCCGCTTCGGCCGGCGGCGCCGTTCCTTTTGCAGGTTTTGCAGGAACTGAACATGAGCACGCAAGCATCGAAACTCGCCCTCGTCACCGGCGGCTCGCGCGGTATCGGCCGTGCCACGTCGTACGAACTCGCGCGACAGGGCTTCATCGTCGCGGTCCACTATCGCGCCGATCGCGCGGCGGCGGAACAGACGCTCGCCGGCATCCGCGAACTCGGCGGCCGCGGCGTCGCGATCCAGGCCGACCTCGATGCGCCGGACGGCGTCGCCACGCTGTTCGATGCCCTCGATCGCGCGGTCGCCGAACAGAACCTGCCGGCCACGCTCGACGTGCTCGTCAACAACGCCGGCGTCGCCGACGGCGGCACGCTGGACGACACGTCGGTCGCGCTGTTCGACCGCCAGTTCTCGCTGAACGTGAAAGCCGTGTTCTTCACGACGCAGCAGGCCGTGAAGCGCATGCCGCGCGGCGGCCGGATCGTGAACCTGTCGAGCGTGCTGTCGAGCCGCGTGTTCGAAGCCGGCGGCAACTTCAGCGCGATTTCCGCGTACGCCGCGTCGAAGGCCGCCGTCGACACGCTGACGCGCCACTGGGCGGTCGAACTCGGCCCGCGCGGCATCGTCGTCAACGCGGTCGCGCCCGGCCCGGTCGATACCGACATGAACGCGAGCTGGCTGCGCACCGACGACGGCCGCGCGACGATGACGTCGGCCAGCCCGCTCGGCCGCGTCGGCACGCCCGAAGACATCGCGGGCGTGATCGGCTTTCTCGCGAGCCCGGCGTCGCAATGGACGACCGGCCAGGTCATCGACGCGAGCGGCGGCTACCGCCTGTAAGTCACGCAGGTGCCGCCGGGTCGACCGGCGGCACCGATCGGCCCGCCCGCGGCGCGCACGCTTGCAACGCCTCGCCGCTCAGCCGATCCGCATCGACAGCTCGACATCGCCGCCGAACGGCACCGACAGGTAGCCGTTCTCCGGCGCACGCACGTAGGCGAGGTAGTCGGGGCTGTATTCCGCGTTGTCGGCGACGACGAACGCGCCGGGCCGCAGCCGCGGCTCGACCCGCGCGAGGATCTCCGGATACAGCGCCTTCGCACCGTCGAGCAACACGAGATCGACGGTCTCCGGCAGATCGGCCGACAGCGTGCGCAACGCATCGCCCACGCGGATTTCCACCAGATCGGCCAGCCCGGCCGCCGCCAGGTTCGCGCGCGCCCGTTCGACCTTCGACGCTTCGAACTCGCTCGTGATCACCCGGCCGCCGCCGTTGTCGCGCAGCGCGGCCGCGAGGTGCAGCGTCGAGATGCCGAACGACGTGCCGAATTCGACGATCGAGCGCGCACCGCAGCCGCGCGCGAGCATGTACAGCAGCGTGCCCGTCTCGCGCGACACCGCGAGCGGATAGTCCTTCAGGCGTGCATAGAAATCGGCGTAACCGGTCTTGCTGCGCATCAGCCGCGCGTGCTCGTCGTGCGACAGGTCGGCGAAGTCCGGGCTCGACGCGGGCGACGATGCCTCGGCTTCGTCGAACAGGCGCGCGAGCAGCGACGCCAGCGGGTCGTGAATCAGGGTGGTCATGCGGATCTCCGGTGTCAGGTTGAGTGCGTCAGGGCGCCCGACTAGAATATGACGAACTATTCAGGTTTTACTATTCGCATTGGCAGACCCGTCATGACCGACCGCCGCAACACCCCGATCGCCTCGCGCAGACTGCCTCGGCAGGCCCGCTCGACCCAGCTCGTCGACGCCGTGCTGCAGGCCGCTATTCAGGTTCTGGCGACCGAAGGCGCGCAGCGCTTCACGATGGCGCGCGTCGCCGAGCGCGCCGGCGTGAGCGTCGGCTCGCTGTACCAGTACTTCCCGAACAAGGCGGCCGTGCTGTTCCGGCTCCAGCACGACGAGTGGCGGCAGACTTCCGAGATGCTGTGCGCGATGCTGCAGGACCCGCGGCAGACGCCGCCCGAGCGCCTGCGCACCGTCGTCCACGCGTTCATCCGTTCGGAATGCGACGAGGCGCCCATGCGCATCGCGCTCGACGATGCCGCGCCGCTCTATCGCGACGCCCCCGAGGCGCAGGAAGTGAAGGCCGCGTGCAACCGGATCTTCAGCGCGTTCATGCGCGAAGCGCTGCCCGACGTGCCCGACGCCACGCATGCGCTCGCGTGCGAATTGATCATGACGACGCTCACGACGGGCGGCAAGGCGTTCTCCGAAACCGCGCGCACGCCTGCGGAAATCGATGCATATGCGACCGCGATGGCCGACATGTTCTGCACGTACCTCGCGCATCTCGCGCGTGTCTGATGCAGTGGCAGGCCAGGACGAGCGCGAGCGCGGCCCGCGCGCGGCACCGGCATCTTCCGGATGCGGGTTGCGCACGGCCGCGTTTTCACATCCGGCGCGGCTGTTTCCGCGCTCCCGCGCAGCCTCTCCGAAAGTTCTTCGTAAGACTCGATGCATCACCCGCTTTCGCCCCGCCCGCCGACCCTGCATTCAAATAGTCGCCTTAACGGATTCGAACTAGGCGTATACACGCGTTCCGCGACGACGAAGCCCCGTTGCACGCCGATATAAGCGCTGCGACATGCGCTGCATGCTCTTCCCCCAATGGGACGTGATGGGCCGTTCGCCTAACCTTCGCTACGGCAAAGCACACGTGACGGGATCGACCGCACCACGCGTCGCACGACGCGGCACACGCGCCCCCTTCGACGCGCGTACGACGACACGACTCACGCGTGATGCGTCCCCACGACGCCGCCAACCATTCCAACCAGATTCGAGACACCCTGACGACGGTCCGCCACGGGCCGTTTCAGCATGCTGATAAAGGAGCAAGCTCATGAGTGATACCCCGGTGCAGCCGACGGTCGGCGTCGGCGCGGAAGAAACGGACTTCGGCACCAAGGGAGCCATCGACCGGTACTTCGGCATTTCGTCGCGCGGCAGCACGCAGCGTCGCGAAATCGTCGCGGGCGTGACCACTTTCCTCGCGATGGTCTACTCCGTGTTCGTCGTGCCCGGCATGTTCGGCAAGGCCGGCTTCGACACGAGCGCGGTATTCGTCGCGGTCTGCCTCACCACCGCGTTCGGTTCGCTGCTGATGGGCCTGTGGGCGAAGCTGCCGATCGCGATCGGCTGCGCGATTTCGCTGACGGCGTTCACCGCGTTCGGGCTCGTGCTCGGCAAGGGCCTGCCGCCGACCGTCGCGCTCGGCGCCGTGTTCCTGATGGGCCTCGTGTTCACGGGCATCTCGGTCACCGGCGTGCGTTCGTGGATCCTGCGCAACCTGCCCGCGGGCGTCGCGCACGGCACCGGGATCGGCATCGGCCTGTTCCTGCTGCTGATCGCGTCGAACGACGTCGGTCTCGTGATCAAGAATCCGGGCGCCGGCCTGCCGGTCTCGCTCGGCCAGATCACCGCGTTCCCGGTCATCATGTCGGTCGTCGGCCTCGCCGCGATCTTCGGGCTCGAGAAGCGTCGCGTGCCGGGCGGCATCCTGCTCGTCGTGGTCGCGATCTCGCTGATCGGCCTCGCGTTCGATCCGGCCGTGAAGTACCGCGGCATCTTCGCGCTGCCGTCGCTGAGCGCACCGGGCCACGCCTCGCTGATCGGCGCGATGGACATCAAGGGCGCATTGTCGATGGCCGTGCTGCCGAGCGTGCTGGCGCTCGTGATGACCGCCGTGTTCGACGCGACCGGCACGATCCGCGCGGTCGCGGGCCAGGCCGGCCAGCTCGACGAGAACGGCCGCATCATCAACGGCGGCCGCGCGCTGACCGCCGATTCGGTCAGCTCGATCTTCTCCGGCTTCCTCGGCGGCGCGCCGGCGGCAGCCTACATCGAGTCGAGCGTCGGCGTGGCCGCCGGTGCGAAGACGGGCCTCGCGGCCGCGGTGGTCGGCGTGCTGTTCCTGGTCGTGATGTTCTTCTCGCCGCTCGCGGGCCTCGTGCCGTCGTACGCAACGGCCCCCGCGCTGATGTACGTCGGCCTGCTGATGCTCGGCAGCGTGAGCAAGCTGCACATGGACGACATGGTCGATGCGATGTCGGGCCTCGTGTGCGCGGTGTTCATCGTGCTGACCGCGAACATCGTGACCGGCATCATGCTCGGCTTCTCGACGCTCGTGATCGGCCGCGTCGCCAGCGGCGAATTCCGCAAGCTCAACGTCGGCACCGTGCTCATCGCGGCCGTGCTCGTCACGTTCTATCTCGGCGGCTGGGCGATCTGACCGCGGATCATGCGCGACGTCGCCTGCCGAAGGGCGGCGCGCATCGGGACGGCATCGTCTCCTCCACCATCGTCGTCGATGGTCTCCAGGCTCGGGAACGCATGTTTCCGGGCTTTTTTTCGTCGGTACGGCAGGGGTTCCGCCGGGCCGTTCGACCGACACGGGAAACCGCGGCAGCGTGCCGCGCATCGCGAATCCGCACGCGGTGCTACGATCGCGTTTTATCCTCCGGAACGCTCATGAATCCGTTCGGCATCGTCTCCGAATCAGACACGCGGACCGCGGCGCGCAAGCCGCCGTTCATCCCGTCGTTCGGTTTCGTCGAAGTTCATGAATCGCGGCCGATCGACGCGCCGCCGTCGCGCATCATCGATGCGGTCGCCGCGCTCGACATGCGCGCCGATCCGGTCATCGACGCGCTGCTTGCCGTGCGCGAAGCGCCGGCCGCCATCGCCCGCGCGCTGGGCCAGCGTCCGGCCGGCGCCGCCCGCGAGCGCTTCGGCTTCGATTCGTTCACGCTGCTGCATCGCGACGACACGTCGCTGTCGCTCGGGCTCGTCGGACGCTTCTGGCGCCCGACGCCCGACGTGCGGACGATCGACGACGCCGCGGCGTTCGTGCGGCACGACGATCCGGATGACGCGAAGCTGGTGCTGCGGTTCGAGGTCGTCGGACTGCCCGCCGGTACGCGGTTGCTGCGCACCGAAACCTTCGTGCACTGTCCGAGCGCGCGCACGCGCCTGCTGTTCCTGCCGTACTGGCTCGCGATCCGGCTCGGGAGCGGCTGGATCCGCCGCCGCACGCTCGCGGCCGTCGAACTGGCGCTCGCCTGACACGCCGGGGCGCCGTCGAACGGAAACGCGATTACGTCGTATCGCGGCGTACATCGACGGCATCCCGAACACGCACGCGCCATCATCTGCAATCCTGATCGGTTTACCGCCTGACACGGCGAAACGGTGCCGCGCACCGCCTCGCGATTTTTGTTCCGCCCCGCGCCCGCCGTCGCCTCGCGCTACCCTATCGAGCTTCGCGCCGACACCCCGGCCGGCCGCCAGATCCGAACCGATCGATGACCCGCATCCGCAACCACCTGAACATCGCGCAGCTCCAGGCCTTCGTCTCCGCCGCGCATCACAAGAGCCTGCGCGCCGCCGCGCGCGAGCTCGGCGTCACCCAGCCCGCGATCACGCATACGATCCGCGAACTCGAAACGGCGCTGAACGCGGAACTGCTCGTGCGCAGCGTGCGCGGCGTCGAGCTCACCGCATGCGGCCACGCGCTGCTGCCGCGCGCCGAGCAGCTGCTCGGCGACATGCGCCGCACCGTCGAGGCCGTCGAGCAGGTGAAAGGGGAAATGTCGGGGCGCGTCGCGGTCGGCACGATGCCGTCGATCGCGCTGACCGCGCTGCCGCACGCGGTCACCGCCTTCCGCCGGTCGATGCCGAACGTGAACCTGCATCTGGAGGAAGTGACGGTGCCCGACGCGCTCGCGCAACTGCGCAACGGCACGCTCGACATCGCTGCGATGCACCATGTGCCCGCGCTCGACCGCGATTTCACCCAGGTGCCGCTGCTGTCGACCGAGTTCACCGTCGTGATGCGCGAAGGCCACCCGCTCGCGCACGCGCGCCGGTTAGAGGAATTGCTCGACGCGGAATGGATCGTCACGGTCGGCGCCGAGCAGTTTCCGCACAGCGTGATGGTCGGGATGTTCGAGGCGCGCGGGCTGCCGCTGCCGAAGCGCCTGCTGCGCTCGCCGATGTCGTTCGCGGTGACGCTCGGGCTCGTCGCGCGCTCCGACGTGATCGGCTGCTTCACGCGCCCGCTGGCCGCGATGGTGGCGCCGCTCGGGATCCGCACGGCCGAACTCGACGAAAGCATGCCGCGCTTCGACCTGTCGATCATCGCCCGCCGCGACCTGCTGCCGACGCCGGCGGTATCGCAATTCGTCACCTGCCTGCAGCGCGCGGTCAACGAAACGCTTGGTTGAATCGTTCCTTCCTCTGAAACGGTCGCGCGCCGCACGCGCGGCCGTCGGGTCCGGTATCGGGGCTTGTCCTAGGCGCCCTGCCGGTATTTTGTCTTGATAATCTTGCGCACGTCGCGCGCCCGCATCGGGCAGCGAAACGGACAGTCCGACGCGAAGCCGCGCCGGGCCGAATGCTTACGGCGCGGCACAACCGCGCACCCATCGAACAAAACGAGGAGTCACCGAGTGAAAAAGATTCTTGCGGCTGTGACCGTGGCCCTGCTCGCCGTATCGGCCGGCACTGCATACGCGAAGGACTGGTCGACCGTGCGCTTCGGCGTCGACGCAAGCTACCCGCCTTTCGAATCGAAAGATGCGAGCGGCAAGGTGGTCGGCTTCGACGTCGATCTCGGCAACGAGATCTGCCACCGCATCAACGCGAAGTGCGTGTGGATCGAAAACGACTTCGACGGGATGATCCCCGCACTGAAGGCACGCAAGTTCGACGGTGTCCTGTCGTCGATGTCGATGACGCCGGCGCGCCAGGAACAGATCGCGTTCTCGGCGAAGCTGTTCAACACGCCGACGCGCCTCGTCACGAAGAAGGGCACCGGCCTGATGCCGACGGCCGAATCGCTGAAGGGCAAGTCGGTCGGCGTCGAGCAGGGCACGATCCAGGAAACCTACGCGAAGACGTACTGGGCCTCGAAGGGCGTGAACGTCGTGCCTTACCAGAACCAGGACCAGGTCTACGCCGACCTGATCTCGGGCCGTCTGGACGGCGCGCTGCAGGACGCGGTGCAGGCTGAAATCGGCTTCCTGAAGACGCCGCGCGGCGCGAGCTTCGATTTCGCCGGCAAGGACATCGACGATCCGAAGACGCTCGGCAACGGCGCCGGCATCGGCCTGCGCAAGGAAGACACCGACCTGAAGGCGAAGATCGACGGCGCGATCGCCAGCATGCGCAAGGACGGCACGTACGACAAGATCGCGAAGAAGTACTTCGATTTCGACGTGTACGGCAAGTAACACCGCGCAACGCGCGCTTCGCGACCGCGCAGACGGGCTCCGCAAGGAGCCCGTTTTTTTGCTCGCGCGCGGCGAAAGGCCGCGAAACGCGCGTGGACGAAGGGCTGCGGCGCCGTTATTTTTTACGCGCCAACCCGATGATTCGTAAAGGAAATCGACATGGCCGGCGCGCGGTTTGATAGGTTCGCGGAAGGCAACGTACAATCGATCTTCCACGCATACCGGATCACTCGCGGCTGCGCCGCGCTCCCCTCATCATGCAAACGCAGACCCATCCGCTGATTTCCCCCGCCGTCGGCACCGAACGCCAGATCACGAGCTTCCACTACGGCCCGCGCGGCGGCAAGAAGGTCTACATCCAGTCGTCGCTGCACGCGGACGAACTGCCCGGCATGCTGGTCGCCGCGCTGCTGCGCCGCAAGATCGCCGCGCTCGAGACGGCCGGCAAGCTGCGCGGCGAAGTGATCATCGTCCCCGTGCCGAACCCGATCGGCCTGTCGCAGCACGTGTTCGGCGATCACCTCGGCCGCTTCGAGCTCGGCTCGATGCAGAACTTCAACCGCAATTTCTACGATCTCGCGACGCTCGTGCTGCCGCGCATCGAAGGCCGCCTGACGAACGACGCGCAGCGCAACCTCGCCGCGGTACGCGCCGCGATGCGCGAGGCGCTCGACGAACAGAAGCCGCGCACCGAGCTCGAATCGCAGCGCCTCGCGCTGCAGAAGCTGTCGTTCGACGCCGACATCGTGCTCGACCTGCATTGCGACAGCGACGCGGTGATGCACCTGTATACGAACCCCGACCTGTGGGAAGACGTCGAGCCGCTGTCGCGCTACCTGGACGCGCAGGCGTCGCTGCTCGCGCTGAATTCGGTCGGCAACCCGTTCGACGAGATCCACAGTTTCTGCTGGTCGGATCTGCGCAACCGGTTCGGCGATCGCTTCCCGATCCCGAACGGCGCGATTTCCGTCACGGTCGAACTGCGCAGCGAGCGCGACGTGTCGTACGAACTCGCGGAGAAGGACGCGCAAGCGATCGTCGAATACCTGACCGAGCGCGGCGTCATCGACGGCACGCCCGCGCCGCTGCCGCCGCTCGCGCATCCGGCCACGCCGCTCGCGGGCACCGATCCGCTCGTCGCGCCGGTGTCCGGCGTGATCGTGTTCCGCACGCCGGTCGGCGCGTGGATCGAGGCCGGCCAGGAAGTCGCCGACATCGTCGATCCGCTGACCGATCGCGTGATCACGCTGAAGAGCAGCGTGTCGGGCGTGCTGTACGCGCGCCAGATCGTGCGCTTCGCGACCGCCGGGATGGAAGTCGCGCGCATCGCCGGCGCGAACCCGATCCGCACCGGGTCGCTGCTGTCGGCCTGAGCCGCCTGGCCTGGGCCGCCGCCTGAACGGCCGGCCCGCGTGCCGCATCGCGGCGCGCACCAACGAAATCGCCCGCTTGCGCGGGCGATTGGCTTTTCGGCCTGGCGGCATGCCCGGCGACGCGGCCGGGGAGCAGCCGGGAGCAGCGTTCAGAACGCCGGCACGATCGCGCCGCCGAACTTCTGGTCGATGAACTTGCGCACGTCGTCCGATTCATAGGCCGCGACGAGCTTCTTCACCCACGGCTTGTCCTTGTCCTGCGCGCGCACCGCGATCAGGTTCGCGTACGGCCCGCGCAGGTCCTCGATCGCGATCGCATCCTTCACCGGCGTGAGGCCGGCCTTCACCGCGTAGTCGGTGTTGATCGACGCGGCGTCGAGGTCGGGCAGCGCGCGCGGCAGTTGCGCGGAGTCGAGCTCGACGATCTTGATCTTCTTCGGGTTCTCGGCGATGTCGAGCGGCGTCGCGTTCACGCCGTTGCTGCCGACACCCGGCTTCAGCTTGATCACGCCGTACTTCTGCAGCAGCAGCAGCGCGCGGTTGCCGTTGGACGGATCGTTCTGGATCCCGACCTTCGCGCCGGCCGGCAAGTCCTTCAGCGACTTGAGCTTCTTCGAATAGAAGCCCATCGGCGCCGTGTAGGTCAGCCCGACGTTGACGATCTTGTAGCCGCGCTGCTTGATCTGGCTGTCGAGAAACGGCTGGTGCTGGAAGCCGTTCGCATCGAGGTCGCCCGAATCGAGCGCCGCGTTCGGCTGCACGTAATCGTTGAATTCGATGACCTTGATCGCGAGCCCTTCGCGCGCGGCAACTTTCGTCACCTCGGTCCAGATCTGCGCGTCGGGGCCGCTCATCGTGCCGATCTTCAGCGTCTGGGAATCGGCGTGCGCGCCGGGCGCGGCAAAGGCCAGCGCCGCGGCAAGCGCGCCGAGGCCGGTCAGGATCGAACGTCGCATGGTGTCCTCTTGTCCCGTGTCGTTGTTGAAGCGCGCATCGTGGCACGGGGCCGGAACGGCACCAACCAAGCTTATTTCATGTGCATATTCCCGACTCCGATCGAATCTCAGGCGGAATCGGTATAACTCCCGGCTGTACAACCGGGCAGAATCCAGTGTCGCATCGGCACCACAGATTCGTAATATGACAAGGCTGTCACATTCATTACGTGGCCCGCCGATAAAGTTGCGACCGGTCCGTGAAAGCGCCCATAGAGAGCGCCGGAACCGCAACTGGACACGCCATTTACTCGCTCGGAGAATCCTTTGAACAAGAAACTGTTGACCATCGCCATCCTCGCAGCAACGGCTGGCACGGCGCACGCACAAAGCAGCGTGACCCTGTACGGTGTCATCGATGCCGGTATCAGCTACGTGAACCACAGCAAGACCGCGAACGGCGGCAGCGGCAAGCTGTTCAAGTATGACGACGGCGTGGCCCAGGGCAGCCGTTGGGGCCTGCGCGGCACCGAAGACCTCGGTGGCGGCCTGAAGGCGATCTTCGTGCTCGAAAACGGCTTCAACAGCGGCAACGGCACGATCGGCCAGGGCGGCGCGATCTTCGGCCGTCAAGCGTACGTTGGCCTGAGCCAGGCGCAATACGGCACGGTCACGTTCGGCCGCCAGTACTCGTTCTCGACCGACATCCTCGGCTCGAACTACTCGACGGGCGGCAACACGGTCGCGGGTAACTACGCGTACCACGTGAACGACGTCGACCAGCTCACGTCGAGCCGCATCAACAACTCGGTGAAGTTCCAGAGCGCGAACTACGCCGGCTTCACGTTCGGCGCGTTGTACGGCTTCTCGAACTCGACCGACTTCGCCGGCGCACCGTCGACCACGACGGGCACCACGACGACGGCCGGTTCGTCGCGCGCATACAGCTTCGGCCTGAACTACGCGAACGGCCCGTTCGCACTCGGCGCCGCTTACACGGACATCCGCTTCCCGAGCCAGTCGACGCCGGCATTCTCGACGTCGATCGCGAACATCGCGCTGACGAACATCCGCGACCTGCGCACGTACGGCGTCGGCGGCCGCTACATCTTCGGCCCGGCAACGGCATGGCTGCTCTGGACGCGCACGCAGTTCACCCCGATCGCGGCTGGCGCATCGGGCACGTTCTACAACGCGTATGAAGCGGGCGTGAAGTACGCGATCACGCCGGCCCTGTCGGCGGCAGCGGGCTACACGTACACGAACGCAACGCAAAGCGGCAACTCGGCGCACTGGAACCAGGGCGACCTGGGCCTCGACTACGCACTCAGCAAGCGTACGGACGTGTACGGCCTGGTGGTCTACCAGAAGGCGTCGGGCAACGGCGTGCAAGCGCAGATCGGTTCGAGCACGAGCTACTTCAGCACGTCGGGCAACGGTTCGTCGAACCAGCTGGCCGCTCGCGTCGGTATCCGTCACAAGTTCTAAAGCATCCGCTTAACTTATCCGCTCATCTCGCGGATGACGACGGCAAGAAGCGCCCCGCTCCACGCGGGGCGCTTTTTTATGGGCTTTTAAGTTTCGCTTAATTCTGGGCTGAGAGGATGCTCTCACCCCCCCTGTTGGCCGCCTGAGCATCGGCGGCTTCTTTTTTTGAGACCCACTACGGCACCGCCATCAACTGCCCGCAAGACAGGATCGGAGGCCAAGATGATCGAAGATACCGTTTTCAGCCAACTGCACGCGATTCTGACCCGCCGGCATTCGCTGCCGGTCCAGAGCTGCCGCGTGTCGGTGGCAATGCAGCGCCCGTGGGGCCGCCCGTACCGGCTCGTCGAATGGACGATGCATCTCGACGCGCCCGCGCGGCGCCAGATCGTGCCGGCCGAATCGACCGACGAAGAGATCGCCGAGGTCGTCGCGTCGCACGTGCCGGGCCGCCTGTACGGCGACGGCCGGCTGCAGTTCTGACTCCCCCTCGTTACCCGTCACTGCCCGCAGTGCGGCCGGCCTGCACGCATCGTGCGGCACTCGGTCTCGTTTGACGCGGCAACGAAGTCTGCTACGCTGCGCGTTTTCGTCCACGCAACACATGATGGAAAACGCATTCAACGAACGCGGCGTGATGGTCACGCGCAACGGCCTGTCGGCCGCCGGGCAGGTCTTCCCGCTGCGTGACATCCGCAACGTCGACGTCGTCAAGATCCCGAAGAATCGCCTCGTGCCGTGGCTGATCTCGCTGATCGGCGTGGCCGCCGCCATTGCCGGCGGCATCGGCGCATCGAGCGCCGCGCTGGTCGTCGGCGTGATGCTCGCCGTCGTCGGCTATCTCGCCTGGACCACGCAGGACATCACGTACCGGCTGATGGTCGAGATGCCCGACGGCAAGCGCGAAGCGCTGTCGAGCGTCGACGCCGAATTCGTCGAACGCGTCGCGCAGGTCGTGCGCGATGCACGGACGGCGACGGCCGCCGGCTGATTTCCGCTGCGCGCGCCGACCACCTACTATGAAATGAGCGGCACGCCGCCGCGTCGTTCGAGGAGGTCGGCATGAACCCCCAATCGCTGTCCGGCATGCTGCGCGCGCAGGAACTGCTGCTCGTCACGATGATCCGCGCGCTTCCGCCCGACGCACGCAGCGCGCTCGTCGACCTCTACGCCGAACAGCTCGCGTTCGCCGAACAGGCCGGCTTCGAAGGCCACGGCGATCGCGCGACGCACGACGCGTACATCGCGCATGCGCGCAACCTGTTGATTCGCCTCGAATCGCTCGCATAGGGCCTCTGCTCACACGCCTATAACGGGCCCGCGCCAGCCCGCTTCTCCCGAATTTGTCCCCGCGCGGCGCGTCCGGTCCGCGCCAACGGCGCACGTCCGCAGACGCCGCTTTCCGTTCTTGTTTTGATAATGATTCTCATTTACACTGAAGAAATCATCAATTCCCTTTCAATTCTCCGTTCGCCGCCTGTCGCGCGCGAACGGGCCAGCCAGGTGAACGCGTCACCCAGCCAGCCTTCGGGCTAGTCATCGTCAATGGGAGACCACCTGTGCATTGCTATCCGCTGGCGCGGCGGCCGATCTGTGCCGCGCTGTTCGGCGCGTTCGGCCTGTCCGCCGCCCCGGCTTACGCCGATTCGTCGCCGCAAGGCGCCAACCCTTCATCTGCCGTGCTGACCACCGCCGCCGCGTCCACGCGCGGCGATGCGGCGCTGCTCGACCCCGTCACCGTCACGGCCACCCGCACCGCCACCGCCGCGAGCCGCACGGCCGCGTCCGTATCGGTCATCACCGACGACGATCTCGAGGAACAGCAGGCCACCAACATCAAGGACGCGTTGCGCTACGAGCCGGGCGTCACGGTGCGCCGCACCGCGTACCGCCCCGGCAGCGCCGCGCTCGGCGGCGGCCGCGACGGCGATTCGAGCATCAACATCCGCGGCCTCGAAGGCAATCGCGTGCTGCTGATGGAAGACGGCATCCGCCTGCCGAACGCGTTCTCGTTCGGGCCGCTCGAAGCCGGCCGCGGCGACTACGCGGATCTCGACACGCTCAAGCGCATCGAGATCCTGCGCGGGCCGGCGTCGGCGCTGTACGGCAGCGACGGGCTGACCGGCGCGGTGAACTTCATCACGAAGGATCCGCGCGACCTGCTGTCGATCTACGGCAAGCCCACCTATTTTTCGCTCCGGCCGGGCTACGACTCGGCCGACCGCAGCGTCGGCGCGACGGTGTCCGCCGCGGGCGGCGACGACCGCGTGCAGGGGATGATCATCGCCGACGGCCGGCGCGGCCATGAGGTCGACACGCGCGGCGGCAACAATTCGGCGAGCACGCTGCGCACGACGTCGAACCCGCAGGACGTCTATTCGGAATCGCTGCTCGGCAAGCTCGTACTGACGCCCACCGCGCGCGACACGATCAAATTCACCGCGGAAACCGTGCAGCGCCGCGTGAGCACCGACGTGCTGTCGGCGATCAACCCGCCCGGCACGCTCGGGCTCACAACCCACGACCGGCTCGAGCGCAACCGCTTCAGCGTCGACTACGACTTCCGCGACGATGCGTTCCGCTGGTTCCAGAACGCGCACATTCAGTTCTACTACCAGGACGCGAAGCAGGATCAATACGCGTTCGAGACGCGCGGCGCGCCGCTGAAATCGCGCTCGCGCGACAACCAGTACAAGGAGCGCACATTCGGCGGCGCCGCGTTCGCCGAAAGCGGCTTCTCGACGGGCCCGCTCGCGCACAAGCTGCTGTATGGCGTCGACGGCAGCGTGTCGCGCGTGACGAACCTGCGCGACGGCACGGTGCCGGGCGTCGGCGAAGCATTCCCGAACAAGGCGTTTCCCGATACCGACTACACGCTGTTCGGCGCATTCGTGCAGGACCAGATCGGCTATGGCCGCCTGCTCGTCACGCCGGGGCTGCGCTTCGATACCTACCGGCTGAGCCCGACGCGGAACGATCCGCTGTTCACCGGCACCGCGGTGTCGACGAGCGCGAACGAAGTGTCGCCGCGCGTCGCGGTGCTCTACGAGATCACGCCCGCGCTGATTCCGTATGCGCAGTACGCGCACGGCTTCCGCGCGCCGACGCCCGACCAGGTGAACAGCAGCTTCTCGAACCCGGTGTACGGCTACACGTCGATCGGCAATCCGAACCTGAAGCCCGAAACCAGCGACACGTTCGAAGCGGGCCTGCGCGGCAAGGCCGGCACCGGCTACGGCGTCGTGCGCTACAGCGCGGCCGCGTTCACGGGCCGCTACCGCAACTTCATCGCGCGCACGACGATCGCGGGCAGCGGCCGGCCAACCGACCCGTTCGTGTTCCAGTACGTGAACTTCGCCGACGCGCGCATCCACGGCCTCGAAGGTCGCGCCGAATGGGCGATGCCGAACGGCATCACGCTGAAGACGGCGATGGCGTTCACCCGCGGTTCGACGCAGAACAACGGCGCGGCGAGCCAGCCGCTGAACACGGTCAATCCGTTCTCGGCGGTGTTCGGCGTGCGCTACGAACCCGGCGAACGCTGGTTCGTGCAGACCGACCTGCTGTTCCAGGCCGCGAAACGCGACCACGACATCGACAAGTCCGACTGCTCGAACAAGGCGTGCTTCGCGCCGCCGTCGTCGTTCGTCGTCGACCTGCGCGGCGGCTACCGCTTCAACAAGCATGTGAGCGCGACGATCGGCATCCGCAACCTGTTCGACCGCAAATACTGGAACTGGTCGGACGTGCGCGGCATCGCGGCCGATTCGCAGGTGCTCGACGCGTATACGTCGTCCGGGCGCACCGTCGCCGTCAGCATGAAAGTGGATTTCTGATGCGCGCGATCGCGCGTTCCTGCCCAACCGTTACTTGAAGGAGTCCGACATGATGCATTCCGCCCTTCCCGGCCAGCCGGCCACGCCGGCCCGCGCGTCCGCCGCGTTGCGCGACGCATTCGTCAAGCTCAAGGCCGAGCGCCAGCTGCGCAACCGCGACGTCGCGCAGGCGCTCGGCGTCAGCGAAGGCGAGGCGCTCGCCGCGTTCGTCGGCGAGCACGTGGTGCGGCTCGACGCGCGCTTTCCGGCGATGTTCGAGGAAATGCCGCGCCTCGGCCGCGTGATGGCGCTCACGCGCAACGATACGGCCGTCCACGAGAAGGACGGCGAATATGCGCAGATGAGCCACGACGGCCCGGTCGGCCTCGCGCTCGGCGACATCGACCTGCGCATCTTCTACCGTCACTGGGCGTCGGCGTTCGCGGTGCGCGACGAGACCGCGCACGGTCCGCTGAAGAGTTTGCAGTTCTTCGACGCGCAGGGTCATGCGATCCACAAGGTCTACCTGCGCGCGCACAGCGATCACGCGGCGTACGACGCGTTCGTCGAACGCTGGCGCGCGGCGTCGCAGGAGCCGGGGCTCGACGTCGTGCCCGCCGCACCGAAAACGCCCGAACGTGCCGATACCGGGATCGACGTCGCGGGCTTTCGCGCCGCGTGGGACGCGATGACCGACACGCACCAGTTCTTCGGCATCACGCAGCACTTCGGCGTGAGCCGCATGCAGGCGCTGCGCCTCGCCGATCCGCAATACGCGTATCCGGTCGAGGCGACGCGCGCGCTGCGTCACGTGCTCGAACGAGCCGCGCAGAGCGGCCAGCCGATCATGGTGTTCGTCGGCAATGCAGGGATGATCCAGATCCACACGGGCCCCGTCGCGAACGTGCGCGAGGTCGGCGCGTGGATCAACGTGCTCGACCCAGGCTTCAACCTGCACGTGCGCGAGGACCTGATCGCCGCCGCGTGGGTCGTGAAGAAGCCGACGAGCGACGGCATCGTCACGTCGCTGGAGCTGTTCGACCGGCAGGGCGACCATGTCGCGCTGCTGTTCGGCGAACGCAAGCCCGGCAAGGTCGAACGCGACGACTGGCGCGCGCTCGTCGCGACACTTCCGTCGGCGGCGCGTGGAGACGCGCGGTGAGCGCGCGATCGTTCCTGCCGCGACGCCGTGTCGTGCTCGCGAGCGCGGTGGCCGGTGCGCTCGCGGGTGCGCTGCCGGGCCGCGCGCGCCCGCAAGCCGCGCAGAAGCGCATCGTCGTGATCGGCGGCGCGCTCGCGGAAACCGCGTTCGCGCTCGGCGGCGCCGACGCGCGCGGCTACCGACTCGTCGGCACCGACACGACCTGCACGTACCCGGACGCCGCGAAGCGCCTGCCGAAGGTCGGCTACCAGCGCGCGCTGTCGGCTGAGGGGCTACTGTCGCTGCGGCCCGATCTCGTGCTCGCGTCGGCGGAGGCCGGCCCGCCCGCCGCGATCGCGCAGGTGAGAAGCGCGGGCGTCGCGGTCACGACGTTCGACGAGCGGCACGACGTCGATTCGGTGCGCGCGAAGATCACCGGCGTCGCGCAGGCACTCGACGTGCGCGACGCGGGCACCGCGCTGCTGCAACGCTTCGATCGCGACTGGCAGGCCGCGCGCGATGCGGTCGCCGTGCACGTGCCCGGCGGCGCGCAGCCGCCGCGCGTGCTGTTCGTGTTGAACCATACCGGCAACCAGGCGCTCGTCGCCGGCCAGCGCACGGCCGCCGACGCGATGCTCCGCTACGCGGGCGCGCGCAATGCGATGCAGGGTTTCGATCACTACAAGCCGCTGACGACCGAGGCGCTGGCCGCCGCCGCCCCCGACATCGTGCTGATCTCTGATGAAGGGCTCGCGACGGTCGGCGGCCGCGCCGCGCTACTCGCCGCGCCCGGCTTCGGCGCAACGCCGGCCGGCCGCGCGCGGCGAGTCGTGTCGCTCGATGCGCTGTTCCTGCTCGGCTTCGGTCCGCGCCTGCCGCTCGCCGTCACGACCCTGCACCGGCGCCTGTCGGATGCGCTCGCCTGATTCCGGAGCGTCCCGATGCCTGTTCATGCTTCGCCTTTCCCCGCGCGGTCGCACGTATCGCGTGCCGGCGCCGCGCGCGTCGGCGCGTCGCGCCGCCTCGTACCGTTCGCGCTGGCCGCGCTGGCCTCACTCGTGTGTGTCATGTCCGTCATCGCGCTGTGCGTGGGCGCGTACCGCATTCCGTTCGCGCAGGCCTGGGCCGCGCTGAGCGGCGACCCGGCCGCCCGGCAAGCGCGCGCGGTGCTGTTCGACATCCGCGCGCCGCGCGTCGTGCTCGCGCTGCTGGTCGGCGGCGGCTTCGGCGCGGCCGGCGCCGCGATGCAGGCGCTGTTCCGCAATCCGCTCGCCGACCCGGGGCTCGTCGGCGTGTCGAGCGGCGCGGCGCTCGGCGCGACGACGACGATCGTGCTCGGCCCCGCGCTGTTCGCCGCGCACGCGAGCGCGGCCGTGCTGCCCGCCGCCGCATTCGCCGGCGCGCTCGCGGTCGCGGCGCTCGTCTACCGGCTCGCCGCGTCGCGCGGCCGGCTTGCGCTGCCGCTGCTGCTGCTCGCCGGCATCGCGATCAACGCGCTGGTCGGCGCGGCGATCGGCCTGCTCACGTTCGTCGCCGACGACGCGCAGTTGCGTTCGCTGACGTTCTGGAGCCTCGGCAGCCTCGGCGGCGCGCAATGGTCCGCGCTGGCGGCCGTCGCGCCGTGCGTCGCGATCGGCTGCGTGCTGCTCGCGCGCGACCGTGACGCGCTCAACGCATTGCAGCTCGGCGAAACCGAGGCGCTGCACCTCGGCGTGCCCGTGCAGCGGCTCAAGCGGCGCGTGCTCGTCGCGGTCGCGCTCGCGGTCGGCGCGCTCGTGTCGTGCGCGGGCATCATCGGTTTCATCGGCCTCGTCGCGCCGCACTGCGTGCGCCTCGCGTGCGGCCCCGACCAGCGCGTCGTGCTGCCCGGCGCCGCATTGCTCGGCGCGCTGCTGACGCTCGCCGCCGATCTCGCCGCGCGCACCGCCGCCGCGCCCGCCGAGATTCCGCTCGGCGTGCTCACCGCACTGCTCGGCGCGCCGTTCTTTCTCGCGCTGCTGTGGAAAAGCCGCGGCGCGCTCGGCGGCTGATCCTTCATGCACCCATCATGCTGACTGCCCATCATCTCGACGTCGCCCGCCGGCACCGCGCCGTTCTGCACGACCTGTCGCTGTCAATCGAACCCGGCCGAGTGACCGCGCTGCTCGGCCGCAACGGCGCGGGCAAGAGCACGCTGCTGAAGACCCTGGCGGGCGAACTGACCGGCAGCGTCACGCCGAACGGCGTGCGCGTGACCGGCGACATCACGCTGAACGGCGAACCGCTCGCGCACATCGACGCGGCGCGGCTCGCGTGCCTGCGCGCCGTGCTGCCGCAGGCCGCGCAACCTGCGTTTCCGTTCAGCGTCGACGAAATCGTGCTGCTCGGCCGCTATCCGCATGCGCGGCGCGGCGGCGCGCGGCACGTGATCGCGCATCGAGATCGCGACATCGCATGGCAGGCGCTCGAACGCGCGGGCGCCGACACGCTCGTCGGCCGCGACGTGACGACGCTGTCGGGCGGCGAGCTCGCACGCGTGCAGTTCGCGCGTGTGCTCGCGCAGTTGTGGCCGGACGACGACGCGGAACCGGGCCCACGCTACCTGCTGCTCGACGAGCCGACCGCCGCGCTCGATCTCGCGCACCAGCACCGGCTGCTCGATACCGTGCGCACGGTCGCGCGCGAGTGGCGGCTCGGCGTGCTCGCGATCGTCCACGATCCGAACCTCGCCGCGCGGCACGCGGATACGATCGCGATGCTCGCGGACGGCACGATCGTCGCGCATGGTGCGCCGCGCGACGTGATGACGCCGGTGCATATCGCGCAGTGCTACGGATTCGCCGTGAGGATGGTGGAAACGGGCGACGGGGCGCCGCCGCTCATGGTGCCGGCGTAGAACACGTCGTCCGGCCATATCGCGCAGTGCTACGGGTTCGCCGTGAGGATGGTGGAAACGGGCGACGGAGCGCCTCCGGTCATGGTGCCCGCGTAGAACCGGCGCATCGTCGCATCCGCACGTCACGCCGCCGCTCAATGCTCGACGTCCGCGACACCGAACGTGCGCATCTTCCACCCGAGCCGTACGGCCAGCATCCGCATCGTGAAGCCGGCCGCCAGCGCAACCGCCGTCGCAAACCCCGCGTCGATGCCGAGATGCTGGATCCCGACGTACAGCGTGCCCGTGAAGAACGCGACGCTCGCATACAGTTCCTCGCGCAGGATCAGCGGCATCTCGTTGCACAGCAGGTCGCGCAGCATCCCGCCGCACACGCCGGTGATCGCACCAGCCAGCACGACGATGATCGGCGCGGTGCCCGTCGACGCGCCGATGTCGCAGCCGATGATCGTGAACGCCGCGAGGCCGATCGCGTCGACGGTGACGAACAGCGTCTTCATGCGCGCGACGTGCCGCGCGGCCCACGACGCGACGGTCGCCGCGGCGAGCGTGATCACGAGGTACTCGGGATGCGCGATCCAGCCGAGCGGATAGTGGCCGAGCAGCACGTCGCGCACGGTGCCGCCGCCAAGCGCCGTGACCGCGCCGACGAGCGCGAGCCCGAAGCGGTCCATCCCGCGCCGCATGCCCATCAGCGCGCCCGACATCGCCTCCGCGACGATCGCGATCAGATACAGCGTATGCATCGCGCGCCTCAGTCTTCGGTACGGAACAGGTCGAGCACGCGTTCGCGCTCGGCCGCGTCGACGGCGGCCGGCATCGGCTCGTCGGGCTTGCCGCGCTCGTACGGCGCATCGGGCGCCGGCGCAGCGCCACAGGCAAAACGGCTGCGGACGAACGGCGGCATGTCGGCGGTGCAGGTGCCGCGCGTGTATTCGGCGTACACGAAATCGCCGTCGACGAGCGCGACGTCCTGCGGCGGCGTCGCATCGACCGGCGTGCGTCCGTCGACGGCCGTCTTCATGTAGTCGAGCCATACCGGCAGCGCGAGCGTCGCGCCGGTCGCGCGTCCCATCGTGCGCGGCGTGTCGTAGCCGAGCCACGCGACCGCGACGATGCCCGATGAATAGCCGGCGAACCACGCGTCCTTCGAGCCGTTCGATGTGCCGGTCTTGCCGGCCGCGTCGTCGCGACGCAGCGCGAGCGCGCCGCGCGCGGTGCCGGCCTTCACGACGTCGCGCAGCATGCTGTCCATCACGAACGCATTGCGCGCCGACACGACGCGCGTGCCGTCCGGCGCCGACGCGTCGTACAGCGCGCCGCCATGACGCTGCTTCACCGACAGGATCAGCCGCGGCACCATCCGCATCCCGCCGTTCGCGAACACGCCGTACGCGCTCGCGAGTTCGAGCGGCGTCACGGCGCCCGCGCCGAGCGCGAGCGGCAGCGCCGCCGGATTGCGCTGCGCGTCGAAACCGAAGCCCACCGCGTGCTGCTGCACGTAGCGCGCGTCGGCCGCCTGCATCAGGTTGACCGCGACGAGGTTCTTCGAGCGCACGAGCCCGCGCCGCACCGGGATGAAGCCCTCGTAGCGGTTGCCGAAATTGCGCGGACGCCACGGCCGCGCGCCGGTTTCCGCATGCGTGAGCGTGCGCTGCGTATCGTCGACCAGCACGCCCGGGAAGTAGCCCTTCTCCAGCGCCGCCGAATAGACGAACGGCTTGAAGCTCGACCCCGGCTGGCGATACGCCTGCAATGCATGGTCGAACACGTTGCGGTCGAAATCCGCGCCGCCGACGAGCGCGAGCATGTCGCCCGTCGCCGCATCCAGCGACACGAGCGCGCCTTCGAGCCCGTTGCGCGCATCGCGCTTGCCGGGCTGGCGGCGCAGCATGCGCCCGAGCGCGGCCTCGGCCGCGCGCTGGTCGCGCATCGAGATCGTCGTCGTCACGTCGAGGCCGAGCGTATAGGCGTCGTCGTGAAAGCGCTCGACCATCATCCGGCGCGCGCGCTCCGCGACGTACGGCGCCGCGACGATGCCGGGCGGCGGCGTGGTCGCCAGCGCGATCGGCATGTCGACCGCCGCGCGATAGGTCGCATCGTCGAGTTCGCCGAGCGCATGCATGCGGCCGAGCACGTAGTTGCGCCGCGCGGTCGCGCGCGCCGGATTGACGACCGGGTTGAACGCGGACGGCGCCTTCGGCAATCCGGCGAGCACGGCCGCCTCGCCCGCGCTCAGCGCGTCGAGCGGCTTGCCGAAATACACGTTCGCGGCCGCCGCGAAACCGTAAGCACGCTCGCCGAGATAGATCTGGTTCATGTACAGCTCGAGCAGCTTGTCCTTGCCGTATTCGCGCTCCAGCTTGATGGCCATCAGGATCTCGGCGAGCTTGCGGCTCAGCACCTTGTCGCGCGTCAGGTAGAAGTTGCGCGCGACCTGCATCGTGATCGTGCTGCCGCCCTGCCCCGGCTGCCCGGTCACGACGTTCGCGAAGGTCGCGCGCGCGAGGCCGCCGACGTCGATCGCGCCGTGCTGGTAGAACTTCGCGTCCTCGGCCGCGAGCAGCGCGTGGCGCATCAGCAGCGGAATGCGTTCGAGCGGCACGAACTCGCGGCGCTCGACGCCGTACTCGGCCAACAGGTCGCCGTCGCGCGAAAAAATCCGCAGCGGCAGCGCGGGACGGTAGGCGGCCAGATGTTCGACGGACGGCAGTTGCGTCCAGATGCGGTGAATCGTCCATGCGCCGATGCCCGCGCACGCGAGCGTCACGCCGAGCAACGCGCCCGCGAGCATGCGCCATGCTCGGCGGCGGCGTGGCGGCGCGGACGGCGGCGCGGACGGCGGCGATGGGTTGGCGGTGGGGTCCGTCATGTCGGGCTCCTTCTTCAGTGCCGCGACGGCCGGCGCGCGAGCGGCGCCGATCGTCGCGAAAGGCGCGCATTGTCGAAGGGATGGCGCGAAACCGGAATATTCTTTAGCCAAAGTTTGGCTGGCTAAATTTTATTTAGGAAAGCGCGCCGGGGCCGTTCACGCGGTGCATGCGGGCCTATGGCATGTCGTCACGGCCGAGCGCACCGGGCGCGCGAGCCGGTTCGCTTGTACCATCGTCGGATGTTCGATCGATACCTCGACCTGTGGGGCCTCGCTCCCGACGGCGGCCCGATCCTGATCGCGAGCGGCGGCCTGTTGCCGGTCGTCTGGCGCACGCGGCCGGCAATGCTGAAAGTCGCGACGTGCGACGAAGAGCGTCGCGGCAATGCGCTGATGACCTGGTGGAACGGGGATGGCGCCGCGCGTGTGTGGCTGCACGATAGCGACGCGGTGCTGCTCGAACGCGCGCAGCCGGCGCCGACGCTCGCCGGCCTGTCCGCCGCGGGCCACGACGACGACGCGATCCGGATCGCATGCCGCGTGGTCGCGCGGCTGCATGCGCATCGCGCACCGGCAACGCCCGCGGTCGTGCCGCTCCCTGAATCGTTCCATGCGCTGCTGTCGCACGACACGGACGACGACGTGCTGCGACGTTCGGCCGAGACGGCGCACCGGCTGCTGGCCGTGCCGCCCGTCGACGACGTCGTGCTGCACGGCGACATCCATCACGGCAACCTGCTGTATTTCGGCGATCGCGGCTGGCTCGCGATCGACCCGAAGGGGTTGCGCGGCGACCGCGCGTTCGACTACGCGAACCTGTTCTGCAATCCCGCGCACGACCTCGCGATCGATCCCGCGCGCTTCGAGCGTCGCGTCGTGCTCGTCGCCGAGACAGCGCAACTCGAGCGGCGCCGGCTGCTGCAGTGGATCCTCGCGTGGGCGGGCTTGTCGGCGGTCTGGTTGATGGAAGATGAGTTGCCGCCCGATACGCGGCTGGAGGTCGCGAGGCTGGCCGCGAATGCGGTGGGTCTGTAGTGCGCGAGCGCACTGCCGCGCCGGCCACATCGCATCGCTTGGCCCGAAAAAATGTCCGCGTCAGATGGACGAGTTGATTCGTGCGAATGTCATCGGTCAACCGGGGCGCGTCGATCGCCGCATCAACCGATTCGCGCCCCATACGATCAGACCGGCGATACCGAGACACGCCCCGAGGACGAGAAGGAGCCAGATTCCTTCAACCTCATCGGCATGTGCGATCGTGTCGACACCGAAAAGCGCCATCACCGATTCGATAGTTGACGGAATCGACGTCTCGATTGGAAGTCGGACGAACCAACGCGCGAGCAGCACGCCGAGAGCGCCCGTTGCAAGAACATTGATGCTGTAGCGGACCGCTTTCATTTCCTGACCTCGACGATTCCATATGCCTTGATGGTGGTGCCCGGAATCGGAACCGTTGCGCCGTGCGCGCGAAATCATAGAGCCATCCCAAGCGACCGCCAGTCTGTCTGTCGACAATGTAGTAGAGGCCGCGCGGTAGCGGGCCCGATTTCGGTTTAGCGACTGATTCTGCTTCCGCTCGATTCCTTGCTCCATCCGGCACTTCTTCGGGTCCGCAAAAAGTGTCAATCTGTTTCCGGACGGGTCAAGGACGGGTCATCACAATGAAAAAAAGCCCGTCGGCACAGGCCAGCGGGCTTTCCGATCCAACGCGCGCGACGCTTAACGCGCCGGATTCAGCGTCAGGTTCATGTGACGGTTCACATCCTTGTACAGCAGGTAACGGAAGCGGCCGGGGCCACCCGAATAGCATGCCTGCGGACAGAATGCGCGCAGCCACATGAAGTCGCCCGCTTCCACCTCGACCCAATCCTGGTTCAGGCGATAGACGGCCTTGCCTTCGAGCACGTACAGGCCGTGCTCCATCACGTGCGTCTCGGCGAACGGAATCACGCCGCCCGGCTCGAAGGTCACGATGTTCACGTGCATGTCGTGACGCATGTCGCTCATGTCGACGAAGCGCGTCGTCACCCATGCGCCGTTGGTGCCCGGCATCGGGATCGGCTCGACGTCCTGCTCGTTGGTCACGAACGCTTCCGGCAGCGGAATGCCGTCGACGACCTGGTAGTGCTTGCGGATCCAGTGGAAACGCACGGCGGCATCGCTGACGTTGTGCAGCGTCCAGTCGGCGCCCGGCGGAATGAACGCGTAGCCGCCCGGCTTCAGCGTGTGCTGCTTGCCCTGCAGCGTCAGCTCGGCCTCGCCCTCGACGACGAACAGCACGGCTTCGGCGTTCTTGTCCTGCTCGGGCTTGTCGCTGCCGCCGCCCGGGTTCACTTCGACGATGTACTGCGAGAAGGTTTCGGCGAAACCCGACAGCGGACGCGCGATCACCCACAGGCGCGTGCTGGTCCAGAACGGCAGCCAGCTCGTGACGATGTCGCGCATCACCCCCTTCGGAATGACCGCGTACGCCTCGGTGAACATCGCGCGATCGGTCAGCAGATCGGTCTGCGGCGGGTGGCCGCCATGCGGCGCGTAATACGTTGTCTTAGACATAAAGCATCCAGGCAATGGGTTGGTCCGGCCCCGGGTCGCAACGGCAGGCGCGGCACGCGCGTGGGGCACGCGTGCGGCGGCGGGACATCGTTGCCGGGGTGGCTTGAAAGCGCGGGCGCCTTCGTTCGGTCGGCCAGCTTCGCGACGGGCCCATCCGGTTCAACTGGCGGGGCGACCCATGCTTGCGCGTCCGGCGGCCGGGCCGCGGACCCTCGGGGTCATGCGGCGGGGCACGGGGGACGGCACGGTTCGATTCCGTACGCGGGCAGCGTTGACGATAGCGAAGTCGATCCGGATCGACCAATTAAATGTTGCGATGCCATCCATTCGATTTCCCACTACCCGCCGGGGTGCGCGACGGCCGGCGAACGCGTGCCGCGGATGCGTCGGCGCATCAGGGAAATCCTGATGACCGGACGGCAACGCGTCGATCAGCGATATCGAATTAGGGTTGGCCGAAGCTGCCCGGCTGCATGTCGATGCAACGGGAGATGCCGTCTACAAGCGGGAAAAGTCAGGCGGGAGAGAGGGCGCCAACCCGTCGAACGAGGCTGGGCATGAACTGCCGAAGTGGGGATGCCGCCGGTCTTGCCGGCGACGGCCGCCCGGCTGAAGCTGCCGGGCCGGCTGTCGGATCGGGTACCGACGCGTCGGGCGCGCCGGTGCGCGAACCGCGCACCGTGCCGCGCCCGCGGCGATCAGTCCCAGTCGCGGTGGTGGCGATGCTTGCGGTGACGATGGCCGCGATCGCCATAATCGCCGCCGCGATCGTACGAGTTGCGCGACATGTTGCCGCCGAGCGCCGCGCCGGCGCCGCCGCCGACGGCCGCGCCCAGCAGGCCGCCCGTGCGGCCGCCCATCGCGTTGCCGGCCGCGGTACCCGCGCCGCCGCCGAGTGCGCCGCCGATGATCGCGCCGGTGCGTTCGCGACGGTTCGACGTCACGGCACCACCCGCGCCGCCGCCGATCGCGCCGCCGATCACGGAGCCCGTGCTGCCGCCGACTGCGCCGCCGACCGCTGCGCCGGCAACTCCGCCGAGCGCGCCGCCAAGCGCATTGTTCATGTCACCGGCCATTGCCGGCAGTGCGGTCGCGCCGGTCAGCACGGCGACGACGAGAGCGGGGGCGATTTTCTTCCACATTCCCGTATTCTTCCTTGTTCGCAATCTGGTTATTGAAGGTCCGCTCGTTACGACGATCTGAATCGATCGACGTCGATGCCGGCATTGTGCCGAAACCCGGACCAATTCATTTCAATGAGCTTGCGGCGAAGAATAGCACCGGTCGCGCCCCCTTGCCGTCGACATTCTGGTAACAAGTTGTTTACCGGAACAGGACCGGAAAAGGTTGCCGAATACCGCCGGCGAAGCCCGCCGGCAGGGGCTCCGGCCGTGGGCCGGCCGCACCCGAAGGCGGTGCCGGAAGCGCCCGTCGCGCGGGTTCGGACACACGTGGCAACACATCGCGGGTGCGCCACGGGCCGGCCGGGATCGACCGGGCCATCCAGGACGAACGAGGGTCAGTACACGCCCGGCAGCAGCCGCCACGTGTGCGCGCAGTACGCGTCGTATTCGGCGCCGAATTGCGCGCGCAGCAACGCTTCCTCGGAACGGATGCGGGCGACCAGCGGGATCATCGTCAGCGCGACGAGCAGCAGCCCGACGCCCGAGCGGAACGCGCACGCCCAGCCGGCCGCATTGACGAGCAGGCCGAGATAGCTCGGGTTGCGAATTCTCCGATAGATACCGTCCGTCACCAGCGTGTGGCCCGGCTGGATCGCGACGAGCCCGCTGAAGCGCTTGCCGAGCACGAACACGGGCCAGATGCGCAGCACGCCGCCCGCGACGTACAGCACGACGCCGGTCCAGCGCACGGTGTCGCCGCCGAAGGTCCATACGTCGAGCCGGTCGGTCAGCGCGGGCAGGTAAGCGAGCAGGAACCCGCTGGCCGCGAAGGCCGCGAGCACCCAGCGGTTGTCGCGGTTCTCGCGTTCGCCGGCGCTCAGGTTGCCTTCGGTGAACAACGCGGCGACGGCCAGCGCGAGCGTCGCGACGGCAATGACGGTCAGTTGCGGATGCGAGAAGAAGGCGGCGAACCCGCCGATGCCGAGCACGGCGAGCCCGAGATAGACGAGCGTGGAGACGCTCGCCACGATTGCGACCTTGCGCGTAACGGCCATGGCTGCCTCGCCGGAGTGGGCTTTCCTGTGAAGTATAGGAACCCGGGTGGGCAATGCGCACGCGCGCCGTCATGCGGCGCGCGAGTCGTCCCTGCGGGAAGCGGCGGCCAAGCGTCGAACGACGGGGCCGCTCGACGTGCGGGCGGCGCCCGCGCCTGCCGCCCGGTCAGCGAATGCGGAAGTTGCCGCCGATCCCGACGCTGACGGGCGGTGCGTAATAGGCCGGCGCATAGCCGTAGTAGGCCGGCGCGGGCGCGTAGTAGCCGTAAGGCGGCGCGACGTAGCAGCCGGACAGGCCACCGATCAGCGCAAACGTGATGAGGATTTTGTACATGGCTCGATTCCCGGCGAAGAGGGCACGTTGCATCTCGCGAAAGCCACGCCGTCGCAGCCTGCGACGGCCGGCACGGAAGAGACAACCGGCCCTTCCCGTCGCTCGATGCAGCAATGCGCGGAGTCTAGCGCCGGGGCCACCGGGACACGTTTCGCGAGCGGTTACACGTGTTACGTGGTGTGACCGCTGAAACAGGTGCGCACGGCGTCGCGGCACGCGCCCGCTGGCGCCGCCCGAACCACGCGCCGTCTACGCGTTACACGAAACGCGCGCGGATCCGCTCGGCGACCGATTCGAGCGTCGCCGAATCGGCGATGTCGCGCGCATGCATCCGCAGCTCGACGCCTTCCCAGCGCGGAATCACGTGGAAATGCACGTGCGGGACCGTCTGGCCCGCCGCCGCGCCGTTGAACTGGCCGATGAACACGCCGTCCGGTCCGAGCGCCGCGCGCACGGCCGCCGCGACGCGCTGCGTCATGCGGATGCCGGCCGCGGCCGCGTCGCCGGACAGCTCGAAGATCTGCGCGGCCGGCTCCTTCGGGATCACGAGCACGTGACCGTCGGCCTGCGGCATGAGATCCATGATCGCGAGGGTCGCGTCGTCTTCGGCGACCTTCACGCACGGCAGTTCGCCGCGCAGGATCCGGGCGAACGGGTTGTTGTTGTCGTAGGACATGGGCGTTTTCCGATGTTTGCGATTGCGGTTTGACTGGGAACGATGCCGGACGATTATCGGCCGACGGCGGTTCGGATTTCAACTTGTCAGGCCGTGTCGCCGTGGCGGCGAACAATGCGCGCCGGCTCGCGCGCAATGCCCGTCGCCGGATGGAATATCCGGCCGTCGCGATCCGTTTATTCGGAGTGCGGATTCGCACGGCAAGACTGCGGATCCGCGCCGGACATCCGTGCGCTGCGCAGGCCGGCAGCCGGGATGACTGCTCGCGATCATCAACCGGAGTCATGCCATGGACCCTCTCCCCTCCTGTCGTTCGCCCGCCCCGCCCGTGTTTGCCGCCGCGTTTGCCGTTCACCCGCCGATCCTCGCCCACGCCTGCCGCACGATGGCGCGCACGCTATGCCGCGCGGCTTGCGGCGCGGGGCTGATCGCGTTGTCGTCGGCTTTCGCGTGGGCCGGCGGCGGCAATTCCATCCTGCCGGTCTCGTCGGTCACGGCGTCGACCGTGCCCGCCAACGGCGACGTCAATCCGTACGGCATCGCGTTCGTGCCGCGCGGCGTGCCGAGCTGGAGCACGCTGAAACCGGGCGACGTCGTCGTATCCAACTTCAACGCGGCATCGAACACGCAAGGCACCGGCACGACGGTCGTCAAGCTGTCGCCCGGCAAGACGCCGGCAACGTTCTTCCAGGGCAGCAATCTCGGCCTGACGACCGCCCTCGCGGTGCTGCGCAGCGGCTTCGTGCTGGTCGGCAACGTGCCGGCACCGGACGGCAAGACCGTGGTCCCCCCGGGCTCGCTGCTCGTCATCGGTCCGCAAGGCAATCTCGTCACGCAACTGTCGAGCAGCACACTGCTCGACGGACCGTGGGACATGACCGTGATCGACCGCGGCCAGCGCGTGACCGCGTTCGTGTCGAACGTGCTGAACGGGACGGTCGCACGGATCGAGCTGATGATCGGCAGCGACGGCGTCAGGATGCTGCCGAGCTCGCGGATCATCGCGTCGGGCTACGTAAACCGGACCGATCCCGCTGCGCTCGTCGTCGGCCCGACCGGCCTCGCGTACGATCCCAACATCGACGTCCTGTATGTCGCCTCGACCGGCGACAACGCGGTGTTCGCGATCCAGAATGCCGCGACGACGAATCGCAACGGCGGCGTCGGACGGATGATCTACTTCGATGCGGCGCACCTGCACGGCCCGCTCGCGCTGGCGCTCGCGCCGAACGGCCATCTCGTGACCGCGAACGGCGACGCGGTCAACCCCGACCCGCTGCAACCGAGCGAGATCGTCGAATTCACGGTGGACGGGCGCTTCGTCGCGCAGATGCAGGTCGATACCGTGCCGGGCGCGGCATTCGGGCTCGCGTTCGGGCGCGGCAGCAAAGGCCAGCCGGAATTCGCGGCCGTCGACGACAACACGAATACCGCGACGGTCTGGACTCTGCGTTCGGACAACGACAACGCACAATGACGCATCACGCGAACGGGCCGCATGCGGCCCGTTCGAACCTGCGCGATCGACACATGCGATTCGCAGACGCCGGGCACCATGCCGCCTGACCGACGCCGCCCGGCGTCACCCGCCCCCGCGATTGCCACCGCTCGCCCGAACCTGCGACACTGCCGGATCGTTGCCATCGTTGCCGGCCGGCACGCCACCGAGGACGCTCGCGCATGACGATCCCCTTCAAATCGCTGATCCTGCGCGGTGCCGCCGTCGCGCTCGTCGCCGCGGTCGGCTATACCGGCTACATGCTGTCGCGGCTCGCGCCGATCGCGACGGGCTATGCCGCGAAGGCGCTGTGTTCCGGCGTGTTCGTGTCGGGCCGTCCGGCCGCGTCGGTGATCGACGTCGACATCATGGCCGGCGTGCATCCGCTGCTGAAGCTGGTGCGTCCGTCGATCGATCCCGAGCATCATCGCGCCGTCGCGACCTTCGCCGGATTCGCGCAACGCGAGGCGGACTTCCGGCCCGGGCTCGGCTGCACGCTCGCGCTCGGACCGTCGCCCGGCGTACTGCCGGCCGCGCTGCCGCCCGTCTCCGATCCGCCGCCCGCGCACGAAGCGGCGCCGGCCGCCCCGCCCGCCGGCATCGACGCACGCAAGCTGCAGGCCGCGCTCGACCGCGCGTTCGACGAACCCGACCCGGCGCGGCCGCGGCGCACCCGCGCGGTCGTCGTGATGTGGCGCGGCCAGGTGATCGGCGAACGCTATGCGCCCGGCTTCGCGGCCGACACGCCGCTGCCCGGCTGGTCGATGACGAAGACCGTGACGGCCGCGCTGGCCGGCATGCTCGTCGCGCAGCGCAAGCTGTCGCCGGACGCGTCGGCGCTGCTGCCCGAATGGCGCGACAGCGGCGATCCGCGCGCGGCGATCACGCTCGACGAGCTGCTGCGGATGACGAGCGGCCTGCAATTCAACGAGGACTACGACGACCCGCTGTCCGACGTCGCCGTGATGCTGTTCACGCAGCCGGACACCGCGCGTTTCGCGTCGGCCATGCCGCTCGCCGCGCAGCCCGGCACGCAGTGGTACTACTCGAGCGGCACGAGCGCGATCGTCGCGCGCGTGATACGCGAGGCGATGGGCGGCACCGAGGGCGACTACCTCGCGTTTCCGCGCCGCGCGCTGTTCGCGCCGCTCGGCATGCGCAGCGCGGTGTTCGAGCCCGATGCGGCCGGCACGCTCGGCAGCGCGTCGTTCATGTATGCGAGCGCGCGCGATTGGGCGCGCTTCGGGGAGCTTCTGCGGCAGGACGGGGTGTGGGACGGGCAGCGGCTGCTGCCGCAAGGCTGGGTGCGCTACCTGACGCGCGCGACGCCGCTGTCGACGCACCAGGAATTCGGCGCGCATCTGTGGGTGAAGGTGCCGGAGCCGTTCAACGATCGCGATGCGCACGCGAGCCCGCTGCCCGTCGACGCGTTTCATGCGGTCGGCCATGAAGGCCAGTTCGTGAGCGTGGTGCCGAGCCGCGAGCTGGTGGTCGTGCGGCTCGGGCTGTCGCGGCCGGAATCCGCATGGAATCACGAGGCGTTTCTCGCGCGCGTGCTCGAGGCCGTGCCGGCATCGGGCTCGTGACGGCCGCGGCGCGGCGGCGATGCGGCGGCAATCACGCCGCCGCGCCGCGCGCGACATGCGATGCGTTACGGGTTCGCGCTGCCCGCGTACTGCTTGAAGCCTTCGCGCGTCGCCAGGCGCTCGATGTAGCGCTTCACTGCCGGGAAATCCGGATGCTCGAACGGCGTGCCGAACCAGCGGTTCACCGACAGGCCGATCGGAATGTCCGCGAGCGTGAAGCGGTCGCCGGCCACGAACGCGCCGGTCGCTTCGAGCTGCGCGTTCAGTATCTGCATGTGCTTCGTCCAGCCCGCGATCGACTGCGCGATCGCCGCCGGGTCCTGGTGATCGGGCGACTTGCGCACGAGGCCGAGGAACGCGCCGACCCACGAACGGTTCAGGTCCGTGCCCTGCCAGTCGATCCACTGATCGACCCGCGCGCGCGCCTGCGGCTCGGCCGGATAGAGCGCGTCGCCGCCATAGCGGTTCGCGAGATAGCGGATGATCGTGTTCGACTCCCACAACACGAAGTCGTCGTCCTTGATGACCGGCACGAGGCCGTTCGGATTCAGCGCGAGGTAGGTCGGGTCGTTGGTCGTGCGAAAGCCCGCGCCCCAGTCTTCCTGTTCGAACGGCAGGTTCAGTTCGGTGCACAGCCACAGCACCTTGCGGACGTTGATGGACGGGATCTTGCCGAGGATGTGCAGCATGCAGGCTCCTTGTGAGGTCGAATGCGAAGCGTTCGGGATGCGCGACACGGCCCGGACGCGCTCCCGTCGAAGTTATACACGAGCCCGCGAGAATCGACAGCGCGTCAGGCGAAATCGCTGTTGCAGGCCCCGCTGCCTCGCTCACATCGGCTTGAGCACCATCAGGAAATAAACGCTCAGCATCGCGAAGAACGCCGGATAGCCGAGCAGCTCCCAGCGCTTCGCATAGCGCCAGTACCGTTCCGGCAGCGCGGCAGCGCCGTTCGCATGCGCGAGCTTCGCCATCGCGGCCAGTTCGATCTGCAGCCATACGACCGGCAGCCAGCACGCGCCTGCGACCGCATACAGCACGATCGACGCAACCAGCCATGGCGTCGTCCACGGCCAGCCGGCCGTATGCGCGAGCCACAGCCCGGATGCGGGCTGGAACAGCACGGCCGGCGTCGTGAACCACCAGTCCGCGCGCACGACGAGGCGCGACACGGCGGCAATCGCCGGCACCGAGCGCGTGCGGTTCGCGAAGAACAGATAGAACGCGGTGCCGAAACCCGTGCCGACCATCAGCACCGAGGACAGGATATGCAGCGTCTTGATCACGAGATAGGTGTTCATGCGTGTTCTTCTTCTGAAAAGAGGATCAACAGGATCGCCAGAATCGGCACGTTCTTGAGCACGGGGCCGAACGGCTCGGCGAGCAGGCCGGGCATCGTGACCGCGATGACGGCCGAATACGCGACGATCAGCGCGCCTTGCGCGGCCCACAGCCGGCGGGACGGCGCGACGACGGTCGCCACGCCGAACGCGAAGTCCAGCGCGCTGGCCGCGTAGAGCGCGATCAGCGCGGGCAGACCGGTCAGGTGCGCGCGGGCGAGCATCGCGAGGCTGTCGTGCCGCGGATGGATGAACGCGCTGACGATGGCCGTCCAGATCCAGACGATCGCGAGCGCGCCCAGCAGCAGCGGCCGCCGCCACATCGCGAGCGCGTCGCGGCGCAGCGCGGCCGCGTCCGCGCCGATGAAATGCCGCAGCCCGCGCGGCGGCCGGCCGAGCACGGCCGCGAGCGCCGCGGGGTCGCCGGTGTTGCCGCCGCGCAGCATCGTCCACGTGTCGCGGGTCAGCATCGCGCCCGGCAGCGCGCCGAGCAGCGCGGCCGCCGCACCGACCAGCGGGCCCGGCAGCGCGATGCGCGCCGCCGGCGGGAAGCCCAGCGCGGCGCGATAGACGCTCAGCATCTCGCGATACTCGACTTCGTCGCCGCCGACCGCGTCGATGACCTGGTTGCCGGCCGCCGGCGCAACGACGAGCCGCGCGACGAGTTCGGCGAGATCGTCGACGTGCACGGGGCGCAGCCGTTGCTGGCCGCCCGCCGGCAATGCGTGCACGGGCAGGCTCGCGAGCATCCGGAAGAACCGTGCCGACGTGCCGGAAGCGCCGTAGACGAGCGCCGGGCGCACGATCCGGTAATCGAGCGGCAGCGTCCGCAGGAAGGTGTCGGCTGCGTACTTGCTGGCGAAATACGGCGTGTCGCCGCGCTCGACGCCCAGCGCCGAGATCTGGATCACGCGTCGCACGCGGGCACGGCAGCACGCGATGAAGAGCGCGCCGGGCGCCGCGCGATGCACGGTGTCGAACGTCGCATCGCGCCGGTCGGCGAGGATCCCGACCGCGTTGATCACCACGTCGACGCCGTCGAGCCGGGCGAGCCACGCGTCGGGATCGACGTCCTTCGCGAAGTCGATCGCGACGTCGTGCGGGCCGACCGCATGCCGCACGCCGCGCAGCACGCGATGGCCGCCGGCTTCGAGCCGCGCGCCCAGCGCCCGCCCGATGAAGCCGTTCGCGCCGCAGACGAGGATGTTCATGTCGCACTCCGCGGTGCGGCATGCCGGCGGGTCGATCGCGATGCCCTGTTCATTTTCGTCCTCTACCTACAGTTATTTCTGTAAAGACAGAAATTTCACTTTCAAAAAAAGCGGGCTGCGTGCCCGCACGTCCGGTACCGCTTACTTCGACGACTTGCGCCTGACCGTCTGGCTGATCTTCGCGCCGATGCCGAGCGCCTTCATCAGCGTGTCGGGCTTGAGCCGCAGCATCTCGTCCGACCAGGTCGTGAGCGTCTCGACGAACTGCAGCGTGTCGCGGATGCGCTGTTCGGTTTCGCGACTCTCGTCGGCGATCTCCGGGCTCGTCAGGCAATCGCGCAGCACCGTGAGCGTTGGTTCGATCTCGCGCTGCCGCCGCCCTTCGACGATCAGCTTGAACAGTTCCCAGATGTCGGTCGACGTCTCGAAGTGGTCGCGCCGATCGCCCAGCACGTGCACGACCTTCGCGAGCCGCCACGCCTGCAGTTCCTTCAGGCTCGTGCTGACGTTGGAGCGCGCGACGTTGAGCGTCTCGGCGATCTCGTCGGCCGCAACCGGCCGGCCGGCCAGGTACAGCAGCGCGTGAATCTGCGAGACGGTGCGGTTGACGCCCCAGCGCGAGCCCATTTCGCCCCAGTGGAGGATGAATCGTTCGGCAATCGGTGTGAGTTCCATGGCGGGAAATTTAGTTTTTTCAGTTATTTCTGTCAAGAGAGAAATAACGGGCGGCGACGCGAATGGCTGCCTCGACGGTCCGCCCGCGGGCGACTGCGAACGCCGCCGCGGCTCGCCTCTCCCGCCCTGCCGCCCGCTTCCATTACAATGCGCGGGATTTTTCCGATTTCAGGCCGTCCGCGCCTTTCTGACTAGAGGTTCTCCCATGATCATCAAACCGCGCGTGCGTGGCTTCATCTGCGTGACCACTCATCCGGTCGGCTGCGAAGCCAACGTCAAGGAACAGATCGACTACGTGACTTCGCACGGCCCGATCGCCAACGGTCCGAAGAAGGTGCTCGTGATCGGCGCGTCGACCGGCTACGGCCTCGCCGCCCGGATCTCGGCCGCCTTCGGCTCGGGCGCGGACACGCTGGGCGTGTTCTTCGAGCGCGCCGGCAGCGAGACGAAGCCGGGCACCGCCGGCTGGTACAACAGCGCCGCGTTCGAGAAATTCGCCGCCGAAAAGGGGCTCTATGCACGCAGCATCAACGGCGATGCATTCTCCGACAAGGTCAAGCAGATCACGATCGACACCATCAAGCAGGATCTCGGCAAGGTCGACCTGGTCGTCTACAGCCTCGCGGCACCGCGCCGCACACACCCGAAGACGGGCGAAACGATCAGCTCGACGCTGAAGCCGGTCGGCAAGTCGGTCACGTTCCGCGGCCTCGACACCGACAAGGAAGTGATCCGCGAAGTGTCGCTCGAGCCGGCGACGCAGGAAGAGATCGACGGCACCGTCGCCGTGATGGGCGGCGAGGACTGGCAGATGTGGATCGACGCGCTCGATGAAGCCGGCGTGCTGGCCGACGGCGCGAAGACGACCGCGTTCACGTATCTCGGCGAGCAGATCACGCACGACATCTACTGGAACGGCTCGATCGGCGAAGCGAAGAAGGATCTCGACAAGAAGGTGCTGTCGATCCGCGACAAGCTGGCCGCGCATGGCGGCGACGCGCGCGTGTCGGTGCTGAAGGCCGTCGTCACGCAGGCGAGCTCGGCGATCCCGATGATGCCGCTCTACCTGTCGCTGCTGTTCAAGGTGATGAAGGAAAAGGGCACGCACGAAGGCTGCATCGAGCAGGTGTACGGGCTCCTGAAGGACAGCCTGTACGGCGCGACGCCGCACGTCGACGAGGAAGGCCGTCTGCGCGCGGACTACAAGGAACTCGATCCGCAAGTGCAGGACAAGGTCGTCGCGATGTGGGACAAGGTCACCAACGAGAACCTGTACGAGATGACCGACTTCGCGGGCTACAAGACGGAATTCCTGCGCCTGTTCGGCTTCGAGATCGCCGGCGTCGACTACGACGCGGACGTGAACCCGGACGTGAAGATCCCGGGCATCATCGACACGACGGTCTGACGAAACGCCCCGCCGCCGCGCTCATCGAGCGGGCGGCGGGGTCGCGTTGCCGGCCGAGTCAACGCGGCGCCGGCTCTTCCAGATAGACGCCCGACGACAGCGTGGCCTTCACCTGCCGCGTGAACTCGTCGGTCGACACTTCCTCCTCCCCTGCTTCGATTGCCTCGTAGGCCTGGCGCACGACGTCGGCCGGCGTGGCCTTCGGCACGTCGAGGCCGGCCGTCAGGTCGGTATCGATGAACCCCGCATGCAGCCCGACGACCTGCGTATGCTGCTCGCGCAGCGAATGCCGCAGCCCGTTGGTCAGCGCCCACGCGGCCGACTTCGACACGCCGTAGCCCGACAGGATCGGCCGGTTCACCCAGCTCGCGACCGACAGCACGTTCAGGATCGCGCCGCCACCCTGGCCGGCCAGCGTTCCCGCGAAGGCGCGCGACATCGCCAGCATCCCGAACACGTTGGTTTCGAAGTGATCGCGCAACGCGTCGACCGCGCCGTCGTCGGTCAGGCTGCCGAGTCGCGCGATGCCCGCGTTGTTGATCAGCAGCGTGACGTCGCGCGCGATATCGGCGGCCGCGGCGACCGCCGCCGGATCGGTCACGTCGAGCCTCACGGGCATCACGCCCGGCAGCGTCACGCTGGCCGGATCGCGCGCGCCCGCATAGACCTTGCGCGCCCCGCGTTCGAGCGCCTGCTTCGCGAACTCGCGGCCGAGCCCGCGGTTCGCGCCCGTGACGAACACCACTGCACCTTCGATCTTCATGCTCGTTCCTTTCGGAGAAAGGATCCCGCTCGCGCCGGTTCGCCGCGCGCCCGGGATCCGGTGATAAACCACGCTGCCATCGCGTACCGAACCGTTGCTCCGCCGGTGCCGTGCCGGAAGCCGGGCAGTCCGCCGCCCACGCCACGCCGCACCCGGGACCGACATCCATCCGTGCCGCGCCGGTCGCTTCGCTTCATTCACGAAGTCGGCTACACTCGATGTCAATGTCGATCACCATTGTCTTTGCGGTGCATTGTGTCAGCGCGATTTCGACGCGTCAATGGCGATCACCATTGTGTTTTTCAATCGACGCAATTGCCGGAATGAGGGAGGGATCGATGGGCGTCTCGAGACAACAGGCCGCCGAAAACCGCAACGCGATCGTCGCGGCCGCCGAGCGGCTGTTCCGGGTGCGCGGTGTCGACGCGGTGGGGTTGACGGAGCTGATGAAGGAAGCCGGCTTCACGCAGGGCGGCTTCTACAACCACTTCAAATCGAAGGATGCGCTGGTCGCCGCGGTGATGGAGAAGGCCATCCAGGACCGCGCGGATTCACCGAACGCCGGCAGCGTCGCGAAGCAGGCGACGGCGTACCTGTCGATCACGCATCGCGACAACGTCGAAGCCGGCTGCCCGCTATCGGGTTTCGCCGGCGACGCACCCCGGCTGACCGACGCGGCGCGCGCGTGCTACGCGCACGGCGTCGCCGCGTATCTCGACCGGCTGGAACGGATGGTGGCCGCCGAAGGCTCGGCCGCGGCGGACACGCGCCGCGACGCGATCACCGTCTTCAGCCAGATGGTCGGTGCGCTCGTGCTGTCACGCGCGATCGCCGGCACCGATCCGGCGCTGGCCGACGAGATCCTCGACGCGGGTCGGCGCACGCTCGGCGCGCAGCCCGACGATCCGGCCGTGCCGGCGTAGCGGCACGACGGGCGCCGGTCGCGCGCGGTCGCTATTGCACGGCCCTGGCGGCGTCCCACAACGGCCGCTGGCCGAGCGCCGCATGCCACGCTGCAAATTGCGTGCGCCACGACTCGAACGGCTCCGTCAGCGGATGACGCGGATCGTCGCTGAGCGCATACGCCATCCCCTCGATCAGCCAGCGCGGCTTGGTCGCGACCGCGAGATTGCCGAGCACTTCGGCCTGCCGGTGGTGGATCAGCTCGTGGGCGAGAAAGTAGGTCTGCCAGCCGCGCGGCGCGACGACCACGCCGAAATCCCCGAGCGTCAGTGCCGCGCGTTCGCCGAGACCGAACTGGTCGGCACACGCGCGCGTCGAGCAGAACACGACGCGCGGCGCGTCGCGAAACGGGCCGACGGCCGCGGCCGCGCGCGCGTAGCCGTCGCGATAGAGCTGCTGCGCGATGCCGAGCTTCGCGGCATCGTCGGTGCAGATGTCCGCGCTCGGGCATGACACGCCGGGCAGCAGCGCGGGCGCGACGACGCGCAGCGGCTTGACGAGCGCGTAGGCGGCGATCGGCACCGCGACGAGCAGGCCCGTGAGGGCGAAAGCGACATGGGAGCGTTTCATCGAGACGGCGATTCCGTTGGCGGTGCGATGGCGTGTTCCAGCACGAATATATCGGAGCCGCGGCGGCGCCGGCCGGCTTTTCTTGTTCACCCGGCTTCCGACGCCGGTACTGCTGCGCCGCCGTGCACGCGCGCCGGTCGCGCCCCGGATCGCGACCGCATCCGGCCCCGTTACGCGAGCTGCTTGTGAAAATACGTCGTCGCGCACAACGCGCCGTCGGGCATCAGCGCATAGTTCGGCACGACGCCCACGCGCTGCCAGCCGGCCCGCTCGTACAGGCGCTCGGCATCGCCGCCCGTCACGGTGTCGAGCACGAGCACGGTCTTGCCGGCGGCGCGCGCGGCGTCGTCGGCGGCCGCCATCAGCCGCGCGGCGACGCCCTGCCGGCGCGCATGACGCGACACGAGCATCTTCGCGATGTCCGCTCGATGCGGCTGGTTCTCCGGCTGCGCGGTCACGAGTTGCACGGTGCCGACGATCCGGCCGGCCGCGTCCTCGGCGATCAGCAGGATGCGCTCGCCGCTCGCGACGCCGTCGGCAACCCGCGTCCAGAACGCGACGGCCGTCGAGCGTTCGATCGGCAACATGAAGCTGACGGACGCGCCGCCTTCGACGCAATCGATCAGCACGTCGGCCAGCGCGCCGATGCAGGCGCGGGCTTCGCTCGCGTCGACGCGGCGGACGGTCACAGGTTCTGTCATACCCTCTCCGGTATATCAGGCGGGGCACGCGTTCGGCCGACGTGCGCCCGGATCGAATGGAATGCCGGCGTTGCCGATACATGCGCAACGTCGGCGGATGCCCGGCAACACGACGCCGGCCCGGTCGGCGCGTGTTACCACCCCATCATCCTAAGCGACGAAAATTCCCGTTGCATTGCCTACACTTAGCCGCATGGCCAACTTTCAACCCGGCATTACCGACGTATTCCAGGCGCTCGCCGATCCGACGCGCTGCGCGATCGTCAGCGCGCTCGGCAACGGCGTGCGGACCGTTTCGGAACTGGCCGCGCCGTTCGACATGGCGCTGCCGTCGCTGATGAAGCATGTCGCGGTGCTCGCGCGCAGCGGCCTCGTCACGACCCGGAAAACCGGCCGCACGCGCACCTGCGAGCTGGTCGGCGGCCGGCTGGCCGAAGCCGAGCAGTGGCTCGCCGCGCAGCGCGCGCTGTGGGAAGCGCGCGCCAATCGTCTCGTGGAATTCGTCGAACGCCGTCACCAGGAGGAACACGCGCATGTCAACCCGCCACGTCGACCCCGCCGAAGCTCATGACCTCGTCATCACACGCACGCTGCGCGCGCCGCGCCAGGCGCTCTGGCGCGCGTGGACCGATCCCGAACTGCTGAAGGAATGGTGGTGCCCGAAACCGTGGACCACCGAAGTCCGTGCGTTCGACCTGCGCCCGGGCGGCGCCTTCCACACGTTCATGCGCGGCCCCGACGGCGGCACGAGCGACAACCCCGGATGCTTCCTCGACATCGTGCCGGAAGCGCGCATCGTGTTCACGTCGATGCTCGCGGGCGGCTGGCGGCCGCAGGTGCCGTGGCTGGGCTTCACGGCGATCGTCACGATGGCGGATGACGCCGCCGGGTGCCGCTACGAGGCGCGCGTGATGCATCCCGACGCCGCGACGCGCGAGCGCCACGAGGCACTCGGCTTCTTCGAGGGCTGGAACACCTGCATCACGCAGCTCGACGAATTCGCGTCCGCATTGCGCTGAATACGCACGGGCGCGGGCCATTGCATGGCGCCGCGCGCGCGCCTAGGATTCCTGAAGGAAGCGTGACGACACGCCGGCATCCGGCGTGCACCGTCGCGCGCGCTCCGCAGGAGGCCACATGCTGCAGATGCACACGCATTCGACCCGGGTCAGCCGGCACCTGAACGCACCGCGCGGGCGCGTCTACCGTGCGCTGCTCGATCCGCACGCCGTCGAACAATGGAAGGTGCCGGACGGCATGACGTGCCGCGTGCTCGCCTACGACGCGCGCGAAGGCGGCGCGCTGCGCGTGTCGCTGAGCTACGACGAACCGTCGGACGGCACCGGCAAGACCACCGCGCACACCGACACCTATCACGGCCGCTTCGTGACGCTCGTGCCCGACGAACGGATCGTCGAAATCGACGTGTTCGAAACCGACGATCCGATGCTGCGCGGCGCGATGACGATCACGATCACGCTGTCCGACGAAGCTGGCGGCACACGCGTCGATGCGGTGCACGACGGTGTGCCGCCCGGCGTACCGGCGGCCGACAACGAGACCGGCTGGCGCATGGCGCTCGCCCGGCTGGCGGCGCTGGTCGAGACGGGCTAGCTAGCTAGCGCGACGCGACGTGCGCGGTACGCGTCAACCGAGCCGGTACGCGTGCGAGACGGTCCCGCGGAACAGCGCATCGCGCTCGTCCGGGCTCGCGTGTGCGGTCAGTCGCTTGAACGCGTTCCAGCCGTTCGCGTACGAATACGAGCCCTTGTCGACCGGAAAATTGCTCTCGAACATGCAGCGCTCGGCGCCGAACGCCTCGATGCACGTGAGCATCCACGGCTTCCACGCGGCGGCGAGCTGTTCGGACGACGGCGGCCGCGCACCCTTCTCGAAATCGAACCCGTTGATCCGCATGCCGAGACCACCGACCTTCACGAATACGTTCGGCAGCTGCGCGAGTGCGCGCATCGACGCCGACCAGCGCTGGAAGACTTCCGGCCGCTGGTCCGCATAGCTCGCGATCCGCACGACGCCGCCGCAATGATTGACGACGATCCGCGTGTCGGGGTTCGCCTTCGCCAGATCGAACAGCTCGGGCAATTGAGGAAAGAACAGCCACGCGTCGTACGACAGTCCGAGCGGCGCGAGCTGCGCGACGCCGGCCCGGTACGCGGGATCGAGCAACAGCCCGCGCGGCACCGCCGACAGCGGGTTGGCGAGCGACGGATCGGCATCCCAGGTACTCAGGTGTCGAACGCCGCGAAAGCGTCCGCGCCCCGCGTCGACATGCGCTTCGAGCACGTCGCGCACGCGCTCGCCGAGCCGCAGGTCCGCGTGCCCGACGATGCCTTTCGCGACGGCCGGGCCGCTGTGTTGCAGCGGCTCCGTCACGCCGGCGACGTAGGCCGTCTCGCCGACCGGCTTCAGTTCGGCCGGGCCCGCGTCGCGATAGCGCGTCAGCGCCTGCATGTAGACGGATGCCTGGACGTTGTGGCCGGATCGCGCGTCCTGCAGATAGTCGTCGAGCATGTAGATCCAGCCCGGCCGCTCGTAGAAGTGATGATGCGCATCGACGATCGGCAGATCCGGATCGAGTGCGGGTTCGAGCGCAGATGCGAGCCAGTCGCTTCGCACTGCGAGATAGTTGCCTTGGGTCGTCATGCGGGAAGGTCCGTTTTCAGCCGGCGCGCGCGTATCGGCCCATGCAGGCAGGGCGAGCGATGCTGCGGCCGCACCGAGCAACCGGCGTCGTTTGATCGAAATGGTCGCATCCATGTCATTCGCTCCGATCGAATGCGTACAGCGACAGCGTGAGCAGCGTCGTGATCGCCAGGACGATCGCGAGGCCGAGCATCCCGGCCGTGAAGGTGCCGAAGCCGTCCTTCAGGTAGCCGACGAGATAAGGACCCGCGAATCCGCCGAGCGCGCCGATCGAATTGATCAGCGCCAGCCCGCCGGCCGCCGCCTGGCCGGACAGGAAGCGCGAAGGCAGCGTATAGAAGATCGTGCGGCCGGCAATCGTGCCGATCAGCGCGAGCGTGATGCCGACGAGTGCGGGCCCGAGCGTCAGGAAGTGGGTCGACACGCCGAGCGCCACCGCGCCGATGGCCAGCCCGATCGCCAGGTTCGCGATCGGGCCGCCGCGCCGGTCCACCCGCTTCGCCCACCACAGCAGCGCGACGGTCGCGAAGAAGTACGGCACCGCGGAAAGCCAGCCCGTCTGCATCGTCGACATGCCGTGTGCCTTGAGCATCTGCGGCAACCAGATGCCGATCCCGTAAGAACCCATCGTGAAGCCGAACGAGATCAGCGCGAGCACGTACACGCGCCCGTCGCGCAGCGCGACGCCGAAGTGCTTCTTGCGGCCGGCGCCCGCGCCTTCGCGCTCGAACGCGCGCTGCAGCGCGGCACGCTCGGCGCTCGACAGCCACGCGGCATCCGCGGGCGAATTGGAAAGCAGCTTCAGCACGAGAAAACCGAGCGCGCACGCCGGCAGCCCTTCGACGATGAACATCCACTTCCAGCCTGCCAGGCCGAGCGCGCCGTCGAGCTGCAGCAGCCACGTCGACAACGGGCCGCCGATCAGCGACGACAGCGGTGTCGACACCGTGAACCACGCGAGCACGCGAGTGCGGTAACTCGCCGGAAACCACACCGCGAGGAAAAAGATCACGCCCGGAAAGAAGCCCGCTTCGCCGATGCCGAGCAGCAGCCGGATCGCATAAAAACTCGTCGGCCCCGTCGCGAGCGCGGTCGCCGCCGCCATCAGTCCCCACGTGATCATGATGCGCGCGAGCCAGCGCCGCGCACCGAAGCGATAGAGCGCGAGATTGCTCGGCACTTCGAACACGCAATAGCCGGCGAACATGATCCCCGCGCCCCAGCCGAACTGCGTCGCGGTCAAGCCGAGATCGCGGTTCATCGTCAGCGCCGCGAACCCGACGCTCGTGCGGTCGAGGTAGTTGAAGAAGTACGCGAGCGCGAGCAGTGGAATGAAACGCCACGCGGCCTTGCGCACGGCCCGTTGCTCGATCGACGCGTCGGTCTCGCGATCGGCGGCCAGCGCCGGGGAAGCGGATGTCATGGTTGTCTCCGTGGATGCGGCGCTCCGCGCCCGCGCGATCGCACGGGCAGGACGCCTTTTGTTCGTTCGATGGATCGCGGCGGCGCTACGCGCTCGCCACTTCGTTCGCCGAAGGCGCATCGGCCGCCACGCCCGGCGGTTGGCCGTCCGCACCGTGTCCGTGCGACCCGGCGACGACGCCGGCAGCGATCAGCGCCCGGGCCTCGTCCGGCGTATAGCCGAGCTCGCCGAGCAACGCGCACGTGTCCTGACCGAGCGCGGGCGGCGCCGCGCGCAGCCGCAGACGCTCGCCCGCGAGCGTGAGCGGCAGCAGCGCGGTGCGCGTGTCGACCGGCCGGCCGGCGCTGCTCGCGTCGGCCGGCAGCGTCACGGCTTCGAGCCCGCCCGTCGCGAGCAGGTGCGGATCGTCGAACAGGTCCTGCGGCTTCGTGATCGGCGCATACGGCAGGCCGATCGACTCGAAGATCGCGCCGATCTCCGCCGCCGAATGCGCGGCGAGACGCGCACGCAGTTCGGGCAGCAGCCACTCGCGGGCCTGCACGCGCAAGTTGTTGGTTGCAAGACGCGCATCGTCCTTCAGCGCGGCGAGGCCGAATGCGTCGCAGAACAGCGCCCACTGCGTGTCCGATACGACCGCGAGAAAGATCTGCTCGCCGTCCTTCACCGAAAACACGTCATAGACTGCCCACGCGGAAATGCGGCTCGGCATCGGCGACGCGGCCTGCCCCGTCACCGCGAACTGCATCATGTGCTGCGCAACGAGGAACACGTTGTTCTCGAACAGCGAACTCTGCACCTGCTGGCCGCGGCCGGTGCGTTCGCGCTGCGCGAGCGCGGCCATCGCGCCGATCGCGCCGAACATCCCGCCCATGATGTCGTTCACGCTCGAGCCCGCACGCAATGGCCGGCCTTCGGGGCCCGTCATGTATGCGAGACCGCCCATCATCTGCACCACTTCGTCGAGCGCGGTGCGATGTTCGTACGGCCCCGGCAGGAAACCCTTGTGCGACACGTACACCAGGCGCGGATTCAGCGAGGACAACGCGGCATGGCCGAGACCGAGCCGATCCATCGTGCCGCTCTTGAAGTTCTCGCTGAACACGTCCGCCGTCGCGACGAGCCGCCGCACGATCGCGAGCCCGCGCGGATCCTTCACGTCGACCGCGAGGCTCTTCTTGTTGCGGTTGAACATCCCGAAGAAGCCCGCGCCGGAACCGCGCAGCGCACGCGTGCTGTCGCCCGCGATCGGTTCGATCTTGATGACTTCCGCGCCGAGATCCGCGAGCAGCATGCCGCAGGTCGGGCCCATCACCATGTGCGTCATCTCGATCACGCGCACGCCTTCGTACGGCAGCGCCGCGGCCGGTTGGCGATCGTTCATTGCGCGACTCCCGTCTGGCAACCTTCCGGCTGGGCCGCCGACGGCGCACGGCCGTCCGCGTAACGGAACCCCTTCGGCAGCCCCGCGTCCGGCACGTGGCCGTACAGCGGCTCGGCAGGCAGCGCCGCGTGCAGGATCGCGCGCGCGGCGAGCAGCGCATCGGCGTCGATGCCCGTATCGACGCCCATCGACTCCAGCAGGAACACCAGATCCTCGGTGACGATGTTGCCGGTCGCGCCCGGTGCATACGGGCAGCCGCCAAGGCCGCCCTGGCTCGCGTCGATCGTCGTCACGCCGGCGTCGAGCGCGGCGACGACGTTCGCGAGCCCCTGCCCGCGGGTGTTGTGGAAGTGCGCGCCGCCGGCCTTGTCGCCGACTTCGCGTTGCAGGCGCGTGAACAGCCGGCGCACCTGCGCCGGGTTCGCATAGCCGCTCGTATCGGACAGACCGATCTCGTCGACCCCGCATTCGGCCATCGCGGCCGCCATCGCGATCGTCTCGTCGTCGGAGACCGCGCCGGCGATCGTGCAGCCGAACGCGACCGACACGCCGGCCTCGATCCGCACCGACGGAAACCGCGCATCGCGCAGCGCGACGATCGCGCGCACCTCGTCGATCATCTGCGCGGGCGTCTTGCGGATGTTCGCCAGCGAGTGCGCCTCGGTCACCGAAACCGGCAGCGTCAGCTTGTGGATGCCCGCCTCGAACGCGCTTTCGGCGCCACGCAGGTTCGGCGCGAGCGCGGCGACGTGCAGCCCGGGAATCGCCAGCGCATGCGCGACGACTTCCCGCACGTCGGCCATCTGCGGCAACAGCCGCGCGGGCACGAACGACCCGACCTCGATCTCGCGCAGGCCGGCCGCGGCGAGCGCGGTGATCCAGCGCCGCTTGTCGGCCGTCTGCATCACGGCCTTGATGCTCTGCAGGCCGTCTCGCGGCCCGACCTCGCTGACCAGCACCTCTGGATACCCGGAAACGCTCATTCGACACCTCATAGTTCTATCTAAAAGAACAACGTTCTGTTTGACGGAACTTTAGAGGCGCATCGAATCGGCTGTAAGCGGGGTATACCCGTGAAATTGCGATTTTATGGAACTTGCGTTCTATCAGGCAGAACGATATAGTGGATCGACCGTTACCCAAGGACCCGCAAGCCGTGCCTCCGACCTCGCTCCCCGCAGAACACACCGGCGCAGCCCCCGACTCGTCGGCCGACGCCTCCAGCGGCGTCGCCGTCCTCGATCGCGCGTTCGCGATCCTCCATGCCTTCGGGCAAACCGACGACCGGCTGTCGCTCGCGGAACTGTCGCGCCGCACCGGGCTGTACAAGAGCACGATCCTGCGCCTGCTCGCCGCGCTCGAGCACGGCGGCTTCATGCGCAAGCTCGACGACGGCCAGTACGCGGTCGGACACGAGCCGTTGCGGCTCGCCGCGCTGTATCAGCGCTCGTTCCGGGTCGGCCCGGTGGTCGAACCGTTGCTCGAGACGCTGAGCCGCGAACTCGGCGAAACGGCATCGTTCTACGTGCGCCACGGCGAGATGCGCTCGGTGCTCTACCGCGTCGAACCCACGCGCACGGTGCGTGTGTCGATCCGGGTCGGCGAGGAGTTTCCGGTTCACCAGGGGGCGTCCGGGAAGGTGCTGCTCGCGTTCACCGACCCGCACGATGCGCGCTGGAACGACGTACGCGAACAGTTGTGGGCCGCGTCGTACGGCGAGCGCGACCCGGAGACGGCGTCGGCGTCCGTGCCGGTGTTCGGCGCGGCCGGCGATTGCGTCGGCGCGCTCACGGTGTCCGGCCCGAAATCGCGGCTGGCCGCCGCGCCGGCGATGGCCGCGGCGCTCGCGATGTTGTTGCCGCTCGCGCAGAAGGCGACCGTCGCGCTCGGTGGCGCCGGCGCGCGCTACGACGCGCAGGCCGTGCGCGACAGTCTCGCGCGCTTCACTGCGGCGGCGGACGATACCGCGCAGTCCTAGCCGGCACGCGCGTCCGGCGACGCGGCAGCGCAAACGCCGGCCGCATGCGACACTGGCCGCTGCCGCATGCAGCGCGCCGCCCGCCGGCGCGGCACATGCCACTGCCATCCGGACACGCACAAGGGAACCCCACGATGCACGCCCCGCGCACCGCCACCTGGTATTTCGATTTCGTCTCGCCGTTCGCCTACCTGCAGCAGGAACGGTTCGACCAATTGCCGCCTGCCGCCGCCTACGAGCCGAAACCGATCGTGCTCGGCGCGCTGCTCACGCACTGGGGCCAGAAAGCGCCGGCCGAGATCGCGGCGAAGCGCATCTTCACCTATCGCCACGCGCAGTACCGCGCGGACAAGCTCGGCATTCCATTCCGGATGCCGCCCGCGCATCCGTTCAACCCGATCCGGCCGCTGCGTCTCTCGATCGCGATGGGCAACACGCCCGATGCGATCCGGCGGATCTTCCGGCACATCTGGTGCGACGGCCAGGACGTATCGACGCCAGAGGGTTTCGCCGCGCTGTGCGAGGCAGTCGGCTTTCCGGAAGGCGTGACGGCCGTCGACGCGCAAGCGGTGAAGGACGCGCTGCGCGCGAACACCGATCAGGCGATCGCGCATAGCGTGTTCGGCGTGCCGACCTTCGAACTCGACGGCGACCTGTTCTGGGGCGACGATGCGACCGACATGTTCGTCGACTGCGCGACGTCCCGCGCGTGGCTCGACTCGCCCGAAGTGCGCCGCATCAGCGCGCTGCCCGAAGGCATCCGGCGCGGCTGACGGCGCGCCCCGGCGCTTGCGGCTCACGTGTCGCGTCCTTCGACGCGCAGCCGCACCGCGTCGCACGGCCGCCTCGATGCGGTGCTGTTCGTCGGCATGCGCATCGGGATGGCGGGCGGCTCCGCGCTCGGCAGTTCGTTGCTCGCTCAACCTGCCCGGAATACGGTGATCGTGCCGGCGCCGACAACGTCGCCAGCGGCACTGGCCGTGCGCACGTGGCGCCGCCGATTTTCGGCATCGCGATTGGAAGGCGGACGGGTCCGCAGGGCTTGCCCGCCTTTTCTTTTATTTTCGATCGGTGCTGTGCGGCCCCGCGCTGCACGGCCGATTCGTGCGAGAGACAGGCGGCATTCGTTCATCCGATGCAAGATTCGGAACGCGTCGCCGGATTGCGCAGTTCAACCGATTATTTTTTCGCCCGCGCCCGGCCCCCGCGCGCAATCATCGGATCATTTCTCACGGCCGCACCGCACGGCCCTCCCCAATCCGGCCCCATCGGCAAAGTACGTTTTCTCAGGGGATTCCCGGTATTTTTTCCCATTTTCTTCGAAATTACCGGTGACATACTTGCCCCCCATTGCGCTCCGATGCGAGCGCGCTTCCTGATCCTGCCGGTCGCATGTCATGTGCTGCGTGTCCGCCGGGGTCGCAGAACATGAACAATTTCGACACCACGATCCAGATCTTCCTCACCCACATTACGTTCGGACCGCTGATGAACCATGCGATCCGCGTGATCGCCGGCCTCTATACGTTCAAGGGCTTCGTCCTCATCCCCGTGCTGTGCTGGCTGTGGTTCCAGCCGGGACCGCAGCGCGAACGGCAACGCGAGCTGGTCATCGCGACGGTCGCGAGCGGGCTCGTCGCGCTCGCGTTCGGCCGGTTGCTCGCGAAAGTCCTGCCGTTCCGCGTGCGGCCGATCTACAACCCCGATCTGCACCTGCACTTCCCGTCCGAGGAATTGCGTGCGGCCACGCTGCAGGCCTGGAGTTCGTTTCCGAGCGATCACGCGATGCTGTGGATGGCGATCGCGACGGGCATCTTCATCATCGCGCGACGCGCCGGCGTGTTCTCGCTGCTGTACGCGGTCGTGTTCATCTGCGTGCCGCGCGCGTATCTCGGCTATCACTACCCGACCGACCTGATCGCCGGTGCCGCGATCGGCATCGCGCTCGCGTGGCTGCTGACGCGCGATGCGATTCGATCGCGCTTCGCGCCGCAGGTGCTGGAGGCGATCCGGCGCTTCCCCGCGCCGGCGTATACGCTCGCGTTCCTGCTGTGCTTCGAGCTGATCACGCAGTTCGACGAACTGCTGACGCTCGCGCAGTCGGTCAAGCATACGGCGATGTAACGGGACGGCGCCGCCATGCATCCGCTGCTGTCGACACGACGCCCGGGCACACGCTGCCGGCCCTGCACGGCGGCATCGCGCCCGGCGCGCGCCGCCGTCCTGATCGTCGCCGCTGCGGCAATGGCGGCCGCGCACGTCAGTCGCGGTCGGGCGCCCCGAGCGGGAAGAACGAGCGATACGGCCGCGCTTCGTCGACCGCACGCGCGAACGACGGCCGCGCAAGCAGCCGCCGGCGATATGCGATCACGTTCGCGAACGATGGATCGATCCGGTGCGTCCAGTCCGCGTAGAACAGGAACGGCGCCGCGCCGCAGTCGGCGAGGCTGAAGCGGTCGCCGGCCGCCCATTCACGATCGGCCATCGTGCGATCCAGCCATGCGTACGACGTTTCGAGCATCGCGCGCGCATCGGCGACGCCCCTCGCATCGCGCTCGTGTTCCGGCCGCAACGCATCGAACACGACCTTCTGCTGCGGCGTCGCGACATAGTTGTCGAAGAAACGATCCATCATCCGCACTTCCAGCGCCGCGCGCCGGTCGTCGGGCACCAGCCGCGCGGGGCCCGGATGGTAGAGATCGAGATACTCGACGATGATCGTCGCCTCGATCACGGTACGGCCCGCATCGACGAGCACCGGGAAGCGCTTCAGCGGCCACAGCGCGGCCAGTTCCTGCATCGGCTTCGGATCGTCGTGCGCGAGCACGCGATAGTCGAACGGCGTGCCGTTCTCGTACAGCGCGGTCAGCACCTTCTGGCAATAGGACGAAAAGGGATGGGCGTAAAGCGTCGGCGTCATCGCGGGGTCTCTCCGGGTTTCGGCGCCGCGTCATGCGGCGCCACGTGATCGGATATCTTGACGACGAACGGCCCCGGGCCGATTCGACACCGGTCCGAACATTTTTTTCCGTTGCGCGGCATCGCGCCGCTACGACCGGCCGTCCATCACGACGCGGCCTTCGCCGCGCCAGCGCAGCATCCCGCCGCCGAGGTTCGCGACGGCATCGAAACCGGCCTTCAGCAGGATCACGGTCGCCTGCGCGGAGCGGCCGCCCGCGCGGCATACGGTCACGATCGGCCGGTCGCGCGCGAGTTCGCCGGTGCGCGCGGCCAGTTCGCCGAGCGGAATCGGCGTCGCGCCCGGCAGGTGGCCGAGCGGGCCGGTGAATTCGTCCGGCTCGCGCACGTCGACGACCTGCACTGCCGGCAGGTGATCCTCGAGCCACTGCGGATCGATTTCCCAGAACCCGGCGAACGTATAGACGAGCGGCGCCCAGTCAGGCGCCGCCTGCACGTCGGGCGCGTTCGCGGCGAGCCCGCACTGCAGGTTCGCCGGCACCGCGACGTCGATCTGGCGCGGATGCGCGAGCCCGAGGTTGCGCATGTAGCCCGCGAAATCGTCCTCGCTGAGATCGCCGCCGAGGCGCGGATTGAAGCGCCGCTCCTCGCCGACGCTCGTGACCGTGAGCCCGCGATAGTCGTGCGCGGGATACAGCAGGCATGCGGCCGGCAGCGTGAAGAGCCGGCCGTGCACCGCGCGATACAGCGCGCGCGGATCACCCTGCTGGAAGTCGGTGCGGCCGGTGCCGCGAATCAGCAGGCAGTCGCCGGTAAACGCCATCGATTCATCGTCGAGCACGAGGCTGATGCAGCCGCTCGTGTGGCCCGGCGTCGAGCGCACGGTCAGGTAGCGCGGGCCGAATGCGCAGCGATCGCCGTCGTTCAGGTAGCGGTCGGCGCCCTGCGCGCCGCTCGCGGCCGAAATCGCGATCGCGCTGCCGGTGCGCTGCTTCAGCAGCCACGCCCCCGTCACGTGATCGGCGTGCACGTGCGTATCGACGGTCGCGACGAGCCGCAGCCCGAGCTCGTCGAGCAGCGCCGCATCGCGGCGCACCTGCTCGAACACGGGGTCGATCAGCAGCGCGTCGCGCGATGCGCGGTCGGCGAGCAGATATGTGTAGGTCGACGATTGCGGGTCGAAGAGTTGCCGGAAGATCATGGCGAAGTCGCTCCGTCGGCTGGGCGTGGCGGTTGGGTGGAGGGTGCGGGTCGTGCAACCCGCACCGCGTGTAGCGCCGGCTCGCGGGCACACGTTCATACAGCGTAGTTCAAAACACGCGCGCCACCGGCGTCGATGCACGCGGCGAGACGTCACGCCGCACCCGGACCGTCGCGCGTGCTGCCTTACACTACCGCCTGTTCTCGTCTTACGTTCACAAGAATTGCGTCGCCATGTCTCTGACGATCGATCCGAAGCAAGCCGCCGCGCTGCTGGCCGTCGCCGACACCGGCAGCTTCGAGCAGGCCGCCGTGCGCCTGCACGTGACCGCGTCCGCCGTCACGCAGCGGGTCCGCGCGCTGGAGGCGAGCCTCGGCGCGCCGCTCGTGCTGCGCACGCGGCCGTGCCGGCCGACGGCGGCCGGGCAGCGCGTGCTGCGGCACCTGCGCCGCGTCGCGCTGCTGCAGGCCGACCTGCAAAGCACGCTCGCGACCGAGCGCGAATCGCCGATCTCGGTCACGATCGCGCTGAACTCCGACAGCCTCGGCACCTGGTTCCTGCCCGCGTTGACGTCGGTGCTCGCGGGCGAGCGCATCCTGTTCGAGCTGATCGTCGAGGACCAGGACCACACGTTCGCGCTGCTCGAAAGCGGGATGGCCGTCGGCTGCGTGACGACCGAGCCGAAGCCGATGCGCGGCTGCGTCGCGACGCCGCTCGGCACGATGCGCTACCGGCTGCTCGCGGCCGCCGCGTTCGCGCTGCGCTGGTTTCCGCGCGGCCTGAACCGCACGAGCGCGCGCCATGCGCCGGTCGTCGCGTATTCGCGGCGCGACACGCTGCAGTCCTCGTTCCTGAAGGAGAAGTTCGGGTTGCCCGAAGGCGCGTATCCGTGCCATTACGTGCCGGGCACGCACGCGCACTGCGCGGCGGTGCGGCACGGGCTCGGCTACGCGATGGTGCCGGAGCCGCTGCTCGGCGGCGCACCGCTCGACGCGCAGGGGCTCGTCGATCTCGCGCCGCTGCATCCGACCGACATCACGCTGTACTGGCACGCATGGACCGTGCAGTCGCCGACGATGGCGTCGCTGTCCGCACGGGTGGTCGAAGCGGCGCGCCGGTTGCTCGCGCCGCTGCCGTGACGAGCGGGTGATCGACACCGCCGGCGCGGCACGTCGCGCGGCATGCGCGGCCAAGAGAAACGCCGCCGCGCCGCCTATACTTTTTTCATCGGCCCCGCGAACGCGCCGCGCGGCCGATCACGCATATCCGGCCGTTCCCTTTCCCGTGAGGAGAACATCATGCCCCGCCGTTATATCGATTGCCGCGAGTTTCCCAGCGCGATGAATTGCTCGGTCGCAATTTCCGCCGACTCCGACAACGAACTGCTGGAGGCCGCCGTGCAACATGCGGTCTCGGTGCACCAGCACACCGACAGCGCCGAACTGCGCACGCAACTGAAATCACTGTTCCGCGACGGCACGCCGCCCGCCGACATGCCCCGGCAAGCGTAACCCGCCGGCACGCCAGATATCGACAGACGGGCCGCATCGCCGCCCCCGCCGCCTCCCTGCTCCTGCTTCGCGCCACGACGCGCCGGCGCCCCCCGCCGGCCGGCGCATTCCGCTTTACGTACGCCGCTGCGCGAAATACGCGCCGACCGCATCGATGAAGGTATCGATATCCGCGCGCGACACGTCGCAGTGCGTGACGAAGCGCGACGCGTACAGCATCTGCGTGAGGATCCCGCGCGCCTTGAGCCATGCCTCGAGCGGCGCGCAATCGGCTTCGGGGAATTGCGCGAACACCATGTTCGTCGCATGCGACAGCACCTTCACCGGCTCGATGCGCGCGAGGCCTGCCGCGAGATGCGCGGCGTTCGCGTGATCGTCGGCCAGCCGCTCGACATTGTGGTCGAGCGCATACAGGCAGGCCGCCGCGAGAATGCCCGACTGCCGCATCCCGCCGCCCAGCACCTTGCGCCAGCGCTGCGCGCGCTCGACCAGCGCGCGATTGCCGACCAGCACCGAACCGACCGGCGCGCCGAGCCCTTTCGAGAAGCAGATCGACACGGTATCGAACGGTGCGCACAGTTCCGCGATCGGACGGCCCGACGCGACGGCCGCATTGCACGCGCGCGCGCCGTCGAGGTGCGTGGCCAGTCCGCGGGTGCGCGCGAGCGCGACGGCTTCCTGCACATAGCCGTCCGGCAACACCTGGCCGCCGATCGTGTTTTCGAGCGCGAGCAGGCGCGTGCGGGCGAAGTGATTGTCGAGCGGCTTGATCGCCGCGGCGATCTTCGCGAGCGGCAGCGTGCCGTCGAGCGCGTTCTCGATCGGCTGCGGCTGGATGCTGCCGAGCACGGCCGCGCCGCCGCCTTCGTACTTGTAGGTGTGCGCGAGCTGGCCGACGATGTATTCGTCGCCGCGTTCGCAATGGGCCATCAGCGCGGCGAGGTTGCTCTGCGTGCCGCTCGGGAAGAACAGGCCGGCTTCCTTGCCGGCCCGCTCGGCCGTGACCGCCTGCAGGCGCAGCACGGTGGGGTCGTCGCCCCATACGTCGTCGCCGACTTCGGCGGCAGTCATCGCGGCCAGCATCGCCTGGCTCGGACGTGTCACGGTATCGCTGCGTAAATCGATCATCTTCGTGCCCTGAGTGAACGCGGACCGGTACCGATGCGCCCGGCCCTGCCGAAACGAGACTCAGAGTGTACGCAATTCGCGCAGCGCTTGCCGATGCATCGCGCCGCGCCTTCGCGCACGCCGCATCGTTCCCGTGATGCGACGCGCCATATTGCCGCACGTGCGGCAGACCGCCACGCCACGCTCGCCTGCGGTGCGCGCCGCGATCTTGATACGAATCAACGATTTATCCCGAAACCGCGCGCGCCGGGCTGGACATCTGCGACGAGTTGGCGCATTTCGCGGCGCAACATCGCGGCACATACTCCAGCCAACCCCGATGCCCCCTCCGGCCGGGGTCCGCCGGCACCCCGCCGGCGGGTATCGTCAAGCCTCGGTCAACTGGTATGGACACCGCATTTTCGGCCCTCGATCTGGCCCGCCTGCAATTCGCGTTCACCGTCTCCTTTCACATCGTCTTCCCGGCGCTGAGCATCGGCCTCGCCAGCTTCATCGCCGTGCTCGAATATCGCTGGCTGAAGACCGGCAAGCAGTACTACAAGACACTCTGCCTGTTCTGGTCGAAGATCTTCGCGGTCGCGTTCGGAATGGGTGTGGTTTCCGGCGTCGTGATGAGCTATCAGTTCGGCACCAACTGGTCGGGCTTCTCGAGCTTCGCCGGTTCGGTCACCGGCCCGCTGCTGATGTACGAGGTGATGACCGCGTTCTTCCTCGAAGCCGGCTTCCTCGGCATCATGCTGTTCGGCTGGAACCGCGTCAGCCCGCGCGCGCACTTCGGCGCGACGCTGATGGTCGCGATCGGCACGCTGATCTCGACGTTCTGGATCCTCGCGTCGAACAGCTGGATGCAGACGCCGCAGGGTTTCGAGATCGTCGACGGCCGCATCGTGCCGACCGACTGGTTCGCGATCGTCTTCAACCCGTCGTTCCCGTACCGCCTGTTCCACATGGCGATCGCCGCGTTCATCGTCGCCGCGCTGGTGGTGGCCGCGACCGGCGCGTGGCACCTGCTGAAGGGCCGCCGCGACAAGAGCGTGAAGAAGATGTTCTCGATGGCGCTGTGGCTGCTGCTGGTGCTCGCGCCGCTGCAGGCCGTGATCGGCGACCAGCACGGCATCAACACGCTGAAGCACCAACCCGCGAAGATCGCCGCGATCGAAGGGCTGTGGGAAACCGAAAAGGGCGGCACGGCGCTCAACCTGTTCGGCATTCCGGACATGAAGGCCGAAACGACCCGCTACGCGGTGCAGGTGCCGCACCTCGGCAGCCTGATCCTCACGCACAGCTGGGACGGCGAGATCCGCGGGCTGAAGGAATTCCGCCCCGAGGATCGCCCGAACTCGACGGTCGTGTTCTGGAGCTTCCGGATCATGGTCGGCCTCGGCTTCGCGATGATCGGCCTCGCCGCGCTCGCGTGGCTGCTGCGCCGCCGCGGCAGCCTGTATGAAGCGAAGTGGTTCCAGCGCCTCGCGCTCGTGATGGGCCCGACCGGCTTCGTATCGCTGCTCGCGGGCTGGGTGACGACCGAAGCGGGCCGCCAGCCCTGGGTCGTGTATGGCGTGATGCGCACCGCGCAGGCCGTGTCGCCGCTGTCGGTGCAGCAGGTCAGCCTGTCGATGATGACGTTCGTGATCGTCTACTTCCTCGTGTTCGGCACCGGCGTGTACTACATGCTGAAGCTGATGAAGGCCGGCCCCGCGCTGCCCGACGTCAAGCACGACGCGCGGCACGGCGAGCCCGACACGCGCCCCGATCACACCGCGCGCCGCCCGATGTCGGCCGTCGACGAGCTGATCGAGACCGTCTGAGCCCCCCACTTTCGCAAACGAGAAAACCTATGGACGTCACCGTAATCTGGGCCGCGATCATCGCATTGGGGCTCTTCATGTACGTCGTGCTCGACGGCTTCGACCTCGGCATCGGCATCGTCTTCCCGTTCTTCCCGGACGAGAAGGAACGCGACCTGATGATGAACACCGTCGCGCCCGTGTGGGACGGCAACGAAACGTGGCTCGTGCTCGGCGGCGCCGGGCTGTTCGCGGTGTTCCCGATCGTCTATTCGACGGTGCTGTCGGCGCTGTACCTGCCACTGATCTTCATGCTGGTGTGCCTGATCTTTCGCGGCGTGTCGTTCGAGATCCGCGCGAAGGCGCGGCGCACGAAGCAGCTGTGGGATCTCGCGTTCATCGGCGGCTCGACCGGCGCGACGCTGTTCCAGGGGATCGCGCTCGGCGCGTTCCTGCAGGGCATCGACGTGAAGGACGGCGTGTACGCCGGCGGCGCATTCGACTGGCTCACGCCGTTCAGCCTGCTGACGGGCCTCGGGTTGATCGTCACGTATGCACTGCTCGGCTGCTGCTGGCTCGTCGCGAAGACGGAAGGCGACCTGCAGCGCCGCCTGCATCGCGTCGTGTGGCCGCTGACCGTCGTGCTGCTCGGCTTCATCGCGGTCGTCAGCCTGTGGACGCCGCTGCAGGATCCGGCGGTCGCGCAGCGCTGGTTCGATGCGGGGCTGTTCTGGCGCCTGCTGCCGGTGCCGTTTCTGGTCGCCGGGTGCGCGGTGTGGATGCGTCGCGCGGTACGCAACCGGCACGACATGACGCCGTTCGTGCTCGCGCTGGCACTCGTGCTGCTCGGCTACGTCGGCCTGCTCGTCACGATGTTCCCGTATGCGATTCCTCAGACGATGACGATCTGGGAAGCGGCGGCGCCGCGGTCGAGCCAGACCTTCACGCTGGTCGGCGCAGCGGTTATCCTCCCGATCATCATCGCCTACACGACGATGGGTTACTGGGTATTCCGAGGCAAGGTGCGCCATGAAGACCAGCATTACTACCACCACTGATCCCGCCGCGCGCCGGCCCGACGCGCCGCGGCCGCGGATGCGCGGCTGGATGTGGTTCGTCGTCCTGTGGGCGGGCGGTGTGCTCGGCGCCGTCACGCTCGGCTACGCGTTCAAGATCTTCATGAACCTGACGCTGTTCGCGGTGAAGTAAGCCGCGCGGCCGCTTCGATCGAACGACGATCGGAGCGGCCGTTTTCATATCGCCGGCCGATTTCCCCTATTTCCCCGGTTCGCCGACCGCGCCGGCGCCGCGCGCCGCGCGCATCTCTCCTACCGCCGCTCGCGCAGCGCCGCCTCGATCTTGCGATCGGTCTTGTACTGGCTCAGCGCATACACCGACCAGATCGCGGCCGGCAGCCAGCCGATGATCGTGAGCTGCAGGATCAGGCAGATCACGCCGGCGACCGGGCGGCCGATCGTGAAAAACTGGAACCACGGCAGCAAGAGGGCAAGCAGCAGACGCATCGGATTTCCTTTTCGCATCGTTGAAGAACAGCGTACGCGGCCAATATGGCGCGTGACGCCCCCCATTTCAAGCCGGCGCGCGCCCGGCACACAGCCGACGCCCCGCGCCGGAACGTCCGCACGGCCCCCGCCTTCTTCACCCGCCGGCCGCAAAAAAACGGCCCTCGCATCGCGCGAGAGCCGTATCGAAATCGCTGGAGAAGATACTGCGCCGCGCCCGGAACGTGTGCCGCATGCCGATCCGCGCGAGCGTCTGCATGTTCCCGTCAGCCGGGATGCCGACCTACGCCGAACCGGACAGCCATCGCGCAACCTGCGCGACGAGCGGATCCGCTTCGTCGAAACGCTCGACGCCCGCCACCTGCGGCGCGTCGCAGATCGCGAACACCGGCTTGCCCCATTGCAGCCCCAGCGCGATTTCGGACAGCGTGCCGAGACCGCCGCCGACCGCGATCAGGCACAGCGACGCACGTGCGATCAGCGCATTGCGCGTGATGCCGAGCCCGGTCGGCAGCGCGACCGACAGGTACGGATTCGCGTCCCGCGCATCGTCCTCGGGCAGCAGCCCGATCGCGCATCCGCCCGCGGCCCGCGCGCCGCGCGCCGCGGCCTCCATCACGCCCTGCTTGCCGCCGCCGACGATCGCGATGCCCGTCGCCGCGATCCCGTGCGCGATCCGCTCGGCGACGGCGAGCTGCGCGTCAGTCGCATCGCGCGGCCCGATCACGCCGACCGGCATCCGGTGCCGGTGTGCGCCGCGCTGTCGCTGCGCGAGCTGCGCCAGCGCGGCGCGCGTGTCGTCCGACCATTCAATGACGTCGTTGCCGTGCAAGTCCTTCCCCCAGTGCAAGAACGCAGGTGCAAAGCGCCGTCAGCACGATCGACAGTACGGCGGCCTGCGAGAAATCGGTCTGTCCGTCGGACAGCTTCAGGTACATCAGCAGCGGCAGGATGTTGACCTGCGTGCCGGCCAGCGCGAGCGCCGTGCCGTACGTGCCGAGCGCGATCGCACCGACGAGACACCACGCCGACGCGATCGACGGCCACAGCTCGCGCCACGCGACGTCGATCCACGCGCGCCACGGCCGGGCGCCGAGCGTCAGCGCCGCCTCGAGCGGCCGCCGGTCGAGATTCGCGAGCGCCGGGTAGAGCATCAGCGCGACGCGCGGGATCAGGTAGTACGCGTAGGCAAACGCGAGCCCCGGCATCGTGTAGATCGCGCCGCCGACCACGGTCGGGTCCGCGCCGAGCGACGCCAGCAGCATTGTCACGAAGCCGGCGCGGCCGAACACGAGGATGAAGCCGTACGCGATCACGAGGCCGGAGAAGGCAAGCGGCACGCCGAGCAGCGCGAGCGACCAGCGGCGCCGCGCCGGCGACTGCCCGGCCAGCACGAACGCGACCGGCACGCCGACAGCGACCGACAGCGTGCCGGCGCCGATCGCGAGCGCCAGCGAACGCACGATCGCGTCGGCGACGAGCGGATCGCCGAACACCGCGGCGAACGCACGACCGCCGCCGTCGAACGCGGCGCCGACGAGCGCGGCAAGCGGCAGCACGAAGCACACCGCGAACAGCCCGGCCGCCGGCACCGCGCCGTAGCGGCGCAGGACGCCGCGCTGCATGGACGAAACCCGCATCGCGCGCCCCTTACTTGCCGAGCGTGGCCTGCGACCAGAGCTGGTCGACTTCGGCCTTGTGCGTCGCGGCCTTCGCGACGTCGAGCGGACGCACCTGCGGCGCGTTCGGCAGCTTCGCGGCGACGTCCTGCGCGACCGGCGTGCCGGGCACGGCCGGACGCACGAAGCCCTGCGCGAACAGCCCCTGCCCGACGTCGCTCATCACGAGGTTGAGCCACAGCTGCGCGGCGGCCGGATTCGGGCCATTCTTCACGAGACTCATCGCGTACGGCGCCGACACGCTGCCGTCCTGCGGGATCACGACTTCGGCCGCATCGCCCATGCCGTCCGCGTACTTGGCCTTGAGCCCGTCGTTCTCGTAGCCGATCAGGACCGGAATCTCGCCCTTGACGAATTTCGCGTACGGCGTCGTCCCCTCGACGCGCAGCACGTTGCCCGCCTGCTTCAGCTTGCCGAAGAAATCCGCGCCCGGCTTCGGGTTGTCGACGCTGCCGCCGTTCGCATAGGCGGCGGCGAATACGGCGACCTGCCCCTGCCCGGTCGAGCGCGGATCGAGATAGACGACCGCATTGCGATATTCGGGCTTCAGCAGGTCCGACCAGCGCTGCGGCACGTTCTTCACGAGCTTCTTGTTGACGAGCAGCGCGATGTTCAGCGAATGCACCGCGAACCAGCGGCCGTCGGCCGCGCGGAACACCGTGGGCAGCTTGTCGAAATTGACCGGCTTGAACGGCGCGACGACGTCCTTGGCCGTCGCATCGAGCGCCGACGCCGCGAAGTAGTACGCCGTGTCGGCCTGCGGGCGGCGTCGCGACTTGTCGAGCGCGACGACCGTGGCCGCCGAGCCGATGTCGTTGTACGTGATCTCGACCTTCGGGTAGCGCTTGCGGAATTCGGCGAACAGCGACTTCCAGTTCGCCCATTCCGGGCCCGTGTCGAACGACACGACGAGCCCTTCGTCGGCGGCCTTCTCGTACAGCGCGTCCTCGCCGGGATACAGCGGCGCGGCATGGGCCAGCGCCGGCGCGAGGGTCGCGAACGCGCAGAGCGCCAGCAGGCGGCGGCGCGTCGCATGAAGAAAGTGGCGGCGTGCAGACATCGTGATTCTCCGTTGAATGAATAGGTCGCCCGCGCTCACGCGGCGGGCAGCACGAGCAGATGGCGCGGCTCGATCGACACGCAGCGCGCGGGCAGTTCGCGCCCTTCGCCGAGCAGTGCGTCGGTCGCGCCGGCCGGTACGAAGTCGAAGCGCTGGGTCGCGCCGAAGTAGCGCACCTCGCCGACCCGGCCGTCGATGCGGTTCGCGACGGACTCGGGTGGATCGGGCTGCAGGTGTTCCGGCCGGATCAGCACCTCGACCGGGTCGCCCGGCCGGTGCGCACCCGTATCCGCGCGCAGCGTCGTGAACCGCACGTCGACCGCGCCATGCGCGAGCACGCGGCCGCGCAGCAGCGTCGAATGGCCGACGAAACGCGCGACCTGCGCGGTCGCCGGACGCTCGTACAGGTCGCGCGGGGTACCGGCCTGCAGCATGCGTCCGCCGTCGACGATCGCCACGCGATCGGCCATGCTGAGCGCTTCGTCCTGATCGTGCGTGACGAGCAGCGTCGTCGCGCCGCAGGCGCGCTGCAGCGCGCGGATTTCGTCGCGCAGTTGGTGGCGAATGCCGGCGTCGAGCGCCGCGAGCGGCTCGTCGAGCAGCAGCAGCTTCGGTTCGATCACGAGCGCGCGAGCCAGCGCGACGCGCTGCTGCTGCCCGCCGGACAGCAGCGCCGTGCTGCGTCCGGCCTGCGCGGCGAGGCCGACGCGTTCGAGCATCTCGAGCGCGCGGCGGCGGCGCGGCGCCGCGGCCATGCCGCGCATCTTCAGGCCGTAGGCGACGTTGTCGACGACCGACAGGTTCGGAAACAGCGCGTAGTGCTGGAACACCATTCCGACCTCGCGCTGCCACACCGGCACGCCGGCCATGTCGCGGCCGCCGATCGCGATACGGCCGCCGTACCCGTCGAGCAGGCCGGCGGCGAGGCGCAGCAGCGTCGATTTGCCGGAGCCGCTGCGGCCCATCACGGCGAGCAGTTCGCCCTGGGCCGCGGACAGCGTGACCGCGTCGACGCCGTGACGGGCGCCCGGATACTGGAAGCTGACGTTTTCGAAATCGAGACTCATGACGGTTTCACTTCAGGCGTTGCACGGTGAGGACGGAGGCGAGCGTCGCGAGCACGGCAAGGACGAGCAGCACGACGGTCGCCGCGCAGGCCATCCCGGACGCGCCGTAGAACGCCTGCAGCAGCACGATCGGATAGTTGCGGTAACGGAAGCCCGCGATCAGGTTCGAGATCTGGAATTCGCCGATCGACAGCGCGGCGACCATCACGAGGCCGGAAAACAGGCTGTGCCGCAGGTTCGGCAGCACGACCGTGAAGAACTGGCGCAGCGGCGTCGCGCCGAGCGTCGCCGCACACGCCTCGAGATGCGCGAGCCCCAGGTGGCGCAGGTCGCTCAGCAGCGTCTGCAGCAGGTACGGCAGCGTCAGCACCGCGTGCGCGGCAATCATCAGCGGCAGCGTGCCGAGCCACGGCAGCGCATCGCCACTGAAGATCGCGATGTAGCCGAACCCGAGTGTCAGCGCCGGCACCGCGATCGGCATCAGCATCACGATGCGCGCCGCGAAGCCGCGGCCGGCCAGTGCGCGGTGATGCAGCGCATAGGCGAGCGGCAGCGCCAGCACGGCATTGATCGCGCAGCAGGCGAGCGCGACGACGAGGCTCGTGCCGAATGCGCGGGTAAAGCTGCGGTTCGCGGCCAGATCCGCGAACCAGTGCGACGTGATGCCGGTCGGCAGCAGCGTGTTCGTCCACGACTGGCCGACCGAGCCGATCAGCAGCAACACGATCGGCAACGCGAGGTACAGCCCGAAGACCGCGACGAGCGCCTGCAGCAGCAGGCGTCCCGCCATCGCGCGCGGCCGTTTGTTACGACGAATCGGAATAGCTTCAGCAAGGGCCGGAGCGGCTGGCGGATGCATGGCGAATCTCGCTGACGGACACGGAACGGGTCACGCAACGCCCGCCGGGCAGGGCCGGCACGCGTTGTGATGACGGCCGCAGTGTGCGGATCCGACATGGCATCGTCATGAAAAAAACGTACAACGCCCGCATCGATCTGTGCGCGCAAGGAATAGTTCGCCGTGAAGCACCTGTTTCCCAACGTTGCGGAGCTGCACGCGTTCGCGACTTCCGTGAAGTACCTGAACTTCTCGTATGCGGCGCGCGAGCTCGGCCTGACGCCGAGCGCAGTCAGCCGGCAGATCGCGAATCTCGAGACGCTGTTCGGGGTGAAGCTGTTCGTACGCGAGGGGCGCAATCTCGCGCTCACGCGGGCCGGGCAGGTTTATCACGCACGCGTGATCGGCCCGCTGCGCGAGATCGGCAACGCGTCGATCGAATTGCTGAGCGCGCGCGAGGACAGCGACCTGCTGACGATCGCAAGCGTGCCGACCTTCACGACGAAGTGGCTGGTGCCGCGCCTCGCGCGCTTTCTGGCCGGCGCGCCGGACGTCACGCTGAGTTTTCGCCGCCATCTCGCGCACGGCGACGTGTTTCCGTTCGGACTCGACGCGGCGATACGCTATGGCGACGGCGCATGGGAAGGCGTCCGTTGCGATTACCTGGACGGCCGCACGTTCGTGCCGGTCTGTTCCCGCGAATTCGCGGCGCGACATGCGCTGCACACGCCCGCCGACACGGCCGCCGCGCCCCGGCTCGTGCACGAGCAGGCGGAGCTCGCATGGTCCCTCTGGGCGGAGCGCCATCGCGTCGCCCGGATGAACGCGCTGGCCGGGCCGCGCTTCGAACAGTATTCGGTGCTGATCCAGGCCGCGCAAGCCGGGCTCGGGCTCGCGCTCGTGCCGCGCTTCCTGATCGCCGACACGCTCGCGAGCGGCGCGCTCGTCGAACCGTTCGACGCGCCCGTCGACGTCGACGCGCAGGGGCACTACCTGTGCTATGCGCCGGAGCGCCTGGAGACGAGCGCCGCGTTGCGGCGCTTCAGGGAATGGATCCTCGGCGCATGCGCGGAGCGCTGAGCGTGCCCGACATGGCCGGGCACGCCCGGGCGGCACGGCAGCGCCCGCAGCGCGGCGCCGTGCCGTCCGTGCCGTTGCGTCAGTGGTCGATGCCGAGCCCCGGCAGCACGTGCGTGTTCTCGGCCACGACCGCGTGCAGCAGCTTCGGTTCGGCGCCGAGCAGCCCGAGGATCGTCGGCGCGACCTGCTTCGTGCCGACCACATCGCTCACGGTACGCGCACGATGGAGGCCCGGGTACGACACGAGCAGGCCGAGGTGGCTGTCGTCCGGCGCGTTGCCGCCGTGTTCCTCGTCCTTCTTCGTGCTCGACGTGTAGATCACGCCCGGATTCGGCTGGACGATGATGTCCGGCGTGCGGCCGTTGGCCGGATCGCCGAACCGGTCGGCCAGCGCCGCGCCGTACAGGATGGATGCCTGCGCACCGTCGGCACAGATCCCCGGCGCGTTGCAGCCGAGGTTCGCCTTCAGCGTCTGCACCACGGCCGTGCGCTGGCTGCGGTCGCGCAGCCAGATCAGGCCGACGTCGTCGGTCTGCACGAAGCCCGTGCCGACGAGGCCCGAGCCGTCGTTCAGGTTGCCCGTCGTCGTGTTGTTCTGGCCGAAGTTGCCGTTCGGGTCGAGATAGTCGTTCGCTTCGAGCAGCTTCGTCAGCGTGTCGCCGTTCTTCACGAGCTTCGTGTGATCGGTCGGCGACTGGCCGTGCTTCGCCGTGACGATCACGGCCGTCGACGTGTACAGGTTGCGCTGCTTCAGTTCGGCGACGATGCGGCCGATCGAGTTGTCGACGTACGTGATCGCGTTCGCGACCTGGCCGTTCGGCGTGAAGTTCGCGTCGAGGTAGCCGCCGCCCTTCGCGACCGGCGCCTTCTGCGCGACGCTCAGCGTCTGGAAGTTGGCGCCGAACAGCGTCGGCACCGGCGCGTTCTTCGTGCCCGTCGAATCGCGGCCGTCGATCTGGTTGACCAGCGCCTGCACGTGCAGGTTGTCGAAGCGCGCCGTGTGCGAATAGACGTCGGTGTAGGCCGTGTTCGTCGCCGGGTCGATCGAGTTGATCTCGGTGCGCATCAGATCGTCGACGCCGGTGCCCGACGGGCCGTTCAGCCAGTCGTAGCCCCACGCGTGCTTGTCCGCCCACGCGGTGTAGGCGTTCGGCACGCCGGCCTTGACGGCCTCGAACACCGTGTTGGTCTTCACGTAGTTGTGCGGATAGACCGGCACGCACTGGCCGCCGACTTTCGCATGCGGAATCGCCTGCGGGTTGAATGCGCCGCCGCCGTCGAGGTGCACGAGCGCACCGCCGTTGAGCGCATCGATGCCGGTCGTCTCGTCGAACACGACGTTCCAGCCCTGCTTGCCCGAGCAGGTCGTGTCGCTCGGCGCGTACAGGTTGCGGTCGTACGACACGTCGTAGAACAGGCCGGCCGTCTTCGGCGAGCCGCCCGTCACGAGCGCGGCGAGCCCCGGGAACGAGTCCGACAGGCCGGGCGTATAGGCGTTCGTGTACGTGACGCCGCTTTGTGCGAGCACGGCGAGGTTCGGACACGTGTTGGCGCCGATGCAGCGCGCGAGATCCTGCTCGTGCAGGCCGTCGACGCTGATCAGCAGCACGTGCTTCACGACGCGCCGGCCGTGGCCGGCGTCGCTGCCCTGGCTGTTGCCGTCCTGCTGCGCCGCGTAGGCGCCGGCGCTTGCGAGCGCCAGCGCGCCCGCCACCATCACCGCCATTTTTCGTTGCTTAGCGAACCTGGAAATCATCACCCCACCTCATCGATTGACGTTGAACTGCGTGACCTGCCATCAGGCGCGCAAAATATCGCCGCGCCGTGGGGCGCTCGCGTGAAGCGGGGCTTTCTGTTTTCTGTCAAACGTAACCAATCGCAAGTGACACGACGCGGTCGCAAAAGAAAGCGACCCGGCGCGCGCTGCGACGTGTGCGTCCGCGGTTCGCACCGGGTCGGTGCACGGGGCGCGCCGTCGCCCGCCGCGCGAATTTTTTTCGCGCTTGGCGTATGACTATTGGCGTGTGATAAAGGGTTTTCCCTGACCCGGAGCACGAGTATGTCGACCCTGGAAGCTCTCCGGTTCGTGCTGGACGATGCACGCACCCCCGAAATCATTCGCCACCACGTCGTCGACGCGCTGCAGTACGCGTTGCGCAACTACGGCCAGGTGTTCACCGCGAAGGAAGTCGAATGGCTCACGCATTGGGACGATGCGCGCCTGCCGCTGGCCGCGCGGAAGGAACTGGACAAGCGCGAACCGGCGATCGAGGGGCGCTGACGGGAAGCGCGCCGCCGCGCCCGATTGCCGATCGGACGCGGCGGCGGCGGATGAGGGTGTAACGCTTACTGCAGGCCGAAATCGACGCGCGTCGTCGCGCCCTTGTCCTCGATGCCCTTCGCATCGAGCTTCGGCGCCACGACGAACATGCGGCTCGCATCGATCTTGCCGTCGAGGTACTGGCGCACGGCCTGCGCGCGCTGCTGCGCGAGCGTGCGCAGCGCGTTGTCGTCGGCCGGCGCGTGATCGGCGAGCGCCTGCTTCATGTCCGCATCGGGCAGCGTCTTCTGCAGGCCGATCAGGTTGCGCGGCTTCTTGAAGTCGGCGTCCTTGTACGCGCGCGTCAGGTACTTGGTGTACTCGGCCGGTTCGACCTTCACCGACATCGGATCGATGCTCTCGCCCTGACCGACCACGTCCTTCAGCTTCTGCTGGCGGACCAGCCGTTCGACGTACGCGTCGCGCAGCCCCGGCGTGTCCTTCGCGGGATCGACGCGGCCGATCAGGTCCAGCCGGATCGACGGCTTCTCGGTCAGCATCTTCACGACGGTATCGAGCTTCTTCTGCTGCGCGTCGGTCAGCTCGTACGCGCCCGGCGCGAACTCGACGTAGCCGAGATCCTCGCCGCCGCTGCCGCCGAACGCATTCGCGAGCAGCGTGAACGGCGACGTGACCGCCTTGGCGATCAGGTTCAGCACCGCGCGCCAGATCAGCCCGCCGACGCTGAACTCCGGATTCGACAGCGAGCCCGACACCGGCAGGTTCACGTCGATCTGGCCGCGCGTGTTCTTCAGGAGCGAGATCGCGAGCTTCACCGGCAGCTTGGTCGCCGTGTCGTTTTCGACGTGATCGCCGAACGTGAGCTGGTCGATGAAGATGTGGTTGTTCGCCTGCAACTGGTCGTTCGCGAGCTGGTAGTGCAGGTCGACGTTGAGCTTGCCCTTCGTGATCGGGTAGCCGGCGTACTTCGCCGAATACGGCGTCAGGTTGGTCAGCTCGATGTCGTGCGCGGTCGCCGTGAGATCCAGCGCGGGCTTGTCGATCAGCGGGTTCACCGAGCCCTTGATCGAGATCGGGCCGTTGCCCGCGAGGTTCGCGGCGACGTCGACCGGCGCGGACGTCGTCGAGTCGGTGCCGAACGCGCCGACCGTCCCCTTGATCGCGACCAGGTTCGCCGTGTAGTTCGGCTTGATGAAGTTGTCGGTGTAGGTCACGCGGCCGTCCTGCAGCAGGAGCTCGCCGAAATGCATGCGCACCGGATTCTGCGGCGGCGGCGCGGCCTTCACGACGACCGTCGCCGATGCGGCGGCCGGCGCCAACGCCTGCTGCGCGGCCGCGGCCGCCCCGGCCTGCGCGGCGGCCGGCGGCGTCATGCCCGGCGACAGCGGCACCGGTTCGGGCTTGCTCGCGTCGCGCGTCAGCGACTGCGCGGGGCCCGTCTCCTTCGCGACGACGTCCTTCAGGTTCAGCCGCCCCTGCGCATCGAGCAGCACGCGGCCGTAGAAGTTCGAGAACGTCACGCGCGCGGCGTCGACGTCGGTGCCCTTCTCGTCGTGGTTCACCTTCAGGTTCGACAGCGCGAGCGAGCGCCAGCCGGCGAACGGGTCGGACGTCGCCTTGTCGAGCATCCGCACGTCGACCAGCGCGACATCGCCTCGATAGGTCGCGCGCGGCGTGTCCTTCACCTGCGCGAACGTCAGGTTGCCCTGCGCGTTGAGCAGCGCGCTCGCGATGGTAGCGTTCAGCGCGCTGCCGAAGTACGGCTCGAACGCGGCCGCGTCGACGCGGTTGCCGTTGATCTTCAGGCCGAGCTTCAGCGGCTGCGCGGTCACGTCGCCCGACACGTTCACCGAGCCCTTGCGGTTCAGCGTCGCCTTCAGCTGCACCGGCAGCGGCTTCGTCAGGTCGTCGCTGATCTTCTGCACCGACAGGTCGAGCGGCTTGATCGCGAGCTTCACCGGGCGCGGCGTCGACAGGTCCGTGAAGTTCGCGGACGATTCCTTCACGTTCAGCGCGTCGATCCGGTAATGCCACGACGGCGCGGCCGCCTCGGCCTTGCGCGCGACCGTGCGCCTGGGCACCGCCGCCTGCGCGGGTTCGGCCAGCGCCGCCAGGTCGATCTTGCCGTCCTTCAGGCGCTTCACGTCGAGCGCGAGCCCGGTCGCGTCGACGCTCGCGATTTCCGCGGTGCGCGCGGCCACGTCGACCTTCGCGATCTTCGCGCTCGCGTCGGGCAGCACGATCGCGGGCGCCTTCGCGTCCGGCGTCGCGAGCTTCAGCGACTTCAGGCTCACCGTGCTGTCGGCGACCTGCGCGTCGAGCGGCGTCTTGCCCCAGTCGGCCTTCGCGTTGACGCTCGCGCCGAGCGTGCCGTCGAGCACGCGCGCGCGGGTCGCCTCGCCGAGATACGGCTGCAGCGCCGGCAGCGCGAGCGCATCGACCGTCAGCTTCGTGTCGGCCTGCTTCGCCGCCAGGCTGAACGCGCCGTCGGCCTTCAGGTCGCCGCCACGCGACAGCGACGTCGACAGCGTGTATTTCGCGGGCGTCTTGCCCTGCAGCGTGAAGCCGTCGAGCGTCGCGGCCAGCTTCGTCAGCGACAGCGCGGTCGGCGTCGCCGGCACGCGGTCGTCGACGTTGATCGTGCCGCCGCCGATCGCGAAATGACGGATCGTCAGATCGAGCGGCGGCGCTTCCTTCGCGACGGATTCGGCCTTCGCGCCGCTCGCGGCGGCGACGGCGGCGGCTTCGCTCGATGCAGTGGCACCCGATGCAGCAGCGGCCGCCTTCGGCGCGGCAGACGGCTGGCCGGCGAGCTTCTCGACGTTCAGCACGCCCTGCTTGTCGCGCGCCAGGTCGACGACCGGCTGGTCGAGCCGGATCTCGTCGAAATGCAGCACGTTGCGCAGCGGCTCGAGGCCGGCGGCCGCGACGTGCACGCCGCGCGCGGCGAACAGCGGCGCGGACGCGCGGTCGGTCACCTTCGCGTCGTTGAGATCGACGGTGCCCGACACGCGCAGCGCGGGCGTGTCGCCGCTCATCACGAAGTTCAGCTTCAGGTCGCTGCTCAGGAGGCCGCTCGTGACGATCACCGGCAGCTTCGCCGGCGCGTACGAAATCAGCTTCGGCACGTCGAGCCGGTCGAACGTCAGCGCGACTTCCGACTCGCGCGACTGCGCGAACGGCTTCGTCCTACCGTCGATCGCGATCGGGCTGCCGTCGAACCGCGCGCGCAGCTTCGGCTGCACGAAGATGTCGGTCTTCGACGGCAGCGTCGCGATGAACGGAATGCCGAGCGTCCAGTTGTCGACCACGTGCTTTTCGTTCAGCAGGCGGTCGTCGAAGTCGATCCGGCCGTCGTTGACCTGGATGTTCGACACCGAGAAAAGTGTCGGCTTGCTTTCAGGTTTGGACGGCGTCGAGAACTTCTCGATCAGGTCGGTGAAGTTGAAGCGCTGCGCGTCGTAACGGATGATATGGAAGCGCGGCGAGTCGACGCGCACTTCGTTGACGATCGGTGCGCCGCGGAACAGCGACGACCACGACGGCCTGACGACGAGCTTGCCGATGTCGATGAAGTCGCCCTGGCCGCCGCGCTCGCCGACGTGCACGCCGTCGGCTTCGAGGTTCAGCGTGTACGGGTTCAGCGCGACGCGCTGGACCGTGGACGGCCGGCCGAGCTGCTGGCTCAGTTGCTGTTCGGCGATGTGGCGGATCAGCGGCGGCGCCGCGAAGAACCCGAGCAGTCCGAATAAAACGAGGAAGATCAGCACGCCGAGGCCGATACGCCGGGTCCGGCGCGAGCGTGCAACGCCGCCGAGGGCATGGAGGGTAGAGGGTACGGTTTCTTTGTCTGCGCTTGCCATGCTGGGATGCCTCGGGAATGGATGCGGGGCCGCGCCGGAAAACCGGCACAGCCGTGCACGCTATCCCGAAAGTATAGGCTCAGGTGGTGACGGAACGACGTTCGGGCGCGGCCGCCGCGCCCGCGGATCGGACAGCGGCGGCGCCCGTCGGTTCATTTTCGGACGACGACGGGCGGCATCCACGAGCCGTCGCTCGCTTGCGGCTTCGGGGCGTACAGCCGCAGCGCGAGCGCGAAATCGGTGCGCGGCGCCGGCAGCCAGTTGGCCGCATGCGTGCCGCCCGGCGAAGCCGACACGACCACGTCGATCGAGCCGTCGTGGTTGCGGCGCAACCGGTCGCGGTCGCCGAGCGAGCGGCGCGCCGAGCCGACGTCGGGCAGCGCACCGTTCGTCGCGTACGGCGTGAGCGTCCAGAACCCGTGCACCGGCGGCAGCGCGCCCGGCGCGAAGTGCAGCACGTAGCGGTTCGCGCCGTTCAGCGCATGGCCGTCGCTGTCGATGCGCACGAACGCGAGCGTCTCGTCGTCGCGCGTCGCGGTGCCGAACTGCGTGTAGGCCGCGTACGCGCGCAGCGCGTAGTCCTGGCCGTACTTGCCGGCCGTGTCGCCGATCCAGCTCCAGCCGTTCGCGTTCAGCAGGTTCGACGGCGGCGTCGCGAGCCGCGCGCGCGCCTCGGCGACGCCGGCCGTCGCGGCGTTCAGGCGATCGCCCGTCCACAGCACCGGGTAGCCGGCCGTCACGCCGATGTCGTTCAGCTGTTCCTGCGCGTGCGCATCGTCGGCCGGTGCCGGGTTGTCCTGCAGCGCCTGCGCGAAGCGCGTGAAGAACGCCTTCGGGTCGAGCGCGGCCACCTGCTCGGCCGGCGTGCCGCCGCTCGCCGCTTCCGACGGCGCGCTGCCCGCATGGACCGCAACCGACGCGCCGCGCGCGCTGCCCGTATAGACGGACAGCGGCACCACGCGGATCGCCCGCTGCAGTTTCTTCACGTTCGTGAGGTCGCGCCCGCCGCTCGTCTGCAGCCGCACTTCGAGCCACGCGTTGGCCGACGGCACGTCGATCCGCAATGCGCCCTTCGGCAGCGTGCCCTGCCAGTCCTTCGCGGCGAAGGCAATCGTTTGCGATCGCACGGCGCCGCGAGCGCCACGCGCCGCCACGCTCGACGCCGACCACAGCACGTTCGTCCACATGTCGAGCGCGCGGGCATCCCAGTAACGGCCGCGGGCGTCCGGCAGCGTCACGATCACTGGCTCGGCGCCGACGTCGAGCCAGCCGGTCGAGTCGAGCGTGTCGACGCCCGGCAGCGGCGGGTTGAGCGCGCCGACGGGCGGCAGCGCCTGCGCGTGACGCAGCGTGTTGAGCGGCGCCTGGCCCGGCTGCGCGCCGTCGCCGCCCGTCGCGGCTTCCTTCGCGACGTCCATCAGCACGAGCGGATACGCGTATACATAAGAGTCGGCCACTTCGGCGCGCATCCAGCCGGTTTTCCGCTGGATCGCATCCGGTTGCGACGCGCATCCCGCCAGCAGCGCCGCCAGGGCCAGCGACGCGCCTGCCGCGCGCCGCAGAGAAATTGATTCTCGTAGGTTTTCAATCATTGAGTACTGGCCGAATATCGTTCTTGTCAGTCAACGCCTTGTTCGACTCACGATCGGCGAAGGCAAGGCACCCCAGCCTGCCCGGTCGCCGCTTCGCCAGGCGGACGCTGATGTCAGGCCGGTATCATAGCGCCTAAGGGCATCCCCCTATATGCCGAATAACGGGCGCAGCGGTAGTTGCGGCATCGACGGTCCCGGCCGCCGCCGGGATCGGCCGGAATCGACGCAGCATCGACGAGCCGGCCGGTCTCCATCACGCTTTCGTCCAGCTTGACTTATGGTGTCATTATTGACACCATTTCGTCATGGCAAACGAATGGAAGATCCTCGACCAAATGAGGTGTGAGCCGGCGAATGTGCGATTCAACGATCTGCGGAAGGTCTGCGAGGCACACTTCGGTCAGGCCCGCCAATCCGGTTCGAGCCATGCCATTTTCAAGACACCGTGGCAAGGCGATCCGCGGGTCAATATCCAGAACGATCGCGGGAAGGCAAAGGCCTATCAGGTCCGGCAGGTGCTCGATGCGATCGACCGACTGAAGGAACAGAAATCATGACCCAAGACCACTTTACGTATCGCGTAACGTGGTCCCCGGAGGACGGGGAGCACGTCGGCCTCTGTGCGGAATTCCCTTCCCTGTCGTGGCTCGACCAGACGCCGGAAGGCGCGCTGGCCGGCGTTCGCCGGCTGGTCGCCGACGTCGTGCGCGACATGACGGCGAATGGAGAAAAAGTCCCCGAACCGATCGCCGATCGGACCTACAGCGGCGAATTCAAGGTCCGCATCCCGCCGCAGGCGCACCGGGCACTGGTCATCCAGGCTGCGGAGCAGGGCGTCAGCCTGAACCGTCTTGCGAGTGCCAAGCTCTGCGCATGATCACGCGGTCGATGGCGCATGCGTGAATGGCGGGCATTCCGTCCGGACCCCGGGCATTGCTTTTTTCGCGCCCCGACACCTCATGACGTATCGGTAACACCGAGCCGCTTTTCACGTCCCTGCGCCGAATCGTCACCCCCCTTGACCTTCCCACCATGGGAATGTTGATACTGACATCATTCGCGGCTCGATCCGCGCTCTTGGGGAATCCGACATGACTGAACCACTCGCCTCCGCAGCCCTGCAAACGGTCGAACTGACCGTCGACGGCATGCATTGCGGCGGCTGCACCGGCCGTGTGCAACGTGCGCTGGCTGCGGTGCCGGGCGTCGTCGAGGCCGCGGTCGATCTGGACGCGCATGCGGCCACTGTCACCGCGCATGATGCGGTCGAGCCGGCGCAACTCGTCGATGCGGTCGGCGCCGCCGGCTATCGCGCTACCGTGCGCGAAGCGACGGGCGAAGCCGTGGCGGCCGCGCACGCGGGGCACGCGACGCGCGTCGAGGCGCCGCCGGTAACGGCAACGGCATCGCCCGCCACCGCAACCGCCGCCACGATCGAACTCGATATCGACGGCATGACCTGCGCGTCGTGCGTGTCGCGTGTGGAGAAAGCGCTCGCGAAAGTGCCGGGCGTCACGCGCGCAACGGTCAACCTCGCGACCGAACGCGCGACGGTCGACGCCGCAGCGGACGTTTCCGCGTCGCAACTGGCGGATGCCGTCAGGCAGGCCGGCTACGGTGCGACGCCGCTCGCACCGGATACCGCCGCCCTCCCTGCCCCGTCCGCGCCTGCGGCATCCGCCAGCCTCGAACTCGCCATCGACGGGATGACCTGCGCGTCGTGCGTGTCGCGCGTCGAAAAGGCGCTGGAGAAGGTGCCGGGCGTCACGCATGCGTCGGTCAATCTCGCGACCGAACGCGCATCGGTGCATGGCACCGGCGTGCTCGACGCCGCCACGCTGATCGCGGCGGTCACGACGGCCGGCTACCAGGCGTCGCTCGCCGCCGCGCCGGACGCGGGCGCTTCGACCGACGCCACCGCCCGCGACGGCACCGGCGCCGCCGCGCAAGCCCCCGACGCTCGCAAGCAACGCGAAGCGATCCGCGAGCGCAATCTCGTGATCGGCTCGGCCGTGCTGAGCGCGCCGCTCGTCGTGCCGATGCTCGTCGCGCCGTTCGGTTTCGACGCGATGCTGCCCGGCTGGCTGCAGCTCGTGCTCGCGTCGATCGTCCAGTTCGGCTTCGGCGCGCGCTTCTACCGCGCCGCCTGGCATGCGGTGAAGGCACGCACGGGCAACATGGACCTGCTCGTCGCACTCGGCACGTCGGCCGCGTTCGGCCTGAGCCTGTGGATGCTGCTGCGCGACCCCGCGCACCCCGGCCACCTGTATTTCGAGGCATCGGCCGTCATCGTCACGCTGGTGCGCTTCGGCAAATGGCTCGAAGCGCGCGCGAAACGCCAGACGACCGAGGCAATCCGCGCGCTGAACGCGCTGCGTCCGGACCGTGCGCGCGTCGTCGAGCACGGCGTCGAACGCGACGTGCCGCTGGCGCAGGTGCGCGTCGGCACGACCGTCAGCATCCGTCCCGGCGAGCGTGTGCCCGTCGACGGCCGGATCGTGTCGGGCCGCTCGCACGTCGACGAATCGCTGATCACCGGTGAAAGCCTGCCGGTGCCGAAGGACGACGGCGATCCGGTCACGGCTGGGTCGATCAACGGCGAAGGCGCGCTCGTCGTCGAAACCACCGCGATCGGCGCGGAAACGACGCTCGCGCGCATCATCCGCCTCGTCGAATCCGCCCAGGCGGAGAAAGCGCCGATCCAGCGGCTCGTCGATCGCGTCAGCGAAGTGTTCGTGCCGGCGATCCTCGGCATCGCCGTGCTGACGCTGATCGGCTGGCTGATCGCCGGCGCCGGCACCGAAACGGCGATCCTCAACGCGGTCGCGGTGCTCGTCATCGCGTGCCCGTGCGCGCTCGGCCTCGCGACGCCCGCGGCAATCATGGCCGGCACCGGCGTCGCGGCCCGCCACGGCGTGCTGATCAAGGACGCCCAGGCGCTCGAACTCGCGCAGCGCACCACCGTGATCGCGTTCGACAAGACCGGCACGCTGACCGAAGGCAAACCGTCCGTGACGGCGTTCGACGCTGTCGGCATCCCGCGTGAGCAGGCGCTCGCACTCGCGGCCGCGGTCCAGCGGCAAAGCGATCACCCGCTCGCGCGCGCGGTGGTCGCCGCACACGATGCGGACCGCATGGCCCGCGGCGGCGGCGCGGGGTCGGCCGCGGTCGTCGCGGCCGATGCGCGCGCGGTGGCCGGACGCGGCGTCGAAGCGCGCGTCGACGGGCAGCTTCTCGCGCTCGGCAGCACCCGCTGGCGCGATGAACTCGGCATCGTCGTGCCGCCCGAACTCGACGCGCGCGCCGCGGAACTCGAACGCGCGGGCAACACGATTTCGTGGCTGATGCGCGCCGATGCGCCGCGTGCGTTGCTCGCGCTGATCGCGTTCGGCGACACCGTGAAGCCCGGCGCGCGCGACGCGGTCGCGGCCCTGTCGGCACGGGGCGTCGCGAGCGTGCTCGTGACGGGCGACAACCGCGGCAGCGCGGCGGCCGTCGCGGCGTCGCTCGGGATCGGCGAAGTGCATGCGCAGGTGCTGCCCGACGACAAGGCACGCGTGGTGGCCGAACTGAAGCGTACGCACGGCGGAATCGTCGCGATGGTCGGCGACGGGATCAACGACGCGCCCGCGCTCGCCGCGGCCGATGTCGGCATCGCGATGGCCACCGGCACCGACGTCGCGATGCACACGGCCGGCATCACGCTGATGCGCGGCGACCCGGCGCTCGTCGCCGATGCGATCGACATCTCGAAGCGGACGTACCGGAAGATCCAGCAGAACCTGTTCTGGGCGTTCGTCTACAACCTGATCGGCGTGCCGCTCGCGGCGCTCGGCTGGTTGAATCCGGTGATCGCGGGGGCGGCGATGGCGTTTTCCAGCGTCAGCGTCGTGACGAACGCGTTGCTGCTGAGGAGATGGAAAGGGCGGGCGCGATGAGGCGGCGCGGCGCGAAAACGGGCGGGACCGCAACCCGCACGCTTGCCGCCGCACGCAGGATTCAACGGCTTCGACGAATCCAGAAACAATACGCGCCGATCGCGACCAACATTGCGCCATCGACAATACCCAGCAACGGAAGCGGATTCGTCCACTTGTCCATATTGGTCGTCCGCGCGTAGTAGGGTGGTCCGTCGCCGTACGCCTCATTGAGATTGATCGCGTTGAACGCAAAGACGAGCAGGATCGAAATCAGCAGCGTCACACCAATCAAGATATGCAATGGGCGTTTTCGCATGTCAGTATTGAATCGTCAGTGGGACGTAGCACTCGGGCGCGTCCTTCGTCGCCGCCTCGATGTCTCGAACGAAATTTTCCATTCCGGAATGAAGATTGATGCATCCGGCGGATCCCGCGTTCGTGCCACCATGGATGAAGAATCCACCGCGACCGAACGCTCGGGTTCCGGGCATGACATGAATGGTCAGTCGGTGATCGCCCCATGCTGCGCGTGAAGCAAGGTTGTACCAGCGATTCGTCCACATCTGGGAAGGCTGAATCCAGTATCGGCCGGATGGTATTGGCCCGACATTTTCGATCTGCTGGCGAGCGCTCGAATAATCGAAATTGCCGCGATTATCCGGACGGCCGGAAACCGCAGGATATATCCCCGTTGCACTCCCCGTCATGACCAAAAAACGGCCATCGAATCGGAGTGAAATCGAAGCGCGGGCGCACGCGGGTATGGTCGGAATACCATGTTCGGCAGCGTACCTGTTCTCCATCGCGTGTGATCCTCGTTTGTTCACGATATGAGTACGCCAAATTGTTGGCCCGCTCATCATAGGATCCACACTGGATTTCGGTTGCCATGCCGGTTGGAGCGCCCCGCGTTCAAAAGGCCAAATCGGACTCGCGGGCCCATCCAGAGCGCGCCACGGCCCACGCGTGCGCTTACGTGAAATCGTGTCGAAACGCAAACGTTGCGCCTGCAGTGTCGAATCTTCGTCGTTAGCCCGAGACGACCGGCTTGATCAGCGTCGTCGTGATCGGCGCGAAGCCGCACGCCCGATACAGCGCACGGGCAGCCGTGTTGTGATTGAACACCGACAGCCCGATCTCGGTGACGCCATGGCGGCGCGCCTCGGCCTCCAGCGCATCGAGCGCGCGTGTGGCCCAGCCCTGGCGGCGCCGGGACGGGACGATGTCGAGGTCGTAGATGAACAGCGTGCGGTTCGGCCCTTCGGGCACGATCGCGTACCAGAGATCGCCGACCGTCTCGCCGCTGGTGGCGTCGATCAGCTGGACGAGTGTCTGGCCGGAAGTGAGCAGGCCGTCAGACAGCAGCGTATCGAAACAGGCGCGGGCGCGGCTCGCCGCGTCGTCGGCCGCATTCTGCCCGGATGACACGAGATCGCGCGCGTAGCCGTCGATGGCGCGCGTGCGGTATGCGTGGAATTCACCGGCCGTCATCGGCCGCATCTGCAGCATGGCCCGGGTGTCGCGAGGGAAGTCGGACTTCCAGTGTAGCGGGACGGTCACACCGGCGCGCGATGCGACGGCGGAAAGCGGGCAGGCAGTTGCGGCCAGCGCCGCGCCGAATCAGCGAATCAGCGAATCAGCGAATCAGCGAATCAGCGAATCAGCGAATCAGCGAATCAGCGAATCAGCGACGGTACAGGACGATCGGCACGAGGTTCGCACGACGCACGCGCTCGGCTTCGGCGCGACGCGCAGCGTACGAATATTCCGCGTCGAGCGGCAGGTGCGGGGAGACGAGCAGGTCGTCGATCTTTTGCAGCAGGGCAAGAATGAAGCTCACGTGAGACTCCTGACAGATGACTCTAGGGTTTTCCCTTAGATGGACTCCATTCTAAGGGTTTTCCCTGAACTCTGCCAGCGCACCGCATCAGTTTGCCGCACCCGTGCCACCGTCGACGGACGGTCTCCCGCGACGCGCCTTGCCAGGCCGGGGTTTGCAGGTAGGGTCGGACGATTTAGTGCGTTCGACGCGCGCGCTTCGCGGCCGCCGCCTCATGGTTCGCATTGCGCTGCAGCCGGTCGACCTGTGACAGCATCGCTTCGTGGTGTTCCGCGAGGGTCATCAGCGTTGCCTGCTGCGTCGACAGATCGGCAGCCAGCCGATCGATCCGCTGTTGCCGGGCGTCCAGTTCCTGCTTCAGGTGCGCAATCTGCCGTGTTTGCAGCGCCAGTGCGGTGAGCCCCGCGAACACGACGATCGCCAGCGCCAGCAGCAGCCGGTTGACGCGACGCATCTCGCGATCGGCCGCCTGCTTCATGCTGGCCGTCTCGGCCTGCAGGATGGCGAGCCGATCCGACAGCGGGCGCAGATGCGTGTCGGGATCGAAGGCTGGCCCGCTCGACGCGGCCGGTTGCGCGCGATCCGCCGACGGCTTCGTCACGAACGACGCCGCGGACGCTACCGGCTGCACGACCGGCGCGGCCGGCGCTGCGGCTGCTCGCGCAGCATCACGGGCGCTCGCGGCAATTGCAGCAGCGACGGGTTCGGCCGGTTCGGCGGTCGCTTGCGGTTCGGCGGGCGCCTGGGGTTCTGCGGTCGCCTGCGGTTCTGCGGTCGCCTGGGGTTCTGCGGCCGGCGCAGTGTGCTGCACCTCCGCCCCGGCGCCGACAGCCGCTGCTCCCGGCGCACTACGCACCGCTGGCGCTGCCGCTTCGCGCGTGCCGGCAGTCGCACGTCGCTTGCCGCCGGAGGATCCACGACGCCCCTTCGTGGTCTCGCCGGGCGCCCGCGCCGCGTCATCGTGTGTGACCGACACGGCGGCACCTTCGGCCTCGCCGCCTGCTGTCACGAGACGATCGGCGATGACCGTATCGACCGCACCACCCACCGCGTCGGCATTCGCGGTCGAACGATCGGCCTTCGTCCCGGCCGCGCCGCCGGCTTCCGACACGCTGCCGGCCTTCACCTGGCCGCCGTCGGTTGCCGGCTCACCGGCTGCGCGCGCGGCGCCACCATCGGACAGCCGCGCCCCGCCGGGCTTCGTCGTGTCGGCATCGGGCACAGGCACGACATCGGCATCGACCGCGTCGCCGTTTCCACGCGTCGAAGCAGACTCCGTCGCCGTCGCGACGTCGGAAGCCGGCTCGACCGCACCGGCAGCGGCGCCCGCCGTGGCGAATCCGTCCAGCGTCGCCTGCCGAGCGGCGTCCGCGCCGTCCGCAACGTCGGCCACCGTCTCGGCGTCCGCCATCGCGTCATCACGCGAGATGGCCGGCGCACGCGCAGCCGGCTCGCGCACCGGATCGCCGAACAGGTCGAGTGTGTGTTCGTCCCGCGGCGCATCGCCGCCCGCGTTGCCGGACCGCGCAGTTGCCTTGGCGGCGGTGTCTGCCGCGGCCGCGACGGAACGCGGGCGCGAACGGGCCGATGAACGGTCGGAGCGGGAACGGGAGCGAGGCACGGAAACGGATTCGGTCATGGAGTCGGATTGCAGGCCCGCGAGCGCGGAACCGAAGGTCGAACGGAATCAGTGACCGGCCATTGTCGCATGACCGATCGCCGATCCGGCTGATCGGATGCCGTCTATTCGTCGCCCGGCAACCCGCCGCCTTGCTCGAATCGCGTCACGCACGACAGCCCGCGCAGCTTGGCGCAGATCGCGCGGTATTCGAGATCCGACACGCGCCCGAGCGCGATGCGCACCTCGTCGTGCTCGCCCGTGTCGTCGGCGCGCTGCACGATGAATTGCTTCACGCGCGCGCTGTCGGGGCCGAGCGCCGCGTGCAGCGAATCGAACGTCAGCGCGCCGCTCACCACCGTCAGCGCGAGCTGGCGCCGCTGCCGCACCGTGAAGTAGCGCCGCTCGAGCGGCTTGATGCCGGCCAGGATGATCAGGATGATGATCGTCGCGGCAATCGCCGCGACGTACAGGCCGCCGCCCACCGCGAGGCCGATCGCGGCGACCGACCACAGGCTCGCGGCCGTCGTCAGCCCGCGCACGATCTCGCCGCGCAGCAGGATCGAGCCCGCGCCGAGGAAACCGATCCCCGATACCACCTGCGCGGCGATCCGCGACGGATCGAGCACGACGTGGTCGCTGCTGCCCAGCACATCGGCGAAACCGAATGCCGACACGATCATGATGAGCGTCGAGCCGACACAGACCAGCATGTGCGTGCGCAGGCCGGCCGCCCAGGAAAGGCGCTCGCGCTCGATGCCGATGACGCTGCCGAGCGCAGCCGCGAGAACCAGCCGCATCACGAGTTCCAGGTTGCCGAGCATCCGATTTCTCTCCTTTTTTGGCGTCGGCCGCGCGGAATGTTTTATCCTTGGCCCCGGCCGCGCCGATCCTCCGGGCCGCGCCGACACGTTTCGATCCAAGCGCATAACCCCGTCATGTCCGTTTCCGACTCCGCTTCCGCCCAGGCCGCCCAGTTGCGCCGTCATTTCGCGCACGTCGTCTTGCCGATCTGGCAGGGTTCAGGGTTCGACCACACGCTGCGGCTACCGTTCGAGGCCGTCGATCCGGCCACCCATGCACCGCTGCCCGTCACCCGTTATCGCGCCATGGCCTGCGCGCGGCAGCTGTTCGTGTTCGCGCAGGCCGGCAACATCGCGCACGCGACCACGCTGTTCGACTCGCTATGTAGCCGCTTCCGCGACCCGCGCCACGGCGGCTGGTTCTACAGCGTCGATGCGCAAGGCGCGCCGCTCGACACGACCAAGGACCTCTATACGCATGCGTTCGTCGTGTTCGCGTGTGCCGCATGGCATGCGGCGTCGGGCGACGCCGCGGCGCGCACGGCCGCCGAGGACACCGCCGCGCTGATCCAGGACCGCTTCGCGCCGCAGCCGGGCGATGCGCTGCTCGACGCCGCGCGTCACGCCGATTTCTCGTCGTCGGGCAGCGGCGCGCTGCAGAACCCGCTGATGCACCTGACCGAAGCGTGGCTCGCGGCCGCCGATGCGTTCGGCGACGCGGCGTTCGACGATGCGCTCGCGCGCACCGCGCAGGCCGTCGAACGCACGTTCGTCGATACCGCGACCGGCTGCGTCGCCGAGCTGCCGCTCGGGGCGGCCGACAACCGCTTCGAGCCCGGTCATCAGTTCGAGTGGTTTTATCTGGTCGACGCGGCCGGCGCGCGTCTCGCGCAAACCGGGCTGCCCGACGCACTCGCGCGCGCGTTCGCGTTCGCCGAGCAGCACGGTGTCGATCCGCAGACGGGCGCCGTGTGCGCGGCGCTCGACGCACGAGGCGCATGCCTCGACGGCACGCAGCGGATCTGGGCGCAGACCGAATACCTGCGCGCGCTCGCGACGCACGGCGGCACGCCGGCGTCCGCGCCGCTCGCGCAGCAGATCGAGCGCTTCGCCGCGCGCTTCCTGCATCCGCGCGGCTGGTTCGAGTGCAAGACGGCCGACGGGCAGGTGTCGCGCGCCGACATGCCGTCGACGACGCCCTACCACCTCGCGACCGCTTACGCGGCGCTGCCCGCCGCTTCGTAACCGGCGTCGGCAGGCGACGGCGACCTGCGCTCGTCGCGAACCCCGCGAGCCGCGCGCGCGTCGCCCAGTTCGAACACCGACACCGCCTGCATCAGGTGCGCGGTCTGGTCGTTCAGCGACGCGGCCGCCGCCGCGACTTCCTCCACCAGTGCCGCGTTCTGCTGCGTCAGCTGGTCCATCTGCGTGACGGCCTGGTTGACCTGCTCGATACCGACGCTCTGCTCGACCGACGCGGCCGTGATCTCCGACATCGTCTGCACGACCCGCGTGATCGACGCCGAGACCGTCCGCATCGCGTCGCCGGCCCGCTCGACGAGTTCCGAGCCGCCGTCGATCTGCGCGACCGACTCCTCGATCAGCGCCTTGATCTCCTTCGCCGATTGCGCGCTGCGCTGCGCGAGCGAGCGCACTTCGCCCGCGACCACCGCGAAGCCGCGGCCCTGCTCGCCGGCCCGCGCGGCTTCGACCGCCGCGTTCAGCGCGAGGATGTTGGTCTGGAAGGCGATGCCGTCGATCACCGAAATGATCTCCGCGATCCGCCCGGAGCTCTGCGCGATGCCGCGCATCCGGTCGATCACGCTGTCGACCACGCCGCCGCCGTGGCGCGTCGCGTCGAGCGCCGCGTCGGCCAGCGCGCTGGCCGCACGTGCGCTGTCGGTGTTCTGGCGCACGGTCGCGGTCAGTTCCTCCATGCTCGCGGCGGTTTCCTCGAGCGACGCGGCCTGCGTGCCCGTGCGCGCGGACAGGTCCGCGTTGCCGCCGGCGATCTCGCCCGCGCCGAGGTGGATCGCGTCGGACGCGTGACGCACGGTGCGCACGGTGTCCGCGATGCTCGCCTGCATCGCGGCGAGGCCGCGCAGCATCCGGTCGATCTCGAACACGCCGCCCGCCCGCACGGCCTCGTCGAGCCGGCCCTGCGCGATCCGCTCGAAATGGCGGCCGGCTTCGTCCAGCGGCGCGACGACCGCGCGCCGCGCGGCCGCGTAGATGGCCGCGCTTGCCGCGAACATCGCCACCAGCAGCACGATGCCGACCCACTTGAACCACTGCATCCCGCTGTCGATCGTGGCGAGCGCGTCGCGGCTCGACGCGCCGCCGTAGTCGGCGAAGCGGTGCAGTTCGGCGAGGTACGCGTCCTGGAAGCCTTGGGTCGGCTGGTCGAGGAACGCCTGGATGTTGTCGGCGTCGAGGAACTGCACGAGTTCGCCCAGCGCGCCGCGCAGCGCGCGATAGCGCTCGGCGAGCGCCGCAACGCGTGCGCGGTTCGTTGCGTCGACGGCCGGTGCGGCCGTCAGCGCGGCGAACGCCTTGTCCGCTTCGCCGAGCGAAGCGCTGGCATGGCGGATGATCTCGTCGGGCTTCGGGCCGCCGCGGACCATCCGCGTGCCGGCGCGCGACAGGTTCACGCGGGCGTCGAGCAGGCGCTCGGTCGCCTGGCTGGCCGCGTCGACCTGCGCGATCGCGACGTTCGACAGATCGTCGACGCCGCTGCGCGTCGACGCGAGCGCCCAGAAGCCGAGCGCCTCGATCGCGAACAGAAAGAGGCAAAACACGGTCAACACGCCGAGCAGACCCGACGCGAGCTTGATTTTTCCGAACATGGGGGAGATTCCTGGAGAGCCGACGATGGAGCAATGCCCCGGCATTAGCGGCATTTCTTCGCCGGACTTTAGGAACATGCGGCGAGCGGCGCCCGGCCGGTCACCGCCATTCCCGTCGAATCGCCGGCAAACGAGGACAACGCGCGCGTTCGACGCAATCATCACGTCGCATCGCGCCGGCATCTGCGCGAAATGCGGACGAATTTCCTTGCTTATCCGCGGCCCCCTTCCTAGAGTTCAGCGCAAGCGGACACGCATTGGGGAAGTCGATGACGGACATCACGGACCACGCGCGCGGCGCATTGCGCGCGCAACCGTTCAGCATGCTGCTGGGCACGGAGCTGATGCATATCGGCGACAACGAAGTGTCGCTGTGCCTGCCCGTGCGGGAAGAACTGCGGCAGCAGCACGGCTTCGTGCACGGCGGCGTGATCGGCTATCTCGCCGACAACGCGCTGACGTTCGCCGGCGCGCTGGTGCTCGGCCCGCGCGTCATCACCGCCGAATACAAGATCAACTACCTGCGGCCGGCCGTGAACGGCACGCTCGTTGCGCGGGCGAAGGTCGTCTACGCGGGCCGGCACCAGGCGACCTGCCAGTGTCATGTGTTCGTCATCGACGGCGATCACGAACGGCTCGTCGCGATCGCGCAAGGCACGATCAACCGCGTCGGCGACGGCAAGATGCCGGATGCGCCGGAGGAAACGGCGTAAGCGGCGCCGCCGACCGGCTCGATGAGATAAGCCGCGAAACGCCGAAACCGCAGCGCGTGTCGCGCTAGCGTTTCATCGCAGCAAGATAGACGGCATCGCGCTCGCGACGCCCCACAGCGACCACCAGCACCACGACCTCCGCCTCGCGCACTTCGTACACGAGGCGATAGCCGACACTGCGCAGCTTGATCTTGTAGCGGTCCGGATGACCGTGCGGTTTCGCCGAAGGAATCCGAGGATTTTCGAGCCGTTCGGCAATTCTCGCCTTGAACTGATCGCGAACGGTGCGATCGAGCTTCTTCCACTCCTTCAATGCAGGTTCGAGAAAGGCGAGTTCAAAGGTCATTCAGGTTGACCTTGACGACTTTCCCCTTGGCGCGTGAATCGGCGAGCGCGTTGTCTTCAATATCTTCGAGACGTTCGACCATCGCCTCCCATGTCTTCGCCGGGATGCAGTAGAACGCGGGTTCGTTGTGATTCAGGATCGCGACCGGGAAGCCCTCGCCCGCCGCCACGGTTCCCATCGGGTTCCGCTTCAGCTCCGAAACGCTCGCCGTCACGCTGGCCAGAATGGTGTGGGGCATGCTCGCTCCTGGTTTGACTGAATTTTTACTGTACCTTATTTAGCACCAAATTTAGCTCTATCCTGAATGCCCTACTGACCACACCAGATTTGCTCCCGAACCGTCAGGTTCGACGCGCTACTCGGCCCCGTCGCCCGCCAGCGGCAAAAAACGCGGCGCCACGCGCGCCCGCACGTTCCCGTTCTCGTCAGTTCGATAGATCCCGCGCGCCGCATTGTGCGGATGCACCGCCGCTTCGGCCACGCTCAGCACCGGCGCGAAGCACGCGTCCGTCCCTTCGAGCAGCGCGCGCCAGTGCGCGGACGGCTGTTGCGCGAACACCTCGGCAAAGCGCGCCTTCAGCGCCGGCCAGCGCGCGCGATCGTACTGCGACGCCGGATCGACGTCGGTGAGCCCGAGCCGCTCGACCAGCAACGCATAGAACGGCGGCTCGAGCGCGCCGATCGTCACGCATTCGCCGTCCGCGCAGCGATACACGTCGTAGAAAGGCGCATCGTGGAAGAGGCTCGGCTGCGCGCCGTCGAGCTGCCCGTTCGCGCGTGCCCACAACGCGAGCGAGCCGAGCATCGACACGATGTCGACGATCGCGCCGTCGACCACGCGCCCCGGGCCACCGCCGCGCACGTCGAACATCGCGCAGACGATCCCGAACGCGAGCCCGAGCGCGCCGCCCGCATCGCCGACGACGGTCGGCGGCACACCGGGCCGGCCGTCGCGCGGCGCGGACAGCGACAGCAGCCCCGTCAGCGCGACGTAGTTCAGGTCGTGCCCGGCGGCCGTCGCGAGCGGTCCGTCCTGGCCCCAGCCGGTCATCCGTCCATACACGAGCTTCGGGTTGTGGCGCGCGCAATCGTCGGGCCCGAGGCCGAGGCGTTCCATCACGCCGGGACGCAGGCCCTCGATCAGTGCGTCGGCCTGCGCGATCAGCGCGAGCGCCACGTCGCGACCGGCCGGGTTCTTCAGATCGAGTTCGACGATCGTCTTGCCTTCGCGCAGCAGGTCGCCGTCGCGGCCCTGCAGCGCGTCCGGTGCGCTGGTGCGGCCCGCCGGACGCGCGATCAGCGTGATGCGCGCCCCCATCCCGGCGAGCATCCAGCCCGCGAGCGGGCCGGGGCCGAGGCCTTCGAATTCGACGATATGGACGCCGGAAAGCGGCGCGTTCAATGACATGGCGACCTCGCGGGAATGCAACCGGACAGGGGCGAAACGAAACGACGCTCCGATTCTATGCGAACGTGCGCGCCGCTCGCGGCGCCGACGGCAAGACGGCCGATACGCGAGGTTCGCGTCGACACCGGATGACCACCCGCCGCCGCACGCCCGATGCCGGCGGAGGCCGCCGCATGCGGACGCATCGCCACACGAGCAGCCGCACGACTAGCCGACCGCTTCGTCCATGCGCTCGGCCAGCGCGTCGCGCATCGCGAGCACGATCGCGTCGCGATGTTCTTCGATCCGCTCGACCGGCCCGGCGACGCCGATCGCGAGCGGCATGCCGTTCCAGCCGTCGGCGATCACCATCGAGATCATCGCCGCGCCTTGCGTCACCGTATGCGCCGAATACGAATAGCCGAGCCGGCGCGTCTCTTCGACCTTGTCCAGCACGACGTCCTCGTCGATCGTCCTGCCCGACCTTCCGATGCGCCGGATGCTGCGCGCCACGAGCCGGCGAATCGTGCTGTCCGGCTGCAGGCTCAGCAGCGCCCAGCCGAGCCCCGACATGCAGATCTCGCGACGCGTGCCGATCGGCGCATAGAACTGGACCGGAATCCGGTGCGCGCCCGCGACGGCGTCGATGTACTGCACGTACAGGTCGCTCTGCACCGCGATCACGACGGCCTCCCGCGTGCCGGCCGCCAGCCGTTTCGCCACGGCGTGCCAGTACCGGCGGCTGCCCGCCGCCGAATCGACGAGCGCTTCGCCGAGATTGACGAGCCGCGCCGTCGGCGCATACGCGTGCGTCCGTTCGTCATACGACAGGTAGCCGAGCACCTTCATGCTGGTCAGCAACGCCGCCGCGCTCGACCCGGGATAGCGGCAGCGCGTGGCGATCTCGCGCACGCTCAGCGGCCGCTGCAGTTCGCTGAACAACTCCAGTACCTCGAACACGCGCGCCGCGCTCTTGACCACGTTTCCGCTCATCCCGCCCCTCCGCGCCCGTCACGGCGGCCCCTTCCACATATGTGGAACGGAATTTCCCGCCGCCAACCGTCGTGACGATACTAGGCTTCGGCCCGCGGCGTGAAGCCCCGCGGTACAGAACATACGGAGACACCATGTCAGCCTTTCTGATCCGTGAACGGCAGGGACCGATCCTGACCGTCACGATGAACCGTCCCGAAACGCGCAACGCCATTTCGGACACCGATGCGATCGATGCACTGGTCGCGTGCTGCGACGATGCGAACCGCGACGAGTCGATTCGCGTGCTGGTCCTGACCGGCGCCGGCGCCGTGTTTTCGTCGGGCGGCAACGTGAAGGCGATGCGTGCGCTCGCCGAGTCGGACCTGCATGACCTCGCGGCGATCCGCACCGGCTATCGCCGCGGCATCCAGCGCCTCGCGCACGCGTTCCAGCAACTCGAAGTGCCGGCCATCGCGGCGATCAACGGCCCGGCCATCGGCGCCGGTACCGACCTTGCTTGCATGTGCGACATCCGCATCGCCGCCGACAGCGCGCGCTTCGCGGAAAGCTTCATCGCGCTCGGCCTCGTGCCGGGCGACGGCGGCGCGTGGTTCCTGCCGCAGATCGTCGGCGCGGCCGTCGCCGCCGAGATGTCGTTCACGGGCGACGCGGTGGACGCGCAAACGGCGCTGCGCCACGGGCTGGTGTCGCGCGTCGTCTCCGACGGCGAACTGCTGGCCCACGCGCACGCGCTCGCCGCGCGCATCGCGCGCCATCCGGGCACCGCACTGCGCCTGACCAAGCGGCTGCTGCGCGAAGGCCGGCACGCGAGCCTCGACACGCTGCTCGACCTGTCCGCGTCGTACCAGGCATTCGCCCATGCAACGCCCGAACACCGCGCGGCCGTCGAAGCGCTGTTCGCCGCGCGCGACTGAACCCGCGGCGCTTCGCCCGGCACGCAGCCGGCGAACGCCAGCATCGCCGACCATCGAAGGAAACATCGTCATGATCATCAGCAACGAAGGCGCGCTCGCGGGCGTGCGCGTGGTGGACCTGAGCCGCGTCTATGCGGGTCCGTTCTGCACGCAAACGCTCGCCGACCACGGCGCGGACGTCATCAAGATCGAACCGCCGCAAGGCGACGAAACCCGCGACTGGGGGCCCGCGATGCCGAGCGGCCTCTCCAGCTACTACTGGGGGCTCAACCGCAACAAGCGCAACCTCGCGCTCGACCTGTCGCATCCCGACGGCCGCGATGTGCTGTTCCGCCTGCTCGAGACGGCCGACGTGCTGGTCGACAACTTCAAGCAGGGCACGCTCGAACGCTGGGGCATCGGTTACGACGATTGCCTGCGCGAACGCTTTCCGCGCCTCGTCCATTGCTCGATCTCCGGCTACGGAACCGACGGCCCGCTCGCGCGGTTTCCGGGCTACGACGCCGTCGCGCAAGGGCTCGCCGGCTTCATGTCGATCAACGGCGAGCCGGGCGGCTTGCCGCTGAAGGTGCCGTTTCCGGTCGTCGACTACGCGGCCGGGCTGAGCGCCGTGTCGAGCATCCTGCTCGCGCTGGTGGAACGCACGCGCTCCGGGCTCGGGCAGCACGTCGACATCGACCTGTTCAGCACCGCGCTGTCGATGCTGCATCCGCTCAGCACGACCTGGATGGCGACCGGCGACGTGCCCGTCGCGACGGGGAACGTCTACGCCGCGATCGCGCCGTACGGCGTCTATCCGTGCAAGGACAAGCCGGTGGCGACGGGCGCGGGCAACAACCGCACGTTCGCGAAGCTGGTCGAAGCGCTCGGCGTGCCCGAGCTCGCGCGCGATCCGCGCTTCGCAACCAACGCGCAGCGCGTCGCGCATCGCGACGCGCTCGACGCGCTGATCGGACAGCTGACCGCCGAGCTGCCCGCCGACGAGGTCGTCGACCGGCTGATGCGCGCGGGCGTCGCGACGGGGCCGGTCAACACCATCGCCGACGGGTTCGGCCATCCGCAGGCGGCCCGCAACGCGATGTTCGTCAAGAACGACACCTACACCGGCGCGGGCATCCCGGCCAGGCTGTCGCGCACGCCCGGCTCGATCCGCCGGCCGCCGCGGCCGTTCGCGGCCGACACCGACGCGGTGCTCGACGCGCTCGGCATCGACGCGGGCCGCCGCGACGCGCTGCGCAAGGCCGGCGTCGTTCACGACGAGCGCGCCGCCACCACAGGGAGCGCGTCATGACCACGCCGCGCACGTTCTCCTCCCTGACCGGCGACGACGCCCCGTCGATCCTGCGCAGCGACGACGACGGCATCGCGTGGCTGACGATTCATCGCCCGCATGTCGCCAATGCGCTGTCCGCCGACGCGATCCGGCGCCTGTGCGACGAACTCGTCACGCTCGACGACAACCCCGCGGTGCGCGCGATCGTGATCCGCGGCGCGGGCGAGCGGGCCTTCAGCGCGGGCATCGATCTCGGCGATCCCGAGATGCGCGGCATGCGGCCGATGCGCGGGCTTGCACGCAACGTGCACGAACTGATCCTCGAACTGCGCAAGCCGACCATCGCGGCCATCAACGGCTACGCGGTCGGCGGCGGCTTCGAAATCGCGCTCGCGTGCGACCTGCGGATCGCCGCCGATCACGCGTATTTCGCGCTGCCCGAAGCACGAGTCGGCATGGGCGCGAACTTCGCGAGCGTGCTGTTGCCGCGCATCCTGCCGCGCGCGGTCGCGATGGAGCTGCTGTTCACGGGCCGCCGCTTCGACGCCGACGAAGCGCTGCGCGTCGGGTTGCTGAGCCGCGTCGTCCCCGGCGCCGCGCTCGACGACACCGTGCGCGAACTGGCGCAGGCGATCGCCGCGAACGCGCCGCTCACGATCCGGCGCATCAAGGAAACGGCGACGCGCAGCTGGGGCCTGCCGGTTGCCGCGGCGCTGCGGCTCGACGTCGGCCCCGACGTCTACGCGAGCGAGGACCGGGTCGAAGGCGCCCGCGCGTTTCTCGAGAAGCGCAAGCCGGTGTTCAAGGGACGCTGAGCCCGGCGGCGCGCGGCCCCGTCCGCCGCGCGCCGTTGATCGCCGCCCCGCACGCGGGCGCGGCGCATAACAAACATGGAACGGAGACACATTCATGCAACGGAAAGCACTCCTGATCGGCGCCTGCGTGCTGTGCACGCCGCATGCGCACGCGTCGTCGGTGACGCTGTACGGAATCGTCGACAGCTACGTCGAATTCGATCGCATCGGCAGCCTGTCGAGCTTCCGGCAGAGCGGCGGCGGCGGGTCGACGAGCCGCGTCGGGCTGACGGGCGTCGAGGATCTCGGCGGCGGCACCTCGACGAAATTCGTGCTGGAAAGCGGCTTCTCGCCGGCCGACGGTTCGCTCCAGGGCGGCACGCTGTTCTACCGGCAGGCGTACGTGGCGCTTCAGGACACGCGCTACGGCGACCTGCGGCTCGGCCGGCAATACACGCCGTCGTTCTACATCGTGTACGAGGGCGACCCGTTCGGCCTGAACGAACGCATGTCGCCGCTCGCGCTGCTCGCGACGTCGACGGACTCGATCACGACCGCCACGACGCCGCCGATTCCGCGCTTCAACCAGGCGGCGTCGTATCTCGGCCCGGACTGGAACGGCCTGCGCGTGATGGCCACCTACGGCTTTCCGACGCCGAACGCGCTGTCCACGCAGGCCGGCCGCAACTACGGCGCGGGGCTCCAGTACCGGATCGGCGGCCTCTACGTCGGCGCGGGCTTCCAGGACGACGTGTCGGCCGGCAACCTCGCGCCCGTCGTGCAGCCGACGACCACCCGCCACTACGTATTCGCCGCCCACTACGCGTTCGCGCGGGTCAAGCTGTACGGCGCGTTCCTCCACGGCGCCAGCACGGTGCCCGGCTCGCCCGCATTCTCGACGGCGAGCGTCGGCGCGACGGTCGACGTCGGCGCGCTCGACCGCGTGCTGGTGTCGGCCGTGCGCCGCGACGTGAAGGGCTCGGCGAACGACGCGACCGCGTTCGGCCTCGGCTACGACCATCCGCTGTCGAAGCGGACCTCGCTCTATGCCCGCTACCTGTACATGAAGAACGGCGGCCGCGCGCGCAATACCGTCGTCGCCGGCATGCAACCGCAACCGGGCGGCACCGAGCAGGTGCTCGCGCTCGGCATCACTCACCGCTTCTGACGGAGTGCCCATGACCCCGACCCTGTCCACCCCGGCCGGCGTGCGCGACGACGCGATGCCGGCGCTCTACCGCCGGATCTCGCGGCGCCTGCTGCCGTTCCTGATCCTCTGCTACACGCTGTCGTTCATCGACCGCATCAACATCGGTTTCGCGCACGCGCAGATGGCCGCCGAGCTGCGCTTCTCCGACGCCGTCTACGGGCTCGGCGCGGGCATCTTCTTCATCGGCTACATGGCGTTCGAGATTCCGAGCAACGCGCTGCTCGCGCGGATCGGCGCGCGCCGGACCATCGCGCGGATCATGGTGCTGTGGGGGCTCGGCTCGGCCGCGACGATGTTCGTCGCGACGCCCGCGCAGTTCTACGTGTGCCGGTTCCTGCTCGGCGTGTTCGAGGCCGGCTTCTTCCCCGGCATCCTGTTCCATCTCGGCGCGTGGTATCCGCCGAAGCAGCGCGCGAAGGCGTTCGCGCTCTTCATGAGCGCGCTGTATCTGGCGGGGCTGATCGCCGGCCCCGTGTCGGGCGTGATTCTCACGGTCTTCGACGGCGTCGCCGGCCTGAGCGGCTGGCAATGGCTGTTCGTCGTCGAAGGGCTGCCGAGCAGCGCGCTCGGCTTCGTCGCGCTGCGCTTCCTCGACGACCGGCCGGACGACGCGCGCTGGCTGTCGGACGCCGACAAGGCCGCGCTGCGCGATGCGCACGCGCAGGCCGATGCCGACGTCGGCAACGGCGTGGCGCCGACACGGCCGTTGCTCGCGCATCGCGACTTCTGGCTGCTGTGCGCGGCCAATTTCTCGATCGCGGCGGCCGGCTACGCGCTCGTGTTCTGGATGCCCGTGATCCTGCGCCGCGGCGGCCTGCACGGCGCGATGCAGATCGGCGTGCTGTCCGCGCTGCCCTATCTGTGCGGCGTCATCGGCTTGCTCGGCATGGGCTGGCACACCGAACGCCGGCAGGCGTGGCGCGAACACGGCGCGGCCGCGATGCTCGCGTGCGCGGCGGCGCTCGTCGTGCTGGCGCGCGTCGACGGCACCGCGAACCTGACGATCGCGCTCTGCGTCGCGGTCGCCGCGCATGCCGCGGCGCTGCCCGCGTTCTGGGTGCTGCCCGGGCTCGCGCTGCCGAAGCGCTCGATGGCCATCGCGATCGCGGCGATCACGATGTCCGGCGCGATCGGCGGATTCGCGAGCCCGTTCCTGATGGGCGTGCTGAACACCGCCACCGGCTCGATGCGCGGCGGCCTCTATTTCAACGCCGCGTTGCTCGCGGCCGGCTGCGTGGCGCTCTTCGGCACGCTGCGCGCCCGGGCGGCGTCCCCTGCGCGCGCGATCTGAGCGCGCACCCTTCCCTTCACTCCTTCATCGACACACCCATGAATTTCGAACTCGATCTCGACCACCGGATGATCAAGGATCTCGTCACACGCTTCGTGAAAGACGAGCTGATGCCGCTCGAAGCGGCCGTGATGGCGCGCGAGGCCGACGGCCAGCGCTTCGCGCTGCTCGCCGACGAACGCGCGCGGCTCGACGAGCGCTCGCGGCAACTCGGTCTGTGGGGCCTCGACGCGCCCGCCGATGCCGGCGGCTCGGACCTGCCGGCCGTCGCGATGGTCGGCGTGAACGAAGCGATCGGCACGACCGTGACGCCATACATCCTGCCGCCCGACTCACCGAACCTGCGGATGCTGTGCGACGCGGCCGACGACACGCAGCGCGCGCGCTACCTGGAACCGTACGCGCGCGGCATCACGCGTTCCGCGATGGCGATTTCCGAGCCGGGCGCCGGCTCGGACCCGGGCGCGCTGTCGACGACGGCGGAGCGCGACGGCGACACGTGGGTGCTGAACGGCCGGAAGATCTGGATCAGCCACGCGCGCGAAGCCGACTGGACGATCGTGATGGCGCTGACCGACCGAAGCAAGGGCAAGCGCGGCGGCATGTCGGCATTCATCGTCGAGCGCGACACGCCGGGCTTCGTCATCGAACGCCGCATTCCGATGATCGGCGGGCTGTCGACCTATGAAATCGTGCTGGAGGATTGCCGCATTCCCGCCACGCAGCTGCTGGGCCGCGAAGGCGCCGGTTTCGCGCCGATGCAGGCGCGCCTGTCGAACCGTCGGCTGGAGATGGCCGCATGGTGCATCGGCCGCGCCGAGCGCGCGGTCGCGTTGCTGTGCGACCATGCGAAACAGCGCAAGACCTTCGGCGTGCCGCTGGCCGAGCGCCAGGCGGTCCAGTGGTGGGTCGCCGACGCGCTGACGCAGATCCACGCGTGCCGCCTGATGACCTATGAAGCGGCCGCGCGGGTGGATGCCGGACAGGATGCGCGCACGCAGATCTCGATGGTCAAGGTGTTCGCGACGGAGATGGCGTCGGGCGTCATCGATCATGCGATGCAGACGCTCGGCGCGATGGGCATGACGAAGGAGCTGCCGCTGCATCAGATGGCGAACGAAGCGCGGCTGATGCGCATCTTCGAAGGCCCGACCGAAGTGCATCGCTGGGTCGTCGCACGCAGCGTGCTGTAACACCGTCGCCACCAGTTCCCCGGTCGTGCGCGCGTTGCGCCGTTTTCCTCACGGAGTCGCACCTTGAACACACGCCATCTCGTCGATCCCGACATCCGCCCCTGGCTGGACGTCTGGCCGACCGTCACGCTCACCGCCGACAACCTCGCCCGGCATCGCGACCGCGTCCTGCCGCTGCCGCCGCTCGACACGGTCGGCAACACGCTCCAGCATCGGCGCGTGCCGGGCCCCGGCGGCGCGCCGGACGTGCCGGTGCGCGTGTACCTGCCCGACGACGCGACGCGCCCGCTGCCGGCGATCGTGCACATGCACGGCGGCGGCTACGTGCGCGGGGCCGCGAAGGATCTCGAAGCCGTGCATCGCCCGCTGGTGAAGACGCTGGGGTGCGCGCTGGTGTCGCTCGACTACCGCCTCGCGCCCGAGACGCCGTTTCCCGGCGCGATCGACGACTGCTACGCGGCACTCGCCTGGACCTTCCGCCACGCGGACGCGCTCGGCATCGATCCGGCGCGCATCGGCGTGATGGGCGAAAGCGCGGGCGGCGGGCTCGCGGCCGCGCTGGCGCTGCTGGCGCGCGATCGCGGCGAATACCCGCTGGCGTTCCAGCACCTGATGTATCCGATGCTCGACGACCGCACCTGCGTGCGCGCACCGCATCCGCATGCCGGCGAATTCGTCTGGCACGCGGCCAACAACCGGTTCGCGTGGACGTCACTGCTCGGCCACGCGCCGGGCCTCGACGGCGTGTCGCCGTACGCGGCGGCGGCCCGCGCGGAACGGCTCGACGGGCTGCCGCCGGCGTTCATCGCCGTCGGCACGGTCGACCTGTTCGTCGACGAGAACATCGGCTACGCGCAGCGGCTCATTCGCGCCGGCGTGCCCACCGAGCTGCACGTCTTCCCGGGCGGCGTGCACGGCTTCGACATCGTGCCCGACGCGCGCGTATCGACGGCCGCGCGGCGCATCAGCCACGACGCACTGCGCCGCTTCCTGCACGGCTGACCGCCATCGAAGCAGAGACGAAAAAGGGCGGCCGAAGCCGCCCTTGCCGGTCGTCGATACGACGCCCGGAACGATCAGAACGCATCCCCCGGCACCCGCACCCAGCCTTCCATCAGCACGCGCGCGCTGCGGCTCATGATCGCCTTCGTGACGGTCCATTCGCCGTTCTCGAGCTGCGCTTCCGCGCCGACACGCAGCGTGCCCGACGGATGGCCGAAGCGCACCGCGTTGCGTTCGCCGCCGCCCGCCGCAAGGTTGACGAGCGTGCCGGGGATCGCCGCGGCCGTGCCGATCGCGACCGCCGCCGTGCCCATCATCGCGTGGTGCAGCTTGCCCATCGACATCGCCCGCACCAGCAGGTCGACGTCGCCCGCGTTCACGCGCTTGCCGCTCGACGCGACATAGTCGGCCGGCTTCGCGACGAAAGCGACCTTCGGCGTGTGCTGCCGCGTCGCGATTTCATCGAGCGTATCGATCAGCCCCATGCGCAGCGCACCGTGCGCGCGGATCGTCTCGAACTTCTCGAGCGCCTTCGGGTCGCCGTTGATCGCGTCCTGCAGCTCCGTGCCCGTATAGCCGATCGCTTCCGCCTCGACGAAGATGGTCGGAATCCCCGCGTTGATCATCGTCGCCTTCAGCGTGCCGATGTCCGGCACGGCCAGATCGTCGACCAGGTTGCCGGTCGGGAACATCGAGCCGCCCGCGCCCTCTTCATCGGCGGCCGGGTCCATGAACTCGAGCTGCACTTCGGCGGCCGGGAACGTGACGCCGTCCAGTTCGAAATCGCCCGTCTCCTGCACCGCGCCATTCGTGATCGGCACATGCGCGACGATCGTCTTGCCGATGTTCGCCTGCCAGATCCGCACGGTCGCGACGCCGTCGCGCGGCACGCGCGACGCATCGACGAGGCCGCCGCTGATCGCGAACGGGCCGACCGCTGCCGACAGGTTGCCGCAGTTGCCGGTCCAGTCGACGAACGCGCGGTCGATCGCGACCTGCCCGAAAAGGTAGTCGACGTCGTGACCGGGCCGCGCGCTCTTCGACACGATCACCGTCTTGCTGGTGGACGACGTCGCGCCGCCCATCCCGTCGATCTGCTTGCCGTACGGATCGGGGCTGCCGATCACGCGCAAGAGCAGCGCGTCGCGCGCGGCACCCGGCGCCTGCGCGGCGTCCGGCAGGTCCTGCAGCCGGAAGAACACGCCCTTGCTGGTGCCGCCGCGCATGTAGGTCGCCGGAATCCTGATTTGAGGAATGTGAGCCATGTTTGCGTTGTCCCTGTGTGACCCGGTCAAGCCGCCTGCGACGATTCGAGGAAGTCCTGCGCGAAACGCTGCAGCACGCCGCCCGCGTCGTAGATCGACACTTCCTCGGCCGTATCGAGCCGGCACGTCACCGGCACCTCGACACGCTCGCCGCTCTTGCGGTGAATCACGAGCGTGAGATCCGCGCGCGGCTTGCGCTCGCCGATCACGTCGAAGGTCTCGGTGCCGTCGATGCCGAGCGTCGTGCGGTTCGTGCCCAGCTTGAACTCGAGCGGCAGCACGCCCATCCCGATCAGGTTCGTGCGGTGAATCCGCTCGAATCCTTCGGCAACGATCACCTCGACGCCCGCGAGCCGCACGCCCTTCGCGGCCCAGTCGCGCGACGAGCCCTGGCCGTAGTCGGCGCCGGCAATCACGATCAGCGGCTGCTTGCGATTCATGTACGTCTCGATCGCTTCCCACATCCGCATGACCTTGCCTTCCGGCTCGACGCGCGCGAGCGAGCCCTTCTTCACCGCGCCGTCGACCACCGCCATCTCGTTGATCAGCGTCGGGTTCGCGAAGGTCGCGCGCTGCGCGGTCAGGTGGTCTCCCCGGTGCGTCGCGTACGAGTTGAAGTCTTCTTCCGGCAGGCCCATCTTCGCGAGATACTCGCCGGCCGCGCTGTTCGCGAGGATCGCGTTCGACGGCGACAGGTGGTCGGTCGTGATGTTGTCGCCGAGCACCGCGAGCGGGCGCATGCCCTTGAGCGTGCGCTCGCCGGCCAGCGCGCCTTCCCAGTACGGCGGGCGGCGGATGTACGTGCTCTGCGCGCGCCAGTCGTACAGCGGCGCCGCGCGCTCGCCCGCATCGGCCGCGCGCGCGAACATCGGCTCGTAGACCTTGCGGAACTGCTCGGGCTTCACACTCGACGCGACGATCGCGTCGATTTCCTCGTCGGTCGGCCAGATGTCCTTCAGCGTGACGGGCTTGCCGTCCTGATCGTGGCCCAGCACGTCCTTCTCGATGTCGAAGCGGATCGTGCCGGCGATCGCATACGCGACGACGAGCGGCGGCGACGCGAGGAACGCCTGCTTCGCATACGGGTGGATACGGCCGTCGAAGTTGCGGTTGCCGGACAGCACGGCGGTCGCGTACAGGTCGCGATCGACGATCTCCTGCTGGATCTTCGGATCGAGCGCACCCGACATCCCGTTGCAGGTCGTGCACGCGAACGCGACGATGCCGAAGCCGAGCTTCTCGAGTTCCGGCAGCAGGTTCGCTTCTTCCAGATACAGTTCGACCGCCTTCGAGCCGGGCGCGAGCGAGCTCTTGACCCACGGCTTGCGCGTGAGGCCCTTCGCGTTCGCGTTGCGCGCGAGCAAGGCCGCGGCGATCACGTTGCGCGGGTTGCTGGTGTTCGTGCAGCTCGTGATCGCGGCGATGATCACCGCGCCATCGGGCATCTCGCCCGCTTTCTCTTCCCACTGGCCTGCGATCCCGCGCGCGGCGAGATCGGACGTCGGCAGCCGCTTGTGCGGGTTCGACGGGCCGGCCATGTTGCGCACCACGCTCGACAGGTCGAACGTCAGCGTGCGCTCGTACTGCGCATTGTTCAGCGTATCGGCCCACAGGCCCGCCGCCTTCGCGTAGGTCTCGACCAGCTTCACCTGCTCGTCACTGCGGCCGGTGAGGCGCAGATAGTCGGTCGTCTGGCCGTCGATGAAGAACATCGCGGCCGTCGCGCCATATTCGGGCGCCATGTTCGAGATCGTCGCGCGATCGCCGAGCGTGAGGCTCGCGGCACCTTCGCCACGGAATTCCAGGTACGCGCCGACCACCTTTTCCTTGCGCAGGAACTCGGTCAGCGCGAGCACCACGTCGGTCGCGGTGATGCCGGGCTGGCGCTTGCCGGTCAGCTCGACGCCGACGATGTCGGGCAGGCGCATCCACGAAGCGCGGCCGAGCATCACGTTCTCCGCCTCCAGGCCGCCCACGCCGATCGCTATCACGCCGAGCGCGTCGACGTGCGGCGTGTGGCTGTCGGTGCCGACGCAGGTGTCCGGATACGCGACGCCGTCGCCGCTGACCTGGATCACCGGCGACATTTTCTCGAGGTTGATCTGGTGCATGATGCCGTTGCCCGGCGGGATCACGTCGACGTTCTCGAACGACCGCTTGGTCCATTCGATGAAGTGGAAGCGATCCTCGTTGCGGCGATCCTCGATCGCGCGGTTCTTCGCGAACGCGTCCGGATCGAAGCCGCCGCACTCGACGGCGAGCGAGTGGTCGACGATCAACTGCACGGGCACGACCGGGTTCACCTTCGCCGGGTCGCCGCCGCCGTCGGCGATCGCGTCGCGCAGGCCCGCGAGGTCGACGAGCGCCGTCTGGCCGAGGATGTCGTGGCACACCACGCGCGCCGGGAACCACGGGAAATCGCGTTCGCGCTTGCGCTCGATGATCTGCTTCAGCGACTCGGCGAGGATCGCCGGATCGCAGCGGCGCACGAGGTTTTCGGCGAGCACGCGCGACGTGTACGGCAGCGTGTCGTATGCGCCGGGAGCGATCGCTTCGACCGCGGCACGCGCGTCGAAGTAGTCCAGCGACGTGCCGGGCAGGGGTTTGCGGTTGGCGGTATTCATGATGTGGGGCGGAATTCGGGGTAAGACGTTGCGCGCGCGCCGGCGGCCCGCATCACGGGCGCCGGCGCGCGCGGCCGAAGATCAGCGCTTCTCGATCGGCACGAACTGCAGGTCTTCCGGACCCGTGTAGTTCGCGCTCGGGCGGATGATCTTGTTGTCGACGCGTTGCTCGATGATGTGCGCGCTCCAGCCGGACGTGCGCGAGATCACGAACAGCGGCGTGAACATCGCGGTCGGCACGCCCATCATGTGATACGACACCGCGCTGAACCAGTCGAGGTTCGGGAACATCTTCTTCGCGTCCCACATCACCGATTCCAGACGCTCGGCGATGCTGTACAGCTTCAGGTCGCCCGCTTCCTTCGACAGCTTGTGCGCGACACCCTTGATCACCTTGTTGCGCGGATCGGAGATCGTGTAGACCGGATGGCCGAAGCCGATCACGACTTCCTTGTTCTCGACGCGGCGGCGGATGTCGGCCTCGGCATCGTCCGGCGAGCTGTAGCGGCTCTGGATTTCATACGCGACTTCGTTCGCGCCGCCGTGCTTCGGACCGCGCAGCGCGCCGATCGCGCCGGTGATCGCCGAGTAGATGTCCGAGCCCGTGCCCGCGATCACGCGACCGGTGAACGTCGATGCGTTGAACTCGTGCTCCGCGTACAGGATCAGCGACGTGTGCATCGCCTCGACCCACGACTTCGACGGCGTCTTGCCGTGCAGCAGGTGCAGGAAGTGGCCGCCGATCGAGTCGTCGTCGGTTTCCGTCTCGATGCGCTTGCCGTTGTGCGAGAAGTGATACCAGTACAGCAGCATCGAGCCGAGCGATGCCATCAGGCGGTCGGCGATGTCGCGCGCGCCCGGCAGGTTGTGATCGTCCTTCTCCGGCAGCACGGTGCCGAGCACCGACACGCCGGTGCGCATCACGTCCATCGGATGAGCCGACGCCGGGATCTGCTCGAGCGCGGCCTTCAGCGCGCTCGGCAGGCCGCGCAGCGCGCGCAGCTTGGTCTTGTACGCGGCGAGTTCGGTCAGGTTCGGCAGCGTGCCGTGCACGAGCAGGTGCGCGATTTCCTCGAACTCGCACGACTCGGCGACGTCGAGAATGTCGTAGCCGCGGTAGTGCAGGTCGTTGCCGGTCTTGCCGACCGTGCACAGCGCCGTGTTGCCGGCCGTCACGCCCGACAGCGCCACCGACTTCTTCGGCTTGAATGCGCCTGCGGCGGCCGGTGCTGCTGCGTCTTTCGTCTCGCTCATGTTTCCGTTCTCCAATGGGTATCTGGGGTGTCATGTCGGCCGGGCGCGGCGCGCGTGCGCGCGGCCCGGCTTCATGCAAAGCGTTCCGGGAACCGTGTCCCGGCGCGCGGGCCGCGTTACTTCTTGCCCTGCGCGAACAGTTCGTCGAGCTTCTGCTCGTACGCGTGATAGCCGAGGAAGTCGTACAGCTCGGCGCGGGTCTGCATCGTCGGCACCGCCGCCTTCTGCGTGCCGTCGCGGCGCAGCGTCTCGTAGAAATTCAGCGCGGCCTTGTTCATCGCGCGATACGCGCCGCAGCAGTACAGCGCGATGTCGACGTTCGCCTCGCGCAGCTCGTCGAGCGTGAACAGCGGCGTCGAGCCGAACTCGGTCAGGTTCGCGAGGATCGGCACCTTCACGGCGGCCTTGAAGCGGCGATAGTCGTCGAGCGTCTTCATCGCTTCCGGAAAGATCATGTCCGCGCCGGCTTCCACATAGGCGATCGCGCGCTCGATCGCGGCGTCGATCCCTTCTGCAGCGGCCGCGTCGGTGCGCGCCATGATCACGAACTGGTCGTCGGTGCGCGCGTCGACCGCAGCCTTCACGCGATCGACCATTTCTTCGGTCGGCACGACTTCCTTGCCCGGACGGTGGCCGCAGCGCTTCTGGCCGACCTGGTCCTCGAGGTGCACGGCCGCGACGCCGGCCTTGATGAACGAGCGAACCGTGCGCGCGATGTTGAACGCGCCGCCCCAGCCCGTATCGATGTCGACGAGCAGCGGCAGGTCGGTCGCGTTGGTGATCCGGTTCGCGTCGATCAGCACATCTTCCATCGTGCTGATGCCGAGATCGGGAATGCCGAGCGAATTCGCGGCGACGCCGCCGCCCGACAGATAGACGGCCTTGAAGCCGACGGCCTGCGCCATCTTGGCTGCGTACGCGGTGATCGCGCCGACCACCTGCAGCGGCTGCTCGGCCGCGACTGCCGCGCGGAATTTCGCGCCGGCGCTCTGAAGATGCGTGTTGCTCATGAACGGCCTCCTGAAGGAATGACCATGAACAGCAAGGACCGGGCCAGCTTGCGAAACGTCGCTAACCCACTGATTCTTAAGCAACCGGCACGAGCGATGAATCGTCCAGCGATTTCAATTCGGCAATTTCATGTTTCAAAAATGAAATCCCGCGCGCATAATCGGTCGCCATGGACCTCTCCTCGACCAAGCCCGTCGGCCCGGCCGACCGCACGGTGCGTCCGCGCATCTGGGCGATGGGCATCAGCCGCCTGCGCGACCTGTTTCGCGAGATCGCCGGCGAATTCGACGAACGCGCCGACGTGCGCATCGTCACGCGCGCGTACGAAGACGCATTGAGCGCGATCGCGGAAGCCGGCACCGCGCGGCCCGACGTGATCGTCGCGGCCGGCTCGAACGGCGGCTTCCTGAAAACACGTGCGCAGGTGCCGGTGGTGGTCGTGTCGCCGACCGGCTTCGACGTGATGCAGGCGCTCGCGCGCGCACGGCGCGACGCGTCGCGGATCGCGCTCGTCAGCGCCGGCGAGACGCCGCCCGAAGTGCGCCGCTTCGTCGCCGCCTACGGCCTCGACGTGCAGTTTGCGTCATATCAGTCCGCGCAGGAAGCGGAAGCCTGCGTGCACGACCTGCACGACCGCGGCATCGAGACGATCGTCGGCCCCGGCCTCGTCACCGATCTCGCGGCAAGCGCCGGCATGGGCGCGGTGTTCCTGTATTCGCACGCGTCGGTGCGCAAGGCGGTCGAGACGGCGCTCGAAGTCGCGTACGCGACGCACGCCGAGGCGTTTCGCCGCCAGCGGCTCGACAACCTGCTGCAGCACCTGCGCGACGGCGTGGTCGCGCTCGATGCGCGCGGCCGCGTCGAAGCCATCAACGAGCGGCTCGCGTCGGCGCTCGGGGTCGAACCCGCGGCGGCCGTCGGCCGCGCGCTCGTCGACCTGCGCCCGGAACTGCGCACGCTGCGCGGCGAGGACGGCGACGCGCTCGCAACCGTGCGCGGCGTGCGCTACGTCGTGCATCGCGGGCCGCTCGTCGATCGCGGCGTCACGTCGGGCAGCGTGCTGACGTTCCAGGAATCGCGCGCGGTCGAACGGCTCGACCGCGCGCTGCGCTCGCAGCCGAACACGCAGCAGTTCGCGGCGCGCTACACGCTCGACGACGTGGTCGGCGCGTCCGCGCCGATGGCGCGCGTGCGCGATCTCGTGCGCCGCTACGCGAAATCCGATGCGACCGTGCTCGTGCTCGGCGAAAGCGGTACCGGCAAGGAAATGATCGCGCAGAGCCTGCACGCGCTGTCCGTGCGGCGCAGCTATCCGTTCGTCGCGATCAACTGCGGCGCGTTTCCGGAGGCGCTGCTCGAGAGCGAGCTGTTCGGTTACGAGGAAGGCGCGTTCACCGGCGCGCGGCGCGGCGGCAAGACCGGGCTGTTCGAGGCCGCGCACCGCGGCACGCTGTTTCTCGACGAGATCGGCGAGATGCCGCCGTCGCTGCAAAGCCGGCTGCTGCGCGTGCTGCAGGAGCGCGAGGTGATCCGTCTCGGCTCGACCGAGCCGATCCGCATCGACGTGCGCGTGATCGCCGCGACGCACCGGCCGCTGCTCGCGGCCGTCGAGGCCGGCACGTTCCGCGCGGACCTGTATTACCGGCTCAACATCCTGAACGTCGGCCTGCCGCCGCTGCGCGAGCGCGCCGCCGACATTCCGGCGCTGGCGGCCACGCTGCTCGTGCAGGCCGCGCGGCGCGAGCCGCGGCTGGCCGAACGCATACGCGAGGCCGACGATGCGATGCACGTGCTCGGCGCGACGCAGGCGACGCTCGCGCGCTACCGCTGGCCCGGCAACGTGCGGGAATTGCAGAACGTGATCGAGCGGATCGCGGTGGAACTGGCCGAGGAAGTCGACGAGAACGATCCGGGGGCGGCATGCGCGGCACTCGCGCCCGATGCGCTGCAGGCGATCGCACCCGAGCTGTTCGCGGCGCTGCCCGATGCGGCCGATGCCGACGACGCCGACGCGCAGACGCTCCACGCGCGCCGCCGCCGCGCGGAAGCCGACGAGATCCGCGCGGTGCTCGATGCGTGCGGCGGCGATCGCGATCGCGCGTGCGCGATGCTCGGCATCAGCAAGACGACGCTGTGGCGGAAGTTATCGGCGAAATAGGTTCGGGGTTCGGAGTTCGAGGTTCGGGCGGGATTCGCACGATGGAGGCGTGACGCGCCGGACACGCGCCGCCGTCACTCGGCCTTGTGATAGTGGCGATACGCCTTCGCGCGATTGCCGCAGGACGACATCGAGCACCAGCGGCGGCTGCCGTTCTTGCTGTCGTCGATGAACAGCCACTGGCATGCGTCGTTCGCGCAGCGCTTGACCTTCGCGAGGCGCGCGCCGCCCAGCAGGTCGGTCGCCGACCACAGCACCGGGCTCAGCAGCCCCGCGAGCGTCGCGCCCGCTGCCCCGATCCGCCACGCGTAGCCGCCGTCGATCCGTGCGAGCGCGACGCGCGGCGCCGCTTCCGCCAGAAAACCGCCCAGCAGCGCGAGATCGTCGGCTTGCGGCTCGCGCCGCTCGGCTTGCGCGTGAAAGAGCCGGTACAACGCCTCGCGCAGCGCGAGCGCGCGCGTCAGCATCGCCGGCGCGTCCTCCTTCTCATTCTCTCGTGCTTGTGCGCGACACGCGTCGGCCAGGCCGGCCGGCACGCCCGCCTGCTCGCGGCACCACGTGAACAGGTCGTCCAGCGTGCCGAAGGTTTCGGTCGGCACGTCGGCGCCACGCCAGTACAGGGTGTTCGCGAAATCGATGCTCAGCGTTTCGGACGGCGCCGGAACCAGGCAGTCCGTCGTGACGGAAGGTTGCGTTTTGCTCATGACGCGATCGTATCTAACCGCCATGCCGGTTGACAAGCATCCGGACGCTTCCTAACATAACCAGCATGGTGGTTAAAAACGGGTTTGCTGCTGTGATGTCCCCTCTTCAGTTCAAGGAGCCACAGATGACCGATCGTTTTTCGCACGACGTTGTCCACACGAGCCGCAGCCGCGCGTTTTACGACAGCATGCTCGGCGCGCTTCGCCACAAGCGGATGGCCTGGTGATTGTAAACAGGTTTGCTGCACTGATGCCCCCCTTCAGTTCAAGGAGCCACAGATGATCGATCACCTTTCGTTCGGCGTTGCCCACATCGACCGCAGCCGCGCGTTCTACGACAGCACGCTCGGCGCGCTCGGCTACAAGCGGCTGTACAGCGACGACGGATCCCTCGGCTACGGCACCAGCGAACCGGTGCTGTGGTTGCAGCACGCGGCACGTCCGGTCGTCGCCGATCCCGATTCAGGGTTGCACCTGTCGTTTCGCGCGGCGTCGCCGGTGGAAGTCGATGCGTTCTACCGCGCCGCGCTGCAGCACGGCGGACAGGACAACGGCGGGCCGGGCAAACGCGAGCACTACGGCCCCGGCTATTACGCGGCGTTCGTCGTCGATCCCGACGGGTATCGCCTCGAAGCCCATTGCGAGCTGGACAACGTCGTCTGATTCGCCGAGTCCCAACGCGGATGAACGACAAGGGCCCGGTTCCGCGTCATGCGGAACCGGGCCCTTGTCTTTGCTGCATCGGGGGCGGCGTTCGACTCGCGTCGGTTGCCGCCGGCGATCGGGCGGCGATCGGGCGACGGATCCGGTGGCGCTGGCGGATAGCCAGCCGGTTACGCCCGCCACCCGCGCGAGCGCTTACTGCGCGTTGCGCGTGCTCTGCAACTGCTCGCCGAGCCCCGCGATTCCGAGGCGCACTGTCTGACCGGCCTTCAGGAACACCGGCGACGGTTTGATACCCATCCCGACGCCCGGCGGCGTACCGGTCGTGATCACGTCGCCCGGTTGCAGCGTCATGCAGGTCGACAGGTAGGCGATCAGTTGCGCGACGGTGAACACCATCGTGCGCGTGTTGCCGTTCTGATAGCGGTGGCCGTCGATCTCGAGCCACAGGTCGAGGCGCTGCGGATCGGGCACCTCGTCGCGCGTGACGAGCCACGGGCCGATCGGGCCGAACGTGTCGAAGCCCTTGCCCTTGTCCCACTGGCCGCCGCGCTCGATCTGCCACTCGCGCTCGGACACGTCGTTGACGACGCAGTAGCCGGCGACGTAATCCAGCGCGCGCGCTTCGTCGACGTCCTTGCACGTCGCGCCGATCACGACGCCCAGCTCGACTTCCCAGTCCGTCTTCACGGAGCCCTTCGGGATGTCGATGCCGTCGTTCGGGCCGCAGATCGAACTGGTCCACTTGCCGAACACCACGGGCTCCTTCGGTACCGGCATGCCGGCTTCGGCTGCGTGATCGGCATAGTTCAGACCAATGCCGATGAACTTGCCGACGCGCCCGACGCAGGCGCCGATGCGCGGCTCGCCGGAGACGAGCGGCAGCGTGGCCGGGTCGATCGCGCGCAGGCGCGCGAGACCGGCGTCGGACAGCGCGTCGCCGGCAAGATCCGGCACGTGCGCGGACAGGTCGCGAATCCGGCCGTCCGCGTCGAGAATACCGGGCTTTTCCTGGCCGGACGGGCCATAGCGAAGCAGTTTCATCGTGCTCAACCTCTGTTGTCGAATGTGACAGGATACCGGCCGACGCGGCCGCTGACGGCCACGCGCCGGACTGAATGCCGATCGTCGATGACGCGCGTCGGCCCCGTATCCGGCAGGCCAATCGACACGCGAGGCTCGCGCAGGCGCAGCGATCGCGGCGCCGCACCGAGTGCGACGCGCATCGAACGGGCGGCCGCCGGTCTGCGCATCGGCGACGACGGCCCGGCATCCGCGCCATGTGCCGGCCGGTGCCGGTCGGCTTCACGCGCGGCCGCGCCGTCGCTGGCCCGCCGCTCTTTGTACCATCGGCGGCCCGCCGTGAAATGACGCGCGACGGATACCGACTATTGGTGCGCCTGCGGAGATTGCACCGCATCGGGGCCGCCGAACCATCCGGCTTTACGCCCGATGCCGCCGTCCTTCGATACCGAAAGATGAATTTCGAATATTTCTTACGACCCTGTCATCGGGAACGGCACGTGATCCGTTCTTGCTGGATAACGATCGGCAAAAAGACGCCGCATTGCACACTGAACGTTTATTGTTAGGCTCGCCCGGACGGCAGTCACATCCGCATGCGGCTTCACGAATCCGCGTGCAAAACGGCCAGCGTGCGTCGCCAACCGATTGGCCATTCCCGGACTTCCTACCCATGACGCAAACGACCAATAACCCGCTCCCCGGCAGCGACGCACGGGCGTCGATGGGCGCAGCCGACCGCTATCGCGCACCCGCCCTCGACAAGGGGCTCGACATTCTCGAACTCCTGTCGGAACAAAAGGAAGGACTCACCCGCACGGAAATCACGAAGGAGCTCGGCCGCAACGCGAGCGAGATCTACCGGATGCTCGAACGTCTCGTCGCGCGCCGCTACGTGATGCGCTCGAGCGGCGGCGACCGTTACACGCTCAGCCTGAAACTGTTCGCACTCGCGCACCGCCATCCGCCGATGAACCGGCTGATCGCCGAGGCCCTGCCGCTGATGCAGCGCTTCGCCGATGCGACCGAACAGTCGTGCCATCTGACCGTCTACGATCGCGGCAACCTGCTCGTGATCGCACAGGTGGACGGCCCCGGCCCGTGGGGCGTGTCGGTGCGGCTCGGCTCGCGCGTCGGGCTTGCCGATACGGCGTCGGGGCGCGTGATGCTGTCGTTCCAGGGTACCGAGCAGCGCGCGCACATGCTGGCCGAGCATCGCAAGGTCAAGGGCGAAACGCCGATGAACGAGCAGGAACTCGCGCACGCGTGCCCGTCCATCCGCCAGTCCGGCTACGTGCGCCAGGACAGCCGCCAGGCATACGGCGTCACCGACCTGAGCGCGCCGATCCTCGGCCCGGCCGGCCATGCGATCGCGGTGCTGACCTGCCCGTACATGCGCCGGATCGACGCGCACATGGCGCCGTCCGTCGAGGTGGTCGTCGCAGGGCTGCGCGATACGGCAGGCCAGTTGTCGATGTGCCGCGCGGAGACTTGCTGAATGTTGTCGAGCGGGCGACCACGTTGAAAGTGGTCGGGCGGTCGGGCGGTCGGGCGGTCGGGCGGTCGGGCGTTCAGTCGTTCGGGTCGGGCAGGCGGGTGCGACGCCGCCCACGCGGTATGCGATGCGCGCCGGTCGCGCGGGCGTTCGTACCGGTATTCCGCAGACCGTTTCCGGATGCGCGGACGCAGCGCTACGCTAGAATAGCGGCCCTCTCAAAAACTACGGCGGCCGGCTGTCGCGGCCGTCGTATCCGATGGATGTCATGGCCAAACTTCTGAACGATCAAGAATTCCAGCGTTTCTCCGAACTTCAGCAGAAGCAGGCGAGCTTCACGATCACGTCCGAAGAAGCGGACGAGCTGCGCGACATCGTCGCGCGCGCGCAGAAGAAGCGCGACGACCGTGCCGCAGCGATGCGGGCGATCGAGAACTACATCGAGCAGTTCGACATCACGCCCGACGAACTCTTTTCGCCCGAGCAGATCGGCGACGCCGCACGTACCTACGGCCTCATCACGGCCACCAAGAAGGAACGCACGCTGCCGCCGTCGATCACGTTCAACGGCAAGCCGTACCAATGGACCAAGACGCTTCCGGACGACGTGCGCGGCGCGCTGTTCGATGCATTCACGTCCGGCGAATCGGTCAAGCGCTTCATCGCGATGCCGAAGGACATCGCGCGTTGCGCGCTGACGATCGCCCGCCTCGAGCGCGAAACCGGCGGCATCTATGCCGACGCGCACCTCGAAGAACTCGCGATTTCGCGTGAGCAGGTGAACGACGCGGCGTCGAAACTCGCTGCATAAACGCTGCTCCGGGCACGGTTCATGCGTGCCCGCACCGGCGCGGACGTCGGCAAAAGCCGGCGCCGCGCCAGCCGGAGCACTGCGTTCGCAAGCTCCCGAAAAGTCTCACCGAAGCGTCCCGTAAGTGCTCACCCAGGCATCCCGGAAAAGCTCACCTGAAGCCCCCGGAGACGCTCACCAACCCCTTCCCGAACGTTCTCACCGACGCCTCCTGGAGATGCTCACCGAGCCCTCCCGGAAAGGCTCACCAGGCCTTCCCGCAAGGGCTCACCGGCAGATCCCCGGAAAGGCTCACCGAGTGCTCCCGTATCGGCTCACCCGAGCGCTCCCGGAAAAGCTCACTCGCGGCCCCCGAAAAGTCTCACCTTTGCTCTGTTTCCGATGCTGCGCGTGCGAAATGCCCGGTCCGTGCGCTCGACCATGACTCCGGAACCGGTGATACGCGGAGGTCATCGGCACACGCAACACGCCCGCCGCGGATGCCGTGACTCGACGCGTTCGCCGTTCCCCGCCGGTCACCGAGAGAACGTTGTACCGATCCGCGTAATCGAGCGAACCAGTCGAACGATCGGCATGCCGAACGACGACGAATTCGCTCGGCAGTGCCTGTGCACCATCGACATCATGCATGCCGTACCGACTCTGCACGATGCCGCCGGACGTGCGAGCACGCTCACTCACGCGATTACGGTTGCAGCTTCATCCTGAACCCCACCACGCCGGGTTCCTCTGTCGTCGACACGGCGAAGCCGCACGACTTCGCCAGCGAGATCATCGCGGTGTTCTCGCGCAGCGCCTCGCCGATCATCCATCCGGTGCCGCGCGACCGCGCATAGTCGATGATGCGGGTCATCATCAGCCGCCCGAGCCCCTTGCCCTTCTGATCGGGCCGCACGGCGATCGCGAACTCCGCCGTCTCGTTGTCGGGATCGGTAACCGCACGCGCCACCGCGAGCGTGTGCGACCGGCCCGACACGTCGGTGAACGACACGATGAAGGCCATCTCGCGGTCGTAGTCGATCTGCGTCATGCGCGCGACTTGCGAATGATCGAAGCTGCGCACCGCGCCGAAGAACCGCATCCGCAGATCGTCCGGCGTCATCGCGCCAAGCAGTTCGTTGTGTGCTTCCTCGTCTTCCGGACGGATCGGACGGATCGTCACGGTCTCGCCGCGCCATTCGAGCGTCTGCTCGAGATGGCGCGGATACGGCATGATCGCGAGCCGGCTGCGCCCGGCCGCGACCGTGATGCGCGGCGCGACCACGTATGCCCGATCGGACAGCACGCGCAGCGTGACCGACATCGCGACGACTTCGCGCACGTCGCAAACGACTTGCGACAGTGCCGTCAGCGCATCGAGCGTGGGTTCGACAGGCGTGCGGCGCGCATACGGCGAGCGCTCCATCACCGCGCGGGCGAGCACCGTATTCAACGGCGGCAGCCCGTACACGACGAGCGGCGCCGATACGCCGTCCGCCGGCGGCACGGCATAACGGAACACCGGGCCGAAGTTCGAATCGTCGTACATGTCGACCGTGACGTCGACGACTCTGGCGCCGGCCGGCGAATCGGTCGGCTCGCCGTGCAGGCCGAAGTGGGAGAGCCAATACAACGCCGCTTCGCCGGCCAGTTCATGCTCGCCGGCCTCGACCATCCGTCGCGCCTCGGCCTGCGCGGACGCAACGCACTCGGCCGGCTGCGGCGGCGTGCCCTCGGGCGTCTGCATCAGCAACTGCCGCCCGAGGTTGTAGTCGACGAGCCGTGCATATGCGCGCGCAAGCCGCTGCGGCGTGGTGTGCACGGGAATACCGTTCGCGTGCAGCGCGTCGCGCGTCGCCGCGTCGACCGCACCGAAGAAACACGCGAGGATGCCGCGATACGCGTATTGCCGCGATTCGATCAGCATGCGCGCGACCGCGTCGGCCGGCGCGCTGTGAGACGTCGAATGCACGACGAACAGCGTGCCCGTTTGCGGAAACGGCGCGAGCGCCTTGATGGCAGCGCCGAAATGCTCGGGACGCGCATCGTCGCCGAGCGTCAGCGGATTGCCGGGCGCGGCCAGATGCGGCAGCGCGGCCGCGACCGCCGACGTGGCCGCCGCCGGCCAGTCGGCCAGCACGTCGCGCACCTCCGCGACCGCATCGACCGCGAGTTTCGCGACGCCTGCGTCGCTCGTCACGAGCGTCGCCGCGCCACGCGCGGTGACGCGCCCGACGCCGAGCGTCTCGATCTCGTCGAGCAGATCGTCGAGCGCATCGACACGCACCAACCCCGCGCGCTGGAACGCCGCCGTGTAAAGCGCGTCGCCGGGATCGGCGCGCCCGGTGCGCAGCGCGAGCACCGGCTTGTTGCGCGCCGCCGCGCGCGCTGCCGACATGAACTTGCGCGCGGCGCACACGGTGTCGAGTTCCAGCAGGATCGCGCGCGTGCCGGGATCGCTGGCGAGGTAGTCGAGCACGTCGCCCGCGTCGACGTCGGCCTCGCGGCCCAGCGCGACGACATGCGAAAAACCGAGGCCTCGCGCATCGGCCCAGCCGAGTACCGCGTTCGTCAGCGCGTTCGATTGCGACACCCACGCGACGCCGCCCGATCGTGCCGTATAGGCCGGCGCGCCGAAATGCGCATGCCGCGCGGGCGACAGCACGCCGAGACTGCCGGGCCCGACAATTCGGAGCACGAACGGCTTCGCAGCCTTGAGCGTGCGCTCGAGCGCGGCGCGATCGGCGTCGGTACGCGCCTCGCCGACGATCACCGCGACGCGCGTGCCGATCTCGCCGAGCTTGCGCACGATGCCGGCCCACGTGGCAGGCGGCGTGCAGATCACGGCAACCGACGGCGGCGCGGGCAGCCGGTCGACATCGGCCACGACCGTGTGCCCGTTCAGCTCGCGATGCTTCGGATTGACGGGCCACACGGGCCCCTCGAACGCGCCGTCGAGCACGCGCGCCCACACCATCGCACCGATACTGCCCGCGCGCGGCGATGCACCGACGACCGCAACGGACCTGGGCTGGAACAACGCATCGAGATGGCGGACGGTCACATCGGCTCCATACGGTAACGAAAGACGACCCGACCGGCACACGGGCACGGATGGCCGTGCACCGGTCGACGCGAACTCCAAGCATAGGCGAACCCGATGCGGCTGCCTATATGCCGAACGGCCGACTGTGCGACGCGCATCAATGCCCGCAACATGGGCCGGTCGCCGACGCTTTCGCACGACGCAACGGGCGAAGGCGACACGATGCGGTCATCCGGCCGCCACTTCAAAGGTGAGGATTTACAGGAACCATGGTGAGCAAGTTCGGGAATTGCACGGCGCAATGCGCCAATGCGCGACAGGTGATGGCAATCAGCAGTACGTCAGCACCGCGACGATCGACAACGCCAATGCGCGCATGCCGCGTAATTGCGGGGTTGTTTACCGGAATTCGCGGCGATATCCGGTCGAATCGCGGTGAATTCGCAAAACGGCATCCGTTAATCGCGCGGCATTGGCGTTCAATTCGCGGTTTCAAGTCGTGCTGCCGCTGCCCAAAAATAAAACGGTGCGACGGCAGCATGGCCGTTCGCACCGTCAGTCAGCGCACGAAAGGTGAGGGTTTTCGGGAGTCAGTCCTTGATCAGGAAACGCGCGCGGTTCTTGCCGAGCCATGCCGGCGCACGCCCGCGGCCACTCCACGTTTCGCCCGTCTTCGGGTTCAGGTACTTCGGCGGCAACGGACGCTTCGGTTTCGCGGCGGCAGCAGTGCCGATCGGCCGGAAACCGAGTTCTTCCGCGGTAATGTCGAACTCCTCGATTTTCGCCCGAATGGCGGCAATCGCATCGGCAATCGCCTTTTCGCGTTCCTTGTCGATCTTTTGCTGAAGTCTTTCGAGCTGCGCTGTCAGTTGCCTGTAGGTCGCCATATGGGATGGGACTCCGTGAGTGTTATTCATGAAAAATAGCCGACTCCAAGCGAATGGAAAAGCGCTTTACCCGATTATGGTCCCCTTATCCAGTCATATCGGGATCAATAGCCGCTTTTCCTCTTGCATGCGAAGAGAAGATTTCGCACGGCGTCATCGGTCGATTGCTGGAGGACGTCGTATTCCCCATTGCAGATGGCGCGGGCATTGTCCGTGCAATTGCTCCAGTCGCTGCCGGTGCACTGCACCTGCGTAGTCGGGCGCCCGTCAGAAGTGAACAGCGGCGCCCCACCGCCGCACCCGCCGAGCCCGGCAACCAGGGCCAACAATCCGGCCCGACGCCAATGCGTTCGAGGCCACCGACAGACCGACGCAAGCATGTGATTCATTGTTCTTTCCGTCAACCGATTTTTGAATGCCGCGAGTATGCCACGCACCGTCGTCACACGTTCAGTCCCGCGCCCGGTCCGGCGTCCGGTCCGGCCGTCCGCGCGTCTTGTACGGCACGGCCCGGTGCGGATCGTCGGTGATGCGAACGAACACCTGCTCGACGTCGGGGAGCGCGCCGAGTTCGCGCGCCAGCGCCTCCCGATCGAATGCCGGATCGGCGCACCCTTCGACATAGATGAAGCGCCGCTGCACGGTGATCCACAGGCTCGTGCCCTGCAGACGATCGGTGCCCGCGAAATGCGCTTTCGCTGCCTCGGCGATCGGCGCGTCATACATATAGGAATTCGGTTTCGTGCAGCGGTGAGCGAGCCAGCAGGTGGTCCCGCGCTCGGCGCGGTAATGCGCGTCGTCCGTCATCTCGGCACGCGTCATCCACGGGCCGAGCGGCAGCGGGCATTCCGCGAAGCCTCGCGACAACGCGACGAACGGATCGTTGTACCAGTTGCGCCGCACCGCAGGCGAATCCGCATCGTCCGCCTGAGCGAACGAGGACGTCGCCGCCAGTATGGCCAGCCATCCGGCCATGCCGATTCGCTTCATCGTTGTCTCCTGTCGGGCACTTCACCGGTGCCGTTCGTCATGTCCGGGCGCATCCGCCGCCGCTTGCTACCGGTCGATCCCGAGCGCCGCCAGTTTCTTGTAGAGCGTCGCCCGGCCAATGCCGATGCGCGCGGCCGCTTCCACGACCTTCCCGTCGCAGGCCGCGAGCGCGTCGATCAGGAACTGGCGCTCCCACGCGGCCAATGCATCGGTATACGAAACGACCGGCGCGCCAGCGGCACCCGATGCGTCGCCCGCGTCCCGGCCGACCGGCGACGGAGCCGCCCGCGTGCCCGCCGGCACGCTGTCCGGCGCCACGCGCACCGGCCCGAGGAACGGCGCAAGCGCACCCGCATCGATCACCGAGCGATCCGACAGCATCAGCGCACGCTCGAGCGTGTTGCGCAACTCGCGCACATTGCCCGGCCACGGGTACGCGCACAGCATCCGCAGCGCATCGTCGGTCAGTTCGCAATGCGCGGCACGGCCGTGCTGCGCGGCGAGTTCCTCGAGCGTCGCGTAGACGAGCGCCGCGATGTCGGACGCGCGCTCGCGCAAGGGCGGCGCGTGAATCGTCAGCACGTTGAGCCGGTAATAGAGATCCGCGCGAAAGCGGCCGGCCTCGACCAGCGCCGGCAGGTCGGCCGACGTCGCGGCGATGATCCGCACGTCGGCGCGCACGATCCGGTTCGAGCCGACCGGTTCGAACTCCTTGTCCTGCAGCACGCGCAGCAGCTTGCCCTGCAGCGGCAGCGGCATGTCGCCGATCTCGTCGAGAAACAGCGTGCCGCGATCGGCCAGTTCGAACTTGCCGACACGTCCCTTGCGGTCGGCGCCGGTATACGCGCCCGGCGCCGCGCCGAAGAATTCGGTTTCGAGCAGCGTGTCGGGAATCGCCGCGACGTTGACGGTCACGAGCGGCTGGAGTGCGCGCGCCGACGCCGCGTGGATCGCATGCGCGAGCAGTTCCTTGCCGGTCCCCGTCTCGCCGAGCAGCAGCACCGGCGAATCGACCTGTGCGGCACGCCGCGCCTGCCGCTTGGTTTCGAGGCTTGCGGCGCTCGTGCCGACGAAGCTCGCGAACGTGTATTTCGCGCGGCGCGCCTGCGCGAGCGAACGCTGCGTCGCGATCAGTTGCTGCTGAAGCTGCGCGTAACGGGAAAAGATCGGCGTGAGCGTCTTCAACTGGTCGAACAGCGCGAAGCCGATCGCGCCGACCGTCTCGCCCGCCTCGTTCTTCAACGGCAGGCGCGTGACGACGAGCGGCTCGCGGCCCGTCTCCATGATGTCGAGCAGGATCGGCTGTCCGGTCGACACGACCTCGCGCATCAGGCTGTTCGGAATCACCGCCTCGCAGTCGAGGCCGACCGCCTGCTGCGGATCGGCGAACCCGAAGCGCGCCGCATAACGCTCGTTCATCCACACGACGCGCGCGTCGCGATCGACGACCACCGTGCCCGCGCTCGAATCCTCGAAGGTCCGAAACAGCGACTCGGCGGCGCGCCGCAGCACGTCGCCGTAATTGACGGGCAGGCGCGCCCAGTCGTTCATCATCGTGTCGTCGTCTCCGCGTATGCTTGGCCGGACGTCTCCGGAACGAGACGCAGTATCTCATTTTGGAGACACGCCGGAATGCCTTGTCCGGGAAAGCCCTGCCCGATTCGATGGGCTGTCCTGACGGCCAAATCGTCTCCGGACGGAGACGATTTATGTAGAATCTTCAGACATTGGCCGGCGCGGGCCCGCCGGCCGGCGCCGGACCCATGTCCGGCGGCGCAATGCGGCCGATGGCACGAAACCTGCACGAACCTGAGCCGGTCCGCGGCGCGCTCCGCGATCGAACAACAACCAAAGCCATTCCAAGCTATTAGGAGACTCCCTTGTCTTTCGTGATCGTCCTCGCCGCGCTGGCGTTCCTGATGTTCGCCGCATATCGCGGCTACAGCGTGATCCTGTTCGCGCCGATCGCCGCGCTCGGCGCAGTCCTGCTGATCGAACCCGCCGCCGTCGCACCGGTCTTCTCCGGCATCTTCATGGAGAAGATGGTCGGCTTCGTCAAACTGTATTTCCCGGTATTCATGCTCGGCGCCGTGTTCGGCAAGGTGATCGAACTGTCCGGGTTCTCCGAGTCGATCGTGCACGCCGCGATCCGCTACATCGGCCGCTCGCGCGCGAATGCGGTGATCGTCGCGGTGTGCGCGCTGCTCACCTATGGCGGCGTGTCGCTGTTCGTCGTGGTGTTCGCGGTGTACCCGTTCGCGGCCGAACTCTATCGCCAGAGCAACATCCCGAAGCGGCTGATGCCCGGCGCGATCGCGCTCGGCGCGTTCTCGTTCACGATGGACTCGCTGCCCGGCACGCCGCAGATCCAGAACATCATCCCGACCACGTTCTTCAAGACGACCGCCTGGGCCGCACCCGCACTCGGCACGATCGGCTCGCTGTTCATCATCGTCGTCGGCCTCGCGTACCTGGAATGGCGCCGCCGTTCGGCGATGGCGAAGGGCGAAGGCTACGGCACGTCGCTCGTCAACGAGCCGGAGCGCGTCGAAGCGACGGCACTGCCGAATCCGGCGCTGGCGATCCTGCCGCTGCTCCTCGTCGGCGCGTCGAACTTCACGTTCACGAAACTGATTCCGCAGTGGTACGGCGCAGCGTCGTACACGGTCGCACCGGACGTGCTGCCCGGCGTGCACACGCCGGTCACGACGTCGATCAAGACCGTCGTCGCGATCTGGTCGGTCGAGGCCGCGCTGCTGCTCGGCATCGTGCTGGTCGTCCTGACCGCGTACAAGCGCGTCAGCGACCGCTTCGCGGCCGGTTCGAAGGCCGCCGTCGGCGGTGCGCTGCTCGCCGCGATGAATACCGCGTCGGAGTACGGTTTCGGTGGCGTGATCGCCGCGCTGCCGGGCTTCCTCGTCGTCAGCGACGCGCTGAAGAGCATTCCGAACCCGCTCGTGAACGCGGCCGTGTCGGTCAGCTCGCTCGCCGGCATTACCGGTTCGGCGTCGGGCGGCATGAGCATCGCGCTGGCCGCGATGTCGGACCTGTTCATCAAGGGTGCGCAGGCCGCCAACATTCCGATGGAGGTGCTGCACCGGGTCGTCGCGATGGCCAGCGGCGGCATGGACACGCTGCCGCACAACGGCGCCGTCATCACGCTGCTCGCGGTCACGGGCCTCACGCACCGCGAGTCGTATCGCGACATCTTCGCGGTCACCGTGATCAAGACGCTCGCGGTGTTCTTCGTGATCGCCGTGTACTACACGACGGGCCTCGTGTAAGCGCCCGCGTCGGGCGGCGTTCCGAACGCCGCCCAACCCTGCCGGCCGCATCGACGCGGCCGGCGCGCCTTCCTCCCTCCGCGTGTTCGCGACTGTTCGACCGGTCCGGCATTGCCGCAGCGGCAGCAGCAGCAGCACCAGCAGCAGCACCATAGCGCGATGCTTGTCGCGACGCGCCGCACCTTCCCAATACCTCCGCTTGCAAACCAGTGCGGATCGCCGGGATTCGCATCCGCCACTTCGTCCCCGACCGACCGGAAGCGCTCGCGCCACATTGTGGCGCAGACCAGACGGCCTATCGTCCGTCACGCGCCGCCATCCAGCGCCGTCCGCTCCACCGTTCATTGTTTCCGGCAGCAGAACACTGCGTTGGGCGCGATCGCATTTTTCCCGCGCGTGGCCGGGCCTACACTGCTTTCAACCGCCGCCGCTTCGTCAAACGAAGTCCGGCCGTCCAGCTGGAAACATGGAGGTCACGATCATGAAGCGCCTGATTCACGCAGTTGCCGTTGCCCTGGCCGTATCGGCCCCGCTCGCCGCGCAAGCGCAGTCGAACCCGCCGCTCACGCGCGCGCAGGTCCACGCCGAAGTGAAGGCGCTCAAGCAAGCCGGCTTCCAGCCGAGCGACTGGTTCTATCCGGCCAGCATCGTTTCCGCCGAAGCGAAGATCGCCCGCCAGCAAGGTGCCGGATATGGCAGCGACCGCGGTGCATCGTCGGAGTCGGGCCGGTAATCGCCGCAACGACGCGGCCGTCCCGCCCGACCGCTCCGTCGCGAGCCGTCACGCCTTCACCGGCTCGATCAGTTTCGCGCATGCCGCTGCCTGCGGATCGCCCGCGGGCAGCTTTGCGCACACCCCGTCGAACTGCTTCACGACCGACCTGACCGACGCATCGTGCGCGCCGCCGCCGCGCCAGCGATTCAGTTGCGTGACGACCTTGGTCAGCGCGCGCAGGTTCGCCCCATAAAACGCATCCTTGGTCTTGCCAGCCTGCGCGAGCACGCTCGCGGCGATCGCTTCGATCCGCGCCGAATCGTCCGGCGCCAGCGCGACCGCATTCGCGAAATAGGTCGCGCCCCAGCGCAGCTTCGTCGCCGGTCCGCTCGCCGAGTCGTACGCCTTGCGGTACCAGTCGAGCGCCGCGGCCTTGTCGCCGCGCGCCTTCGCATTCGCGGCCAACCCCGACATGAAGTAGTACGGCGTCGCCGAACGCGGCAACTCGGCCTTCAGCAAGAGGTCGGACTCGTCGTACAGCCCCGCGTCGGTCAGCGTGTCCGCCGCTTCGCTGACGAGCGCCTGCCGCTCGTACGCGTTCGCGGCGCCCTGCACCGATGCGGCGATCTGCTTGCGCACGGTATCGACCAGCGCCGGCGCGGCGAGCGGCGCGCCGGCGTGCGCGTCATTGCGCGCGAGCAGCACGCGGCCGTGCAGCGCCATCAGCCGGTCGATCGACGACAGCGTCGAATCGGTCGACAGGTGCGCGAGCGCCGTGTCGTACGCGTCGCGCAGCGTCGTGCGCTGCGCGGCGTCGCCGCCGAGGTATGCGACCACGCGCGCGGGCGCCGCGACGAGCACGTCCGAATCGGCCCGCGCCAGCGCCGGTTCGCGCAACACCGCGCGCAGCGCGTCGGCGAGCGCCGCCTTGTCGAGCGCGCCGGCCTGTGCGGGATCGTCCGATGCCGCCACCACCGCCGACTTCAGCGCGAACCGCGCGGCGTCCGCCTTCGCGCCGGCGGCACGCGCATGTTGCGACAGCGTCTGCAGCGTCAGCGCGACACGATCGGCCGGCACCGGCAGCGCGCCGTCGGTGTCCCAGGAATAGTCGGCCAGCAGATGCCATTCGGCCGGCGTCAGCGCCGCGCCGTTGTTCAGCGCGGTCGAGAGCGTCTGCCGCACCGGATGCGCGGCCGTCATCCCGAGCGACAGCGCCTGCATGTAGCGCTCGAGATCGGCCTCGCCCGGCAGCCGCGTCACTTCGGTGCCGTCCGGACGGAACAGGATCATCGTCGGATAGCCGTGTACCTTGAAGCGCTCGCCGAGCTTCTGCGCGCTTTCGGTATCGCCGTCGAGATAAACGGGCACGAAGAACGACGAGCGAGCCTTGAATGCCTGCTGGCTGAAGATCGTCGACTTCACCTGGTTGCACGACGGGCACCATACGGCACCCCAGTACAGCAGCAGCGGCTTGCCGGTGCGCTTCGCGAGCGCGAACGCGGCATCGACGTCGCCCTGCTGCCATGCGATGCCGGGCGGCAGATGCGCGCCGTCGCTCGACGGGCCCGATACCGGAGCGCCCTGCGGCGCGGTGGTGGCAAACGCCGCACCCGCGGCGGCGAACAGGCAGGCGGCAGTCAGGTTACGGAGAACGGTTTTCATCAAGACGGGTTCCGTTGAAAGAGACGGTTGCGGATAGCGGCGTCGCGCGACGACGGAACCGGTACGCTGCAACGGCCGGCCCATGCGCACGAAACGGCGAAGCGAAAACACGACGAAGCGACGCAACAACGAAGGGCATCGACGGATGGCACCGCGCATGCCGGCATCGGCCGTGGGCATCGCGTAGGCATCGACGCGAAAAGCCATAACCGGCCGCCGCATGCACACACAGCGCAGCCGTACCCACCGCGACAACCACGGCGACCACGGCGACCGGCAAATCGCTCGACGATACGATTCGCGCGGCCGGTTGAAAACGAATGAATTCTCTAATGGATATGACGTGTGGCGTCGCCGACGTGCGCGCCTGCGCGGTCGACGCGACCACGCACTGTGCTGCATGCAGCGCTGCATTGACTGCCGTCGGTCGCTGCACGCGATCGGGCACACGGAGGCAGGCCCGACAAGGCGCACGGCATGGCCAATGCATGCACATGCCGCGGCCGACGCAACGACACGCCGGCCCGCACGCGCTTCAGCACGCGTCCATTACTGCCGCCCTTTGATCCGCGCCATCTGAAACACCGATGCATACGCACCGTCGCGCAGCGCATAGTCCGGCGCCTCGCCTTCGATCCGGAAGCCGTGCTTTTCGTACAGTGCGATCGCCGCCGGGTTGTCGATGAACACCGACAGCGACGCGAGCTTCTCGCGCCGCGTGGCCGGCCGTGTCGAAACGGGCCGCCACTCGGTCAGCGACCCGGCGATGGGCCTCGCCGACCGCTTCTGACGGCGCCCGCGCCACCCGGCCGCGCACCGGCCGGGCGCCGGGCGCGGATCGGTCCGATCGGTCCGATCCGGCTGAAACGCCCGCCCGGCGCGGCTCAAACGTCAGAAGGATGGCCGGTGCAGCCCTCATTTAGGGGGCCACGAAAATGCTCCGTGTTGTGGCCCGTTCGCGTTAAACTTCGTCAAGCTGCATTCAACAACGACATCTTCGCCAACCTGGCACACACGATACGAGGATAGGTTCGATGCGCACTACCGGCTCATCCGGGGCAATGACCCTGCTCACCGAACATGACCCGGCCGACGGCCGCGAACTGCGCTCGCTCCGGCTCGAATCGACCGGCGACGGCAAGAGCGTGCTGCTGATCGACATCGACGAACGCAAGCCCGGCATTCACCGCGAGGTTCGCTACGAGATCACGCCGGCCGAACTGATCGCGGCGATCCGCTCGCACGGCGCCGAACTGCCTGGCGAAAACCACGGCGCCGCCTCGCTCGTCCGTACGCCTTCCTGATGTCGACCGGTGAGCCGCGCGCAACGCACCGGCTCACCGATCCGCCCGCATCACCCTGCCGCCGTCAGGCGCTTTCCGTCATTCCCCGCCGTCCGCTTGAAAATGGCCGATAATCGGCCCATCTTCGTACCTTCCTCACGCGCTTCCTTTTCGGCCAGCCGTCATGCTCCGTGACCTCGTCGCCCAATACGGGCCGCTTCTCGTCTTCGCCAACGTGCTCGCGGCGGCCATCGGCCTGCCCGTACCGGCGATGCCGACGCTCGTGCTGTTCGGCGCGATGGCCGCGATGAATCCGGCGATGATCGGCTCGCAGCTCCTGACGGTGCTGGCGCTGTCGGTGCTCGGCGCGCTGATCGGCGACACCGTGTGGTACGTCGCCGGGCGGCGCTACGGCGGCACGACGCTGAAGACGATCTGCCGGCTGTCGCTGTCGCGCGATACCTGCGTGAAGAAGACCGAACGATTCTTCGGCCGCTACGGCGTGCGCGTACTCGCGGTCGCCCGCTTCATTCCCGGGCTGTCGCTCGTGTCGGTGCCGATGGCCGGCGCGCTCGGCACGCGCTATCGCACGTTCGCCGGCTACGATGCGCTCGGCGCCGCGCTGTGGACGATCGTCGGCCTCCTCGCGGGGCTCGTGTTCTATCGGCAGATCGACTGGCTGTTCGCCGGCGCGAGCCGGCTCGGCCGCGCGGTGCTGCTGGTGATCGTCGCACTGCTGGCCGTCTACGCGGCCGTGCGCTGGATGCGCCGCCGCGCGCTGATCCGCCAGCTCGCGAGCGCGCGGATCGGCGTCGACGAACTCGACGTGCTGCTGCGCGATGCGACCGCGCCGGTGGTGCTCGACGTGCGTTCGCCCGAGCACCGCAAGCTCGACCCGTTCACGATTCCCGGCGCGCAGTTCGCGGACGAACGGCACATCGAGGACATCGTCGCGCGCTATCCGTTCTCGCAGAAGTTCGTCGTGTATTGCTCGTGCCCGAACGAAGTGACGGCCGCGCTGATGGCCAAGCGCCTGCTCGACGCAGGCTTCACCGATGCGCTGCCGCTGCGCGGCGGCCTCGACGCCTGGCGCGACACGGGCCGCCAGCTCACGTCGCTGGTGGAGGACATGCCCGCCGCGAACGATCCGGTGGCGGGGTTGCACAAGCCGGCCTGATCGAACGGGTCGCAGGCCGGCCGCGCGAGACGAAAACGACTGAAGGGGACGTTGCGTCCCCGTTCGATCAGAACGCGTGCAGCGGCACGTTCACGACCAGGCGGTACTCCTTGTTGGTCGCGTCCGCGGTATGCGTGGAACCGGTGTGCCACATCGCGATGAACGTGACCTTCGTGTCCTTCAGCTTGCCGCTCTGGAACGTGTACGACGGGATGAAGCCGAACTCGTGGTGACGGCCCTGCACCGGCGCGCCGTTGCTCCAGTAGATGCTCGACTTGCTCGGATCGTTCGCAGCCCCTGCGCTGCCGTCCGCGCCCCAGCCCGTCACGCCCCAGACCATCGCCTTGAAGCCCGGCAGGCCCGCTTCCTTGCCGTAGAACGTGTAACGCAGCTGCAGCGACTTTTCGTGCGGCGCGTTGTAGTCGACGTCCATCGAGTTGGTCAGGAAGATGCCGTTCGTTTCGTTCAGGTAATCGAAGAACTGGTCGCCGAGCACCTGCTGATAACCGAGCAGCAGTTCGTGCGGGCCGTGCTGCGCGGCCACCGACAGGCTGTACGCGTTGTTGTTGATCTTGCCCTGCAGCGCGTCGCCCGTGTCGTGCGTCGAGTAAACGTTACCAAAGCCGGTCCACTTGATCGACTTCGTATCGCCGATGCTGTGCTTCACCGACGCGTAGTACTGGTGCCATACGTCGTCGGCCTGGTTGGCGTACAGCGCGACTTCGCCGTTCGGCGAATAGTCCCACGTACCGCCGACGTAGGTCAGGCGATTGATGCGCGTGCCGCCGTATTGCGTCGTGAGGTTGGTGAGCGTCGTGTGGCCGCGCGCATCGGTCTTCGTGAAGCTGCCGGCCTCGAGCATCACGTTCTTGAATTCGTTGCTGACGATCGTCGCGCCGAGGAACGTCGGCGGCAGCGCGCGGTTGTCGTGCTGTTCCATGAACGGGTTGTCGACGGCCTGCAGACCGTACTTGACCACCGTGTTCGAGATGCGCGCCTTCACGTCGTAGATGCCCGGGTAGGCCCACGCGAGCTGGTTCGAACCGCCGCCGCCCTTCGCGATGTGCACCATGCTGCCGGCGCCGGCGCCGCCGTCGAGCTTCAGCGCCGCATACAGCGACGCGTCGAAGCCGATGCCGATCAGGCCGGTCGTGTAGCCCGACTCGAAGTTCGCCATCGCGCCCTGGACCCACGCGTGACGGTGCGGCCCGCCCTTGTTGTCGAGCGTGTCCGCATAGTTGCGGAACAGGAAATTCAGGTGGCTGTCGGCAATGAAACCGTTCGACTTCGACTGTGCCGAAGGCTCGTCGGGCGGCGTGACGGCCTGGGTCGCCTCGGCGTTGATAATGGCGTTCGGGGTCGTTGCCTGCGCAACCGACGTGCTTGCGCCGGCGGACGGCGCGGCCTGCGCGACCGTCAGCGGTGCGGGGGCCGCGTCGTCGGCGTGCGCGACGCCGCTCAGCGATACGCCGGCAAGCGCCGGCAAGCCCCATGCAAGCAGCATCTTCGATGCCGTCCCGATCGTCTTTTGCTTGTTCATCGTCATTCTCGTCTTGTGTTGATGTCGTCCACGCCGGTTGCGATCCGCTTCCAGCCCCCCGGCGAGCCCGGTTAAGGACGCGCCTTTGCCCGCGGCGCGAAGATCATTCGCGCCGCACCCTACCCCTGTTGACCTGCCTGGTTATGTTTGCTGCGTCACGTCACGCCGCCACGCCCGCCCGGATGCACGCGACACGCGCCGGCGAGCCCTGCCGCACTTCCGGCAGCGGCACGTCCTGCGCGCACGCGTCGATCGCGACCGGGCAGCGCGTGCGGAACGCGCAGCCGGACGGCGGGTTGAGCGGCGACGGCATCTCGCCCGCCAGCAGCATCGGACGGCGAGCACGCTCGCGCGCCGGCTCCGGCGTCGGCGCCGCATCGAGCAGCGCCTTCGTGTACGGGTGCTGCGGCACGCCATACACGTCATGCCGCGTGCCGAACTCCATCACGCGGCCGAGATACATCACGAGCACGCGCTGGCTGATGGCCTTCACCACCGCCAGGTCGTGCGCGACAAAAAGATAGGACAACGACAGTTCGCGTTGCAGATCGCGCAGCAGGTTCACGATCTGCGCCTGGATCGACACGTCGAGTGCCGATACGGGCTCGTCGCAGATCACGAGCTTCGGCTCGCCGATCAGCGCGCGCGCGATGCCGACGCGCTGGCACTGTCCGCCGGAAAACTCGTGCGGATAGCGCAGCAGGTGATGCGCGTTCAGGCCGACACGTTCGAGCATCGTGACCACGCGGCGCCGCACTTCGGCGCGGCCGAGGCCCACGTGGTGCGTGACGAGCGGCTCCGCGACGATCTGTTCGATCGTCATGCGCGGATCGAGCGACGCGAGCGGATCCTGGAAGATCATCTGCACTTCGCGGCGCATCGCGGTGCCGCGCAGGTGATCGGGCGCGACGGCTTCGCCGCGCCAGCGCACCGTGCCGGCCGTCATCGGCACGAGGCCGATCAGCGCGCGTGCGAGCGTCGACTTCCCGCAGCCCGACTCGCCGACGAGCCCGACCGTCTCGCCGCGCTTCACGTCGAACGACACGCCGTCGACCGCGCGCAGCGTGCCCTTCGGCGACCACGGATAGCCGCCGAGCGGCACGCGGAAATGCACCTTCAGATCCTCGACGGACAGCAGCGTATCGCTCGTCGTGCCCGTCGCGCCGGCATTGCGGCGTTCATCGACGCTCATCGCAGACCTCCCGTCAGATCGGCAAGCGGCCGGTGGCACGCGCGCACCGCGCCCGCCGCGCCATAGGTTTCGAGCGCGGGGCGCGCGGCACCGCAGCGCGCCTCCGCATACGTGCAGCGTTTCGCGAACGCGCAGCCGGCCGGCGCGGTGCCGGGCATCGGCGGATTGCCGGGAATCGCGACGAGCGGCGCGTCGTCGGCGTCGGTCAGGCGCGGCAGCGCGTTGAGCAGACCGATCGTGTACGGATGCGACGGCGCCGCGAAGATCGAGTCGGCCGGCGCGTATTCGACGGTACGGCCCGCATACATGACCATCACGTCGTCCGCGAGGCCCGCGACCACGCCCATGTCGTGCGTGATCAGCACGATCGCGGTGCCGCGCTCGCGGTTCAGCTCGCGCAGCAGGTCGATGATCTGCGCCTGCACGGTCACGTCGAGCGCGGTGGTCGGCTCGTCGGCGATCAGGACTTCGGGCTCCGAAAGAAGCGCCATCGCGATCATCACGCGCTGGCGCATGCCGCCGGAGAACTCGTGCGGATACATGCGGATGCGGCGCGCGGCGTCGGGAATGCGCACCGACTCGAGCGCCTCGATCGCGCGCTTCGTCGCTTCCTTGCGCGACAGCTTGCGATGCAGCTGCAGCGTCTCGGTCATCTGCCGCTCGATCGTCAGGAACGGATTGAGCGACGTCATCGGATCCTGAAAGATCATCGCGATCCGGTCGCCGCGCACCGCGTTCAGCGCACGCGTATCCATCTCGAGCAGGTTGTCGCCGCGATAGCGCGCGGTGCCCGTCGTCGCGCCGTTGCCGGCCAGCAGGCCGAGCAGCGCCATCACGGTCTGGCTCTTGCCCGAGCCCGATTCGCCGACGATGCCGAGCGTCTTGCCGGCTTCGAGCGAGAACGACACGCCGCTCACGGCGTCGATCGGCGGTGCGTCCCTGCGCGAGAAGCGCACGCCGAGGTTTTCTACTTCCAACAGAGCAGCCATCTTCAGCGATCCTTCGGGTCGAGCGCGTCACGCAGGCCGTCGCCAACGAAGTTCACGCAGTAGAGCGTCACGCACAGCATGACGGCCGGTGCCAGCAGCAGCCACGGCATCGATTCCAGTTTCTGCGCGCCGTCCTGGATCAGCACGCCCCAGCTCGTCATCGGTTCCTGCACGCCGAGGCCGAGGAACGACAGCACCGATTCGGTCAGCACGATGTTCGGCACCGACACGGTCGCGTACACGACGACCACGCCGAGCAGGTTCGGCACGACGTGGCGCAGCACGATCGACGCCGGCGACACGCCGATCGCGCGCGCCGCGTCGACGAACTCGCGATTGCGCAGCGACAGCGTCTGGCCGCGCACGACGCGCGCCATGTCGATCCACGAGAACGCGCTGATGGTCAGCACGACCAGCATGAACGAGCGGCCGAACAGGGTCATCATCAGGATTGCGATCAGCAGGTACGGGATCGCGTACATCATGTCGACGACGCGCATCATTGCGGAGTCGACCCGGCCGCCCGCGAAGCCGGCGGTCGCGCCCCACGCGACGCCGAACAGGCCGGACACCAGCGTGCCGAGCAGGCCGACCTCGATCGACACGCGGCCGCCGATCAGCGTGCGCACGAGCAGGTCGCGGCCGAGCTCGTCGGTGCCGAACCAGTGCTGGTTCGCGAGCGTCGGCGCCAGGCTGATCGAGCCCCAGTCGCTCGCGGCAGGATCGGCCGCGAGCAGCCACGGACCGACGAAACATGCGAGCGTGATCAGCGCGAGCAGCACGAGGCTGAACACGGCCGCGCGGTTGTGAAGGAAGCGCGCGAACGCGAGCGCGAGCGGCGAGCGCGAACGCGGCGGCGAATCGGTCTGCACGGGCAGACTGACGACGGGAGTAGTCGGAGTCATCGCAGTGCCTCGCTCAATAACGGATACGTGGATCGAGCCACGCGTACGCGAGGTCGACCAGCAGGTTGAACAGCACCGCGCAGACGGTGGTCAGCACGACGAGGCCGAGCACCAGCGTGTAGTCGCGGTTGATCGCGCCGTTCACGACGAGCTGCCCGAGCCCCGGCAGCGCGAACACCGATTCGGTGACGACGGCCGCCGTGATCGACGTGATGCAGACCGTGCCGAACAGCGACACGACCGGCATCAGCGCGGGCTTGAGCGCGTGGCGCAGCACGATCGTCGAGCCCGGCAGGCCCTTCGCGCGCGCGGTGCGGATGAAGTTGCTCGACAGCGTCTCGATCATCGAGCCGCGCATCACGCGCGCGAGCAGCGACACGTTGATGAAGGTCAGCAGCACGATCGGCAGCAGCCGGTACTGCCAGCCGCCGTCGCCCCAGCCGCCGGCCGGCAGCCAGCCGTTGCCGGCCGAGGTCTTCAGCAGGATCGCGAAGATCCACACCAGCACCGGGCCGAGCACGAACGGCGGCACGACGTTGCCGAAGTTGCCGATCAGCATCACGAAGCGGTCGATCACGCTGTCGCGGCGCACGGCCGCGACGGTGCCGAGCAGCACGCCGAACCCGATCGAGAGCGGGATCGAGATGCCGCCCACGCCCAGACTCACGGGCAGCGCCTTCTTCACGAGATCGTTCACCGACCAGTCGACGTAGCGGAACGACGGGCCGAGATCGCCCTGCAGCAGCGAACCGAGATACAGCAGGTACTGCTTCCACAGCGGCTCGTCGAGGTGGTACTTCGCGTTCAGGTTCGCGAGCGTCGCCGCGGACAGCTGCTTCTCCGTATCGAACGGACCGCCGGGCGTGAAGTGCAGCAGCAGGTAGCAGACGGTGATGACGGCGAGAATCGTCGGCACCGCCCACAACGTGCGTCTCAATGCGTAGGCCAGCATGATCGCTCCGCTCAGTGCTTGATCAGGTACATGTCCTGCGAAGCACGCATGTCGATCACGTTCTTCAGCGAGTAGCCGCCCACGTAGGGCTTCACGAGACGATCGGCCGAGTACTGGAACAGCGGCACCATCGGCGTGTCGTTCATCGCCGCGTCGTGCGCCTGCGTGAGCAGCGTGGCGCGCGCCTTGTCGTCGAGCTTCTGGTTGCCTTCGTCGACGAGCGTGTCGGCCTGCTTGTTGCAGTAGCCGACCGTGTTCTGCGAACTGCCGCAGCGGATCAGGTCGAAGAAGGTCATCGCGTCGTTGTAGTCGGCGAACCAGCCGTCGCGCGCGATCTGCACCTTGCCATCATGCCGCTCCTTCATCAGCACCTTGAACTCGACGTTCTCGAGCTTCGTGTCGATGCCGAGCTTCGTGCGCCATTCCGATGCGGTGAACAGCGCGACCTTCTTGTGCAGGTCGTTGGTGTTGTACGTCAGCGTGAACGACAGCGGCTTCGCGTCGGAGAAGCCGGCCTGCTTCAGCAGGTCCTTCGCGGTCGCGACGCGCTTGGCCATCGGCCACGACGCCCATTCCGGCGTGAACGAGTGCACGCCCTTCGTGCCGTTCGGCATCAGGCCGTACATCGGCTTCTCGCCGGCCTGCGTGAGCTTCGACGTCAGCACGTCGCGATCGATCACCATCGACAGCGCCTGGCGCACGCGCTTGTCCTTCAGCGCGGCGTCGCTGTTGTTCAGGTAGTAGTAGTAGGTCGCGAGCTGCAGGCCCGGGCGCAGTTCGCCGCCGAACTGCTTGCTGACCTGCTGGAAGATGCCCGACGGGATCGAGTAGCTGTAGTCGATCTGGCCGGCCTGGTACATGCGCATCGCCGTTTCGTCGCTTTCGATCGGCAGGTACGTGACCTTGTTGATCACGACCTTCGGCGCGTTCCAGTACTTCGCGTCCTTCGAGATCACGATGCGGTTGTTCGGCTGCCAGTCGACGAGCTGGTACGCGCCGTTGCTGACGATGTTGCCGGGACGCGTCCATGCGTCGCCGAACTTCGCGACGGTGTCCTTGTTCACCGGCGCGAGCGGCACCATCGCGGTCAGTTCGGGGAAGAACGCGACCGGCACGTCGGTCGTCACTTCCAGCGTGTACGGGTCGACCGCGCGCACGCCGAGCGTCGTCGGCGCGGCCTTGCCGGCGATGATGTCCTTCGAGTTCTTCACGAACTCGACGAGGATCGTGTACTTCGAGCCCGTCTTCGGATCGACGAGGCGCTGCCACGAGTAGACGAAATCGGCGGCCGTCACGGGCTGGCCGTTGCTCCACTTCGCATCGTGGCGCAGCTTGAAGATCCAGGTCTGCGGCGTCTTGCGCTCCCACGACTGCGCGACACCCGGCACGACCTGGCCGGCCGCGTCGATGCGGGCGAGCCCTTCGAACAGGTCGAGGCCGATCGTGTTGCCGGTCCACGATTCGATGTGCGCCGGGTCGAGCGACTCGATTTCGGCGGGCACCTGGCGCGTCAGGTCCTGTTGAGGAGCGAGCGTGACGTTCGACGGAACGGTAACGGCGTGGGCGACGGGCGTCGTCAGGGCGAGCGCGGCCAGCACGGCCGACATGGCATGCAAGGATTTCATCGTGGCAGTCTTGAGAAGGTTGTTCGGCGAGCGATGCGCGGTGGATGCCGCGGTTACGCGTGAGACGCTGACGGGTACAGCGATTGAGGAGGCCCGTGATTCTCGTATTGCATCTTAGTATTCCTTACGTTTCTTTCGACAGGCATTCCGTCTTGGAAACGAAGGAATACCTGTGCGTTAGAACAGCCGCGGCGTACCGACCCAGACCACCACCGACTCGACCTTCGCGGTGTTGACCCAACTGTGCGGGACCGTCGACTGATAGTGCGAACTGTCGCCGGCCTGCAGGACGAACGTCTTGCCTTCCAGCGTCAGCGACACTTCCCCTTCAATCACATACAGGAATTCCTCTCCTGCATGGGTCGTCACCTCCGACCGCTTCTGCCCCGGCGGCATCCGCACGAGGATCGCCTCGAGCTGACGCCCTTCGGTCACGTTGGTCAGCCTCGCGAACAGGTTCGCCGAATCGGCGAATCCGAAGAAGCGCAACTGATCGCCTCTGCAGACCGAGCGTTCCTCGCTCGGCGTATCCACGAAGTACTGCACCGTCACGCCGAGCGCCTGTGCGATACCGGCCAGCGACGTCAGTGACGGCGACGCGAGCCCGCGTTCGACTTGAGACAGAAACGGCTTCGAAATCCCCGCGGCGGTAGCGGTGTCGTCGAGCGTGCGCTTGAGTCGTTGGCGCAACGCGCGAATCTTGCCGCCGAGTGCGGCAGCGTCTGCCGCTCGCGAGTTTTCAGTGGGGGGAACCATAGCAGGCCGAAAAGTGGTCGTCAAAAAATGTTTGATGGAAAGTAACTAAGTTAATACGAGATAGCTTAATCTTCGGGTTCGCACACGTCTTCGGTGTTGAGCCCGGTGCACTAAACAGGGCACGAAGCGAGCGAAACGACGCGCTATCTTGCCAGACTCGCCGGCTTCACAGGCAAGCTGCAAGCGGCTCTCCGGGAATTTTCGGAGAACGGGCGCGAAGCTTACAAATAGATGATGAGACAAATATTCCTGAAAGCTGCTGCCATATCGGGAGTTTCCCTGAGTGGCGCGGACCTGACGCACCGGACCGGCAAACGTTACCACTCGCGCGCCGGTCGGGGCCTCGCACCGCCTTATCGGGCGGAGTCCGACCCCGGCCCGGGCTAACCCGCCCGACTGCTCCATCGCCGACGCAAAGCCTACCCGGCCACCGTGCTCCGGCGCCAGTTCGACCCCCAAGGCGACGCGCGATCCGCGCCGTCCGTTTCAAACGAGATTGATGATGCACGCACCTGTTTCACAGACCCGTTCGTTTACGACGGTCTTCCTTATCGAAATGTGGGAGCGCTTCGGCTACTACGGCATGGCCGCGCTTCTGGTCCTCTTCATGGTCGACCGGCTCGGTTTCACCGACAGCCATGCGAACCTGACCTGGGGCGCGTTCACCGCGCTCGTCTACGCGTCGCCGTCGATCGGCGGCTGGATCGGCGACAAGGTGCTCGGCGCCCGTCGCACGATGATCATCGGCGCGGCCGTGCTGTGCGCCGGCTACCTGATGCTGGCGGTGCCGAACGACGCGCTGGCGTACATGTACGCATCGCTCGGCGTGATCGTCGTCGGCAACGGCCTGTTCAAGGCCAACGCGGCGAACCTCGTGCGCCGCATCTACGAAGGCGACGATGCGCGCATCGACAGCGCGTTCACGATCTACTACATGGCGGTCAACATCGGCTCGACCGTGTCGATGCTCGCGACGCCGTGGATCAAGGATCACTGGGGCTGGCACACCGCGTTCGCGGTCTGCTGCGCCGGCATGCTGCTCGCGATCCTGAACTTCATGCTGATGCACCGCACGCTCGCGCACATCGGCTCGCAGCCCGACGACGAACCGATCCGCTGGAAGCGTCTCGGCGGCGTGGCGGCAGGCGGCGTGGCGCTCGCGCTCGTCACGCTGTACGTGCTGCAGCACAAGCAGCTCGCGGTCGCGAGCGTATGGACGGCGGCGTTCGCGATCCTCGCGATCTTCGCGTACATGATCGCGAAGTCGGAGCGTTCGGAACGCGCGGGCCTGATCGCGGCGCTCGTGCTGATCGGCCAGGTGATCCTGTTCTTCATCTTCTACGTGCAGATGTCGACGTCGCTCACGCTGTTCGCGCTGCGCAACGTCGATCCGCGCTTCATCCTGTTCGGCACGACGCTGTTCACGTGGAGCGCCGCGCAGTTCCAGGCGCTGAACCCGATCTGGATCATGATGCTGAGCCCGGTGCTCGTATGGATCTACAACGCGTTCTCGAAGAGCGGCCGTGACCTGCCGGTCGCCGCGAAGTATGCGTTCGGCTTCGGTGCGGTAGCCGCCGGCTACCTGGTGTTCACGATCAGCGGCCGCTACGCGGTGGACGGCCGCGTGGCGTCGTGGTTCATGGTGTGGGGCTACGGCCTCTACTCGCTCGGCGAACTGCTGGTGAGCGGCCTCGGCCTCGCGATGATCGCCCGCTACGTGCCGGCGCGCATGAGCGGCTTCATGATGGGCGCATATTTCGTCGCGACGGGTGTGTCGCAGTATCTGGGCAGCGTCGTCGCGAACTTCGCGCAGATGCCGTCGCACGACCTGCCGGCCACCGAATCGCTGCCGCTGTACCTGTCGCTGTTCGAGAAGCTCGGCTGGCTCGCCGCGATCGGCATGCTGCTCGCACTCCTGCTGCTGCCGATGATGAACCGCCTGTCGCGCCAGCATCAGCGCTGCGCGGAAGAGCGCCGCGAGGAAGAAGCGGTGCAGGCGCAAGCGATGGCCTCGGCGCAGTAAGTACTATCCCTCGGCGTGCGGCCTGCACGCCACATTCTCCCGCCAGCGCGGCCAGCACGTCCTACACTGGTTGCAACGGCGCATCCGCTCCGTCGTGATGCGCACTGGCGGGAGAAGATCATGAAAAACAAGACGACTCGGCTCTTGAGGGTACTGTCGGACATCCGGCACGCGCAGCGCTGCACCGCATTGCGCGCCGCCCGGGCCGCGGCCGAAGCCGACGCGGTGCTCGCGCAGCAGGACGATCCGAAGTCCGACGAACGCGACGACGCCGAATCCGACGACGCGACCGTCGTCCCCCGCTCCCGTATCGGCTCACCTCACTGAGCGCACCGACACCGCGCGGCGCGTTGCGTGCCGCCTGCGCGTTTTCCCGCACCGCTCACGCGGCCGCGCCGCGCCGGCGTGCGAACCACGTTCCCGAACCGGCCACGGCCATCATCAGCCCGACCGCACATGCGTCAGCCGCGAGGCCCACGCCGAGATGCCGCAGCTCGGCGCCGTTCGCGACCGGATGCAGCAGCGAATCGATGACGAGCGAGATCGCCGCGCCCGCGACGAAGCAGATCAGGCCGCGCCGGCCGACCGCGACGACCGGCTGCACAGCCCGCGCAATGCGCGCGATCCAGCCGTAGCGCACGCAGTCGGCCATCAGCCAGGCAATCGCCGCGAAGCTCACGATGCGCGGCAGCGCGAGATCGCGCTTGAGGATACCTTCCGGCAACGGCAGCCCCGAGAACAGCTTGTAGCTCGCACAACCGAGCACGATCGCGCACGCGACGCCGGTCGCCGCGGCGCTCCACCGCCCGAGCGCGACGTCCCGGTAGAAAGGCTGGCAGCGTGCGAGCACGCCGGCGACGAACATCAGCTGCCACGCGAACGGGTTGAAGTTCCAGCGGAACGCATCGGTGTCCAGCAGCTCGGGGCCGAGCCAGCCCGCCGCGAGCCACGACGTCGCGCCGAACGCGACGAGCAGCCTCGGATGGCGGCGCGCGAACGGCACGATCACCGGCGACGCGAGCGCGAACAGCACGTACATCGGCAGCACCGACGCGAGATACGGCTGGCGCTGGAACGTGAGCAGTTCGGCGAGACCCGTGAGCGGCGACGCGAGCATCACGCTGACGTCGTCGAGCGCGAGGTTCGGCGCGTCGATCCCGTAATGGTCGAGCACGGCGGACACGACGAGCATCAGCGTCGACGTCGCGAGAAACGCGCGGTAGATCTGCATCGCGCGATGCACGAACCGCCGCTGCGCCGCGCGCGCGCCGTGCCGGTCGGCGATCGCGCCGTACGCGCTCGCGGTCGCGAAGCCGCCGAGGAACACGAACACCTCGGCCGCGTCGCACAGCGCGAATGCATGGAGCGTCACGCGCGACAGCACGCTCGCGCTGATGTGATCGACGACGATCATCAGCAGCACGATGCCGCGGAAGAAATCGACTTCGATCAGGCGGGCGCTACGGGTCGGCGGCATCGGGACGGCAGGCGGCATGTTCAACGACATGGCCGCGCCTGCACGACGACGGTGCGGCACGCACCGGTGGAGGACTCGGGAGGGAGAAGGCGAACGTGATCGGCGGCGCTACGCGTATGCTCGTATCGCGCCAACCCGGCCGGCCCGGCACGGAAATGACCGTTCATGGAAAAGCCGCATACGAAGAGGAGGCGGTCAAATCAGTCTAGCGGCCGGTCGGGGGAGACCCTAAGTAACAAAGTGCAACGGAATCTTCTGTTCGATTACAGGCGTGACATCGGCGATGCAACGCTGGCGAGGCCGCCAGCCAGACGTCAGCTGGACATCAGCGCGATGCCAGTTCGACGCCGGCATCGCGGGACACGACGCAAGAAATGCGCGCTGCGCGGCACGTTCGTTGCCGCCGTCACACCGCCGGCCGACGACGCTCAGCCGCGCACCGGCAAACGCCGCATCAGCATCGCGCTGTGCCACGCGGTCAATGCGACGGCGGCCCAGATCGGCCCGTACGTCGCGAGCTGCGCGACGTTCAGCGTCTCGCCGAGCAGCAGCAGCGACACCGCGACGAGCAGCACCGGTTCGACGTAGCCGAGGATCCCGAACAGCGCCATCGGAAGCATCCGGCTCGCCTTCAGGTAGCTCGCGAGCGCGAGCGTGCTGAGCACGCCGAGCCCCGGCAGCAGCACGGCCCACAGCAGCGGATGGCTGGCGACCGACGTCGCGCTCGCCGACACCATCGCGAACGCGACCGGACACAGCAGCACGATCTCGAGCGCGAACGCGGCCAGCGAATCGGCGTTGATCCGGCGGCGCAGCACGAAATACGGCGGATAGCCGAGCGCGACGACGAGCGTCGGCCACGCGAACGCGCGCGTCGCCCATACCTCGTGCGCGACGCCGAGCGCCGCGCATGCGACCGCCGCCCATTGCAGCGGATCGAGCCGTTCGTGATAGTAGAAGCGGCCGACGAGCACCATCGTCAGCGGCAGCAGGAAATAGCCGAGCGACACTTCGAGCATGCGGCCGTGCAGCGGCGCCCACAGGAACAGCCACAGCTGCAGGCCGAGCAGCGCCGCGCTCGCGGGCAGCGCGACCAGCAGGCGCCAGTCGCGCACGCCGCGCCGCACGAGTTCGACGAGCGCCGGCCAGCGGCCGCGCAGCGCGATCAGTGCGAGCGCGCCCGGCGCGGTCCACAGGATGCGCCACGCGAAGATGTCGAGCCCCGTGAGCGGCGCGAGCAGTTTCGCGTAGGCGGACATCAGCGCGAACAGCGTCGACGCCATCACCGACAGCGCGATGCCGCGCCCGGCCTCCGGATACCCCGTCATGTTGTTTTCGCCTTACGCCTTACTGCTGCTGGAAGCGCTCGAAGCGCTTTTCGACGTGGCGCTCCTCGAACGTCACCTCGGTCACGCGCGCGGACGGCGGCCCGTGGCGCAGCCACGCGAGCATCCGGTCGATCTGCGCACCCGGGCCCTGGATCATCGCCTCGACGCTGCCGTCCTCGAGATTCGCGACCCAGCCGCGCAGCTTCAGCGCATGCGCCTCGCGCACCGTCGCGTGACGGAAACCGACGCCCTGCACGACGCCGCGCACCCGCACGTAGTAGGTCTCGATCCGTTCGTCCAGTTCATTGCGGCTCATCGCGTCGCCCTCCCGTCGTGCAATCCATTCAAGCCCGGCATTGTAGACGCGTCAGCCGCTTCGCACACGTGCCCGGCCGGCGAGCCGCGCGCGGCCCGCGTCGCCCGGTGCGGCCCCGCGCGGCGCTCGCGGCGCTCGCGTCGCCGGTCGCGCCGACCACGTACAATCTCGCCGACGCACAACCGCCGCGCCGCCCGCGCGCGGCCCTGAAGGAAACGCATGACTGATACCTCCCGCGATCTCGTTCTCGTCACCGGCGCGTCCGGTTTCGTCGGCTCGGCCGTCGCACGCATCGCGCAGCAGAAAGGCTATGCGGTGCGCGTGCTGGTGCGCCCGACCAGCCCGCGCACGAACGTCGCGGATCTCGACGCCGAGATCGTCACCGGCGACATGCGCGACGAGACGTCGATGCGCGCCGCGTTGCGCGGCGTGCGCTACCTGCTGCACGTGGCGGCCGACTACCGGCTGTGGGCGCCGGACCCGGACGAGATCGAGCGCGCGAACCTCGAAGGCGCGGTCGCGACGATGCGCGCGGCGCGCGCCGAAGGCGTCGAACGGATCGTCTACACGAGCAGCGTCGCAACGCTGAAGGTCACGAGCGCCGGCGATCCGTCCGACGAGAACCGGCCGCTCACCGCCGAGCAGGCGATCGGCGTGTACAAGCGCAGCAAGGTGCTGGCCGAGCGCGCGGTCGAGCGGATGATCGCCGACGAAGGGCTGCCGGCCGTGATCGTCAACCCGTCGACGCCGATCGGCCCGCGCGACGTGAAACCGACGCCGACCGGCCGCATCATCGTCGAGGCCGCGCTCGGCAAGATTCCCGCGTTCGTCGATACCGGGCTGAACCTGGTGCACGTCGACGACGTCGCGCACGGCCACTTCCTCGCGCTCGAGCGCGGCCGGATCGGCGAGCGCTACATCCTCGGCGGCGAGAACCTGCCGCTGCAGCAGATGCTGGCCGACATCGCGCAGATGACGGGCCGCAAGGCGCCGACGATCGCGCTGCCGCGCTGGCCGCTCTACCCGCTCGCCGTCGGCGCGGAGGCCGTCGCGAAGTTCACGAAGAAGGAGCCGTTCGTGACCGTCGACGGGCTGCGGATGTCGAAGAACAAGATGTATTTCACGTCCGCGAAGGCCGAGCGCGAACTCGGCTACCGCGCGCGTCCGTATCGCGAAGGACTGCGCGACGCGCTCGACTGGTTCGGCTCGGCGGGCTACCTGAAGTAACACAAAGCGGCGTATTTCACGCCGCTTTGCGCACTTTGTTACACGTCGCTGACGGACCGGCACCGGCGCAGCGGTTAAAATCGCGGGTCTTACGCAGAGAAGACACGCATGAACCTGAACGAACAGATCGATTCGCTCAACGCGGGCGTCGATCAGCTCCTCCACGATCACCACGCCGCGCAGCAGGCGGCACGCAGCGCGGAAGCGTTCGCGCGCGCCGCCGCGGCGGAAGCCCAGGCCGCAGCCGCACGTCACGCCGCCGCGGAAGCCGAAGCACAGGCCGCCGCGCAGCGCAACACGGCCGCAGCCGCCGACGCCGATGCCGCGCAGCAGCGCCACGCCGACGCCACCGCCGCGGCCGAAGCCGCCGCCCAACGCCACACCGAAGCCGCCACGCAGGCCGAGGCCGCCGTCCAGCGGCACGCCGAAGCGACCGCGCTGACCGAGGCGCTCGCGCAGCGCCACGCTGATGCCGAAGCCGCGTCGCAGCGTCATGCGGCCGCGATCGCCGAAGCCGAGGCCGCCGCGCAGCGTCATCACGCCGCCGCGACCGAAGCGGACGCGGCCGCGCAGCGTCATGCAGCGGCCACCACGGAAGCTGAAGCCGCCGCGCAGCGCCATGCGGAAGCGGCCGCCGAAGCCGAGGCCGCGACGCAGCGCCACGCGGCCGCGATCGCCGAGGCCGAGGCACTCGCGCAGCGTCATACGCAGGCTATCGCCGAAGCGGAAGCCGCTGCGCAGCGCCACGTCGAGGCAACCGCCGAAGCCGAAGCGATCACGCAGCGTCACGCCGAAGCGATCGCGCAAGCCGACGCGGCCGCGCAACGCCATGCGGAGGCGACCGCGGAGGCCGAGGCCGTCGCGCAGCGTCATACCGAAGCGATCGCGCAGGCCGAAGCGGCCGCCGAGCAGCACGCGAAGGCGATCGCCGACGCGGAAGCGCTGGTCGAAGCCGTCGTGAAGGACGCCGCGACGAACGCGGCAGCTTTGGCCACCGAGCCGGCCGTCGCGGCTGACGTGGTCGAACCGGCCGTCGAGTCCGCCGTTGAGCCGATGACGAACGCGACCGCGCCGGCTGCCGCCGATGAAGTCGCCGCTGCGGCGGCCGACGCGATCACCGACGTCGTCGCGACCGCCGCTGCCGACACCGCGATCGAAGTCGCGCCCGCGGCCGAAGCAGCCGCCGACGCCCCCGCGGACAAGGCGACGCTGCACGTCGCGCGCCCGTCGCAGAACGAACTGACGCTGACCGTCAACGGCCAGTCGATCACGTTGCACCCGGAGCAGCTGGGCCAGCTGATCGAGGAACTCGCGCATGCACGCGCGTCGATGCAGCCGGAACCGCCGCCGGGCATCCCGGCCGGCTGGCGCTTCGTGACCACGAAGAACCCGATGATGGCCGTGCAGAAGCAGTCGAACGGCGATCGTCTGCTGGTCGCGCGCCACACCGGCTACGGCTGGGTGCCGTTCACGTTCTCGCCGGATGTCGTGATCCAGATGTACATGATGCTGACGCAGCGGTAAGCGCGCGCGGCGACGCCGTAAGCGAAACAGCCCGATCGGTTTGTGCCGATTGACCTACACCCCGAGGGTCGGATTTCCCATCCGACCCTCGGGGTGTTTTTCATTACGATAACCCGCTTGGAGATTCAAGAGCCGGGCACTCATCGCGGATGAGAATCCTTGCGTAGAGTCACTGTGATTCTCATCGCGGCAGTGCCCGATGATTGGTTCACAACCTGAGATGAATTCTATGTCGAAGATTTTGAGATCCCGGCGGGCGTCCAATAAATCAAAATCGCGCGACCTCCCCTGACAACATTTAACAATTCGACTGCGTTCACGTTAATAAGACAAGTTTGATTATTGGCCGCCGCATATCTGTCAAGACTGACAGGTTTCTGAATGGCTTGATTGACAGCATCAAAAGCAGTTCGTAAGGTTGAATCTTTTGCGGTGCAACGGCTGGCTTTTGCAATTGTCCGGATGCATTCGGTGCGCGACCGGAAAATTGAAACGCCGGTCGACAAGCGGGGTAAGCTGCACGGTACGGGTGACCGTCGAGACCTGAGAGCACAAAACAACGATGAATCCAATAGAACTTGTCCGCGCCGTATCGGCGCAGTTTCCGAACTTTGAAAGGCTGCTGTCCGGATTTACGCAATCTCGCCGGTTGCTGCAAGTGCAGTTTGCGCGATCGATCGGCCTGCCGGGCAATGCCGTCTTGCCGCACCAACTCACAGCACGCGAAGGTGTTTGCGAGTCGCTCAGGTTCACCCTGCAAGCGCTATCCAGCGATATTTCAATGCCGTTGAAGGCATTCATCGGTGCGCCCGTAGCCTTCCAGGTTGGCGACATCGCTGGCACCGAGCGAACCATTTGCGCAATCGTTTGCGAAGCACGTCAACTGGCCGCCGACGGTGGCTTCGTGCTTTACGAATTTGTATGCACCGACGCGCTTTCATTGCTTGATCGACGGGTGACGTGGCGCGTATTCCGCGATGCATCCGTCGTCGACATTTCGCATGCGATCATTCACGAGCATACGATCAGCAATCAGGTCATCGGTGCAGCGTTTCGACTCGATACAAGTGCGCTCGGCACCTATCCAAGTCGTGGGTTCACGATGCAGGCGAAGGAAAGCGACCTCGCATTCATGACTCGCTTGTGGCGTCGCGAGGGCATTAGTTGGTACTTCACGCATGCGATCGAGAACGGCGCACCTGTTCACACGTTGCACCTTGTCGATAAAGTCAATGCATGGAAGGCAAACCCGGCTGGTCTTGTACGCTTCAATCGCGCGGATGCGACGGAGCCGAACGACACGATTTTCGCGTGGGAGGCATATCGAGAACTTGCCCCCGGTGCCGTATATGCCGCATCACATGATTATCAAACCGCCGGTGTCAAACAACTCGACGCCACGACTGCACAGGATCAAGGCGAACACGGCAAAGCCCTGGCCGCGACGCTAACCCAATATTGGTACGATTCGCCGCACGTCGCGGAAAATGCCGACCACTACGAACAGGTTATGCAGCGTCGCCAGCTTGCGCTCTCGCAAGGTGCAAAGCACTTTGCAGGCCAAAGTGTCGTCCGGGCATTCGTGGGTGGCGCAGGCACGGTATTTTCGATGGCCGGCCATCCGGAGATCGACGGGCATTCGGCCGAAGACCGTCGATTCGTGTTGACGCATGTGGAAACACGTGTGCGAAACAGTCTTCTCCCGAATTCCCCCGGAAAAGGCAGGTTCGAAATCGAAGAAGAGAGTCCGATTCTCAATCGCTTCGAGTGTGTTCGAGCATCGACGCATATCGTCCCGATGTGGGACGCGTCCCGCGTCCCGGCTGTCGGCCCAATCAGTGCTCGCGTGGTTGGAAACGGCGAAGTTGATGTAGACGAACAAGGGCGAATATGCGTTCAATTCCTGTTTGCTCGACGAGACGATCATCCCGATAGCGGCGCAAGCGGCACGCCGCGCGATTCCGCGCGTGTGCGCGTCGCGCAACCGTGGGCGGATGCGCAATCCGGAACAGCGTTCTGGCCGCGCGTCGGTTCCGAGGTTCTCGTTCTATTCATGCAGAACGATCCGGACAAGCCGATCGTAGTTGCAAATATGTTCGACGCGCGGCATGCGCCCGTGCAATTCGCCAGTGCGGGTAATCTGCCCGACAATGCACCGCTATACGGTATCCGGTCGAAGGAAATTGGCGGCCTTGGCTATGGCGAACTGCAATTCGATGACACGACGGCACAGACTAAGACCAAGCTATCCTCAGAACACGGCAAAACTCAACTCAATCAGGGCTGGATAGGCCATCCTCGCGACAAGGGTGCATCGGAAAAGCGCGGCGAGGGTTTCGAACTTCGCACCGATCTAGCGGGAGCGATTCGTGCCGCACGCGGGATGCTGCTTTCGACGGATGCCCGCAACAATGCCAGCGGACGCGTGCTGGATCGCGCGGAATTGACCGGTCAATTGGAACTCGCGCTGTCCATCGCGAAGAGGCTCAGTGAACTGTCGTCGACGCATGATGCTTACGAGACGGATACCGGTCCACAAGAGAAGTTGACGAAAGGCATTCGTGAGTGGGCGGACGACGGCGGGGCGGCGGCGATCGGCGTTACTGCGCCGGACGGTATCGCGATGTCCAGTCCTGCAAACGTTCTTGCTGTCGCCGGCGGGAATGTCGAATCGGTAGCCGCTCAGGATGCAAATATCAGCGCCGGTCGGCGCATTCTGATGCGCGCCGCGCAGGGGCTATCGGCATTCGCCAAAGCCGGGATGAAGCTTATGGTGGGATCGGGCGACTTAACCATTCAGGCACACCAAGGCAAGGGCGAAATCGGCACGTCCGAGCGCCTGCACATTTACTCGCTCGAAAAACTGATTTTGGAAGCACCGGAGCTGGAACTGCGAACAAACGGCGCGGTGATAAAAATCGCGAATGGAAAAATCGTCCAGTCGTCGACCGGTGAGCATCGGATTGAATCGAGCGGCTTTCAGGCTGTCACGGGCGGCGGCGGCACGGCCGACCTACCGAACATGCCGACTTCATCAATGAAGACGGATGAACGATTCAGGGTAGTCGGGCCGGATGGCAAGGCGCATGTCGGGCTTGCTCACAAGGTTCTGGACGACGCCGGAGGTATTCGGGATCAAGGAACGATCGCAGAAGATGGCACACATTCAATGATTGCCAAAGATAGCGAAATTCGCCCCGTGTCGTTCAGACCGGTTGACTAAGCGCACTGAAGAAGATCAATACAAATGGCCACCGCTGAAACTGCTAACGAGCATTCCGAATCCGGAACCAAGCAAGCTTACCGCCGTGTACCGCTACGATTCGACGAGAACGGCAACCCCTACTTTGATAGTGTCATGAGCCCCGACTCATTCAAGGTATGCGCCCTTTGCACCCTGCCGCCACGACATGTCATCCCCATTATCTTCGTGCCCGGAATCATGGGAACAAATCTCTGCTCGAATGACAAGACGAAGAAGGCCGGCGAACCGGCATGGCGTCCGCCGAACGGCAAGATGGCCGGTTTAGGCGAATGGTTCCGGCGACTGAATCAAAGCGCAGCAGATCGGCAAAAACAAGTGGGACCTGAGCGTGTGATGGTCGACAAGAGCGGGAAAGTTAGTGTTCCACGCAACGTGTGGACATTGACAAATGACGAAGCAAAGCGGCGTGGCTGGGGCGAACTCCACTTCGATAGCTACGGCGGAATTCTCGCCGAACTCGAATCTGCACTCAACGAGCCATACCTCGAAACCGAATTGCCGTCCGATCCACAAAGGCCGAAGGAAATATGGAGCGTCGCACAAACACTCGAGCGCGTGGTCAAGGGCAAGAAGATCGACGTTCGCGCAGAATGGAATCCGCAAGGCGTGACAATCGAACCGCTCGCGCCCGATGAATTTTCGCGAGTGTCCAAGTATTACTATCCCGTGTGGGCGTGCGGCTACAACTGGCTTGCATCTAATGATGCGTCGGCAGACCAACTCATCGACCGCATCAACGAAGCATTAGCGTATTACCAAAAGGGTTCCTACTGGATTCCTATGGACAAGGTCATCATCGTCACGCACTCCATGGGCGGCCTTGTAGCACGGCGCGCGGCACAGAAGCTCAGCGAGCGGTCCAGCAAAGGATCGGACAGCGATGACGATGATTGGATGAACGCTACCGCGCAAGACCGTCAACAGTCGGCCGCCACTACCGGCACATCAAACGACGCACCGACAAAGAGCTGCGGGAAGGCGGGACCGGATACGATCTTGGGCATCGTTCACGGTGTACAGCCTGTCGGTGGAGCGCCTGTCGTCTATCGGCGCTTTCGTGCGGGATGTGAGGTGAACGGATCGTTCAATGTCGAAGGCGCGATGGTAGCCGTGGTGATGGGTTGGAGTGCAGCCGATATCGTATGTGTCATGGGAAATTCTCCCGGCCCGCTCGAATTATTGCCAACGAAACATTTCACGCCCGGCTGGTTGCAATTCGTACGGCCCAGTTACGGCGGAAAAACGGAGGCAATGAAACCCATGCCGATTGCCGATCCATATGCGGAAATCTATGCGAAGAGAGTAACGGATAATTGGTGGGGAATGGTTGATCCAAAACTCATCAATCCGGCCAACCTGAAACTGGACGACAAAAACGATCCGTACCAGCATTACAAAAATCAACTCGCGAAAGCGATGGATTTTCACGATAATTTAGAACTCTACTGCCATCCGACCACATATGCCTATTATGGAGCCGACCCCAAGCAAGTTTCGTTTGGCGAAATTGTATGGTCGACAAAGGACGAAATTGGAGCCGAATTCGAATGGATTCTGAAAGACATTGTTTCGGAAAACTTCGATAATTTTGGAAAATCGAAGCTTTCCTTCGGCACACAAAAAGTAATTTTCAAATTGGAAGAAGCACCACCACCACCGAAAGATGGCGAAACTGGAAGTGACAGGACCTTTTCCGGCGATGGTACGGTGCCATTTGATTCCGGCACCCTGATTTCGGAAAGTGGTACCAAGCCTGTAACCTTCCGGATGACCGGCTTCGACCACCAGATGTCCTACAACAATGGAGCGGTGCGCGAGTGCGTTGCCTGGTGTATCGGAAAGATCGTTCAATTGGCGCCCCCGATTCAATGATCTTCTAATCCATGAAAGGAAATTCATGAAAGTACGACGACTACTTGAGATCACATTGGCGTTGTTTTCAATGACCTGCGTGGCTGGCGAATCGAATATGAATGAAGCAAAAACGTATTGCGTTGGACGATATGTGGTCGACGTCCCGACCAACGCCGAACTATATGCACAGATGGGCGAATACATGTATGGCCTCGTCGCATCGACGCGCAGCATACCTGACCTACCCTCGTTTCAAGAGAAAATGAAGAATCGCGAGGCAGCCTTCAAGGCAGGCAAAGATAAAGAAAAATACTCTTTAGATCATGCCATTCATCCAAGCCCAAGTAGCGCGTTGTTCGAGATATCGCGCACTCTATTCGGCAGCCCGAACGTTGGCGCAGAAATATACAAATGGGACAAAGGTATTACATTCTACTTTAGAAGCGTTTCGTTTTTGCCGAGAGATTATCCAGCAATTGTCGAAAACATACAAAAGCGCTACATCCCGAGCCTGCGTAGTCGGTCGGTAGACGACATCCCGACGCAAAACGGCTTTTGCGTGCGCGACGGATTCTTTGCCGACGAAGGACGGACGCCACAACATGAAGTGGCGTCGATCTCATTTCGTTTCCCGAGCACACCGGGCCTCGTTGTACATATCTCGACGACGACAGAAGAACCGGATAGCAAATCGCTGCTCAATCGGGTAGACAGCGGAGCCGTACCTTCAGGATTTCAGTCGCTCGTCAGCGGAATCAGGACACTACGTCGTGGCGAACATGACGTAAACGGTCGCAAGGGAGAAGAAGGTTTATGGTCACTGCCGACCGATTCCGGCTTTCGGGCATATCAGTTCAAGTGGCAAGCGCAAGGCAATCATCTTCAACCGCTTAAACCAACGCTTACTGTTGAGCTAACGACACGGGACGATCAACGTCCAAATCTGTCGGATGAACAATTGACGAACCTGTTCGACGCGATTGTGAACTCGGTACGTCTACGTCCGACCTCCGGTGCGGCAAAGGTAAGCGACACTGAAGTGTCGCCGGTGCCACTCAATACTATTGTTCGAACGGGAGCAACGTGTCCGCGCAGCGGATGGTGGACATGCCCCGAAGCTAACGGCCTACCGATCGCAGGGGGAAGCCGACAATACTTCGAAATGGGAACGACCATGCCATCGGTTGAAGTATTGAACCAATCCGGCATTCTGGACCGCTTACTGGGCCGAAAAGTGAATCATCACGTGCCGACAACATGGACGCTTGTCGCAATCGACGATGTTGCGCCGCCGGGCCCGGCGAATCCGGGAAATAAAGCAGACTGATGCGTAACGTTATTCGAGTTGGCGACGCGACCGACCATGGCGGACAAGTCGTGGGTGGCGCATCAAATTTCGACGTGGACGGGAAAGCGGTCGCACGGAAGGGAGACCGCTGTATCTGCCCGATTGACGGACATCAGGTCTGCGTAATCGCGGAAGGCGATCCGAATTTCGTGGTTGAAGGCCGCCCCGTGGCGCTCGATGGGCACAAGACGACTTGCGGCGCCGTACTGCGTACCAGCATGTCGGGATTCGGAATCACCTAATCATTGGTATTCGACGTGGCGCAACAGAAACGCAGCATGACCGCCGCACAGTTCCATCTGTTGCGGCTGAATGAAACCCGCATAAGGCCCGAGAATCAACGGGCGTTGTTTGAAATTCTCGTCAACGGGCGATCACAGCGAGCGCTGTCGATGGAGCTAGGCATAAACCGTTCGGCTATGTCCCAGCTCGTGCGGAAAGTCTGGCAACGCTTTCTAGATCTGCCAGACAGCGAGACACGACTGACAACGGTAACCGTCACGATTCCCGCACGGTACGAGACTGCGCTTCATGCCTGGGTGCGCAACGCACACCACTTAGCCGGGATCGGTTCCACGGCATGACGCAGTCGCGCGGCGCTGCCGTAAACGACAAAGCCCGATCGATTCTCAACCGATCGGGCTTTTAGCTTTCCGATACCAGTCCGGAGCAACAACCGGCATCCGCCGGCGTTTGTCAGCGCTCCACCGGCGCCTGCACCCGCGCCTTCCACTGACCACCCTTGCCACGCCAGTAGCGCCACGCGGACGCGAACGTCGCGCCGACGTAGAACAGCGCCACGAGCGGCAGCGCGGGCGCCCACAGCGGCGAGCGCCGGTAGTAGCGCAGCATCGGCGCATACGCGGTGCACATCGACGCCCATGCGAGCCACGCCGGCCAGGCCCGCGCGCCGTATGCGAGCGCGGCCACAGGCGGCACGAGATAGATGATCGTCATCCCGAGCAGCGTGCCGGCGAGCAGCAGCGGCGAATAATGGAGCTGCGTGAACGCGGTGCGCGCGATCATGTTCCAGATGTCGCGCCAGCTGTCGTACGGACGCAGCGACACGCTGCGGTCGGCCAGGTCGAGCCGGATCGGATGCCGGCCGCTGCCGCGATGCTTGATCTGCGCGGCAAGGCTGCAGTCGTCGATCAGCGCGCCGCGGATCGATTCGATGCCGCCGGCCTCTTCCAGCGCGCTGCGCTTGACCAGCATGCAGCCGCCCGCGGCGCCGGCCGTCCGGTTGCGCGGATTGTTGATCCACGAGAACGGATAGAGCTTCGCGAAGAAGAACACGAACGCCGGGATCAGCGCCTTTTCCCAGAATGAATCGCAGCGCAGCCGCACCATCAGCGACACGAGATCGCGCTGTTCGGCCTGCGCGCGCGTGACGAGCTGGGCCACCGCGTCGGGCGGATGGCCGATGTCGGCATCCGTCAGCAGCAGGTAGTCGGCCGGCAGCCCGAGCGTGCGCACCGCGGCGATGCCCTGCGACTGCGCCCACACCTTGCCCGACCAGCCGGCCGGCAGCGGCTTCGCGGCGAGCACCGTCAGGCGGTCGGCGCGGTTGATCGCGAGCGCGGCCGCGCGGGCCGCGGCGGCGGTGCCGTCGTCGCTGTGGTCGTCGACAATGATCAGATGAAAGTCGCCCGGATAATCCTGCTCGAGCAGCGACGTCGCCGCTTGCGCGATCACGTCGACCTCGTTGCGCGCCGGCACGACCGCGACAACGGCCGGCCAGCCGGCCTCGGCCGCGGCGCCGCGCGCTTCCGGCGGCAGGGCCCGCGCGGGCCGCGCGCGCCAGAAGCCGCCGCGCGCGACCAGCAGCACGATCCAGATCAGCAGCGACAGGCCGGACACCAGGAAGGTAATCGCCAGCATCATCGGCACGCCTCCTGCCGGACGCCGGCGCGAGCGGCCCCGGATCGTTCGATCGCAATCAGGGTCGGAGTGAAAACACCCTTGACCGCACCGGCGGCAGGGCAATACGCGTAAGAATCGACGGTCATCGAATGGCCTTGAAATGAGCGCGACGCCGGGCAGCCGGACGGGCTGCCCGCGAAACCGCGCAGTTTACCGGGTTCCGCGCGCGCGAGCGCCGACGCGGCGCTGCGGCGGATGCAACACGGCCGATACAGCACCAGAGCAAGGACGGCCCGATAGGGTTAAAATGCGCGATTAATTCGGGGTTCCGGGGCCTGGCCTGGCCGGTTCGTTCCTGCCTTCATAACATCAAGCCGGGGCGAGCGAGCGGTGCCAGCTCCTCGAACCCCGGCGTCTGTCGTCGGAGTTCGCTCACTTATGCGAGTCATCCTTGCCCAGCCCCGCGGCTTCTGTGCGGGGGTTGTCCGTGCGATCGAGATCGTCGATCGCGCGCTGCAACAGCACGGCGCGCCGGTCTATGTGCGTCATGAGATCGTGCATAACCGGCACGTCGTCGAAAACCTGCGTAATAAAGGGGCTCAATTCGTCGAGGAGCTCGACGAGGTGCCGCACGGCGCCGTGGCGATCTTCAGCGCGCACGGGGTCGCCCAGACGGTCGAACGCGATGCGGAAACGCGCGGGCTCGACGTGCTGGACGCCACCTGCCCGCTCGTCACGAAAGTGCACGTGCAGGGCCGCCAGTACGTCGCGGCGGGCCGCCGGCTGATCCTGATCGGCCATGCGGGCCATCCGGAAGTCGAGGGCACGATCGGCCAGATCCCGGCCGAAGTGATCCTCGTGCAGAGCGAGGCCGAAGTCGATACGCTGACGCTGCCGGTCGACACGCCGGTCGCGTACGTCACGCAGACGACGCTGTCGGTCGACGACACGCGCGGCATCATCGAAGCGCTGCAGCGCCGGTTCACCGACATCGTCGGCCCGGACACGCGCGACATCTGCTACGCGACGCAGAACCGCCAGGCCGCCGTGCGCGAGCTGAGCGGCCAGGTCGACGTGCTGCTGGTCGTCGGTGCGACGAACAGCTCGAACTCGAACCGCCTGCGCGAGATCGGCACCGAAAGCGGTGTACCGAGCTATCTCGTCGCCGACGGCTCGGAAGTGAAGGCCGAATGGTTCGCGGGCGTGCAGACGGTCGGCCTGACCGCCGGCGCGTCGGCACCCGAGGAAATGGTCGAGGATGTAATCGGCGCGCTGCGCGCGCTGGGGCCCGTCGATGTCACGACGATGGCGGGCCGTGAGGAAAAAGTCGAATTCAAGTTGCCGGCGAAGCTTACGCAAGCTGTCGCCCGCGAAGTTTAAGGAGGACATCTCTTGTCTATTCCGCTGCTCCAGCAAGTCCGCGTCGGCGCATACATCATGCGCCAACACCTGTCCGGCAACAAACGCTATCCGCTCGCGCTGATGCTCGAGCCGCTGTTCCGCTGCAACCTCGCCTGCAACGGCTGCGGCAAGATCGATTATCCGGACCCGATCCTGAACCAGCGCCTGTCCGTCGAGGAATGCCTGGAAGCCGTCGACGAGTGCGGCGCGCCCATCGTGTCGATCGCCGGCGGCGAGCCGCTGCTCCACAAGGAGATGCCGGAGATCGTCAAGGGCATCATGAAGCGCAAGAAGTTCGTGTACCTGTGCACGAACGCGCTCCTGATGGAAAAGAAGATGGACGACTACGAGCCGAATCCGTACTTCGTCTGGTCGGTCCACCTCGACGGCGACAAGGACATGCACGACCATTCCGTGTCGCAGGAAGGCGTGTACGACAAGGCGGTCGCGGCCATCAAGGAAGCGAAGCGCCGCGGCTTCCGCGTGAACATCAACTGCACGCTGTTCAACGATGCGATCCCCGAGCGCGTCGCGAAGTTCTTCGATACGCTGGGGCCGATCGGCGTCGACGGCATCACCGTGTCGCCGGGCTATGCGTACGAGCGCGCGCCGGATCAGCAGCACTTCCTGAACCGCGACAAGACGAAGAACCTGTTCCGCGAAATCCTGAAGCGCGGCGAAGGCGGCAAGCGCTGGTCGTTCAGCCAGTCGTCGCTGTTCCTCGACTTCCTGGCCGGCAACCAGACGTACAAGTGCACGCCGTGGGGCAACCCGGCGCGTACCGTGTTCGGCTGGCAGAAGCCGTGCTATCTGGTCGGCGAAGGTTACGTGAAGACCTTCAAGGAACTGATGGAAGACACGAACTGGGACAACTACGGCGTCGGCAACTACGAGAAGTGCGCGGACTGCATGGTCCACTGCGGCTTCGAAGCCACCGCCGTGATGGACACGATCGCGCATCCGCTGAAGGCGTTCGCCGTGAGCCGGAAGGGCATCAAGACCGAAGGCGCGTTCGCGCCGGACATCTCGATCGCGAAGCAGCGTCCGGCCGAGTACGTGTTCTCGCGCCACGTCGAGATCAAGCTCGAGGAAATCCAGCGCGCCGGCAAGGGCAAGCTGCAGAAGCCGGCCAAGCCGGCAACGGCAGCTTAAGCGCGTGTCGCCATGCGGAGGTTCGCGCCTCCGCATCGGCCGGCATCGAAGAAGCGCCACGGAGTTCGCTCCGTGGCGCTTTTGTTTTGTCGGGCTTTGATTGTGTCGGCCTTCGTGCGGGGAGCGGCGCGCATCCTCGCACGCATGAGCGGGCGAGCGCCGCTCGCCTAGTGTCTCGACTCCGCGGCCGCGATCAATTGCCATGCGGTCGGGCCGGGGTCGAGCAGCGGGTCGGACGGTGGATCGAGATCGTGCGGATGCTCGTCGTCGGACGGCAGCGTCTGCCGCTTCGCAATGCCGATCTCGTCGCCGCATACGGTGCATCGATAGATGCCCGCGATCGTCACTTCGCTGCCCGGCGGCAGGTTCTCGCTGAATGTGCGGCCGCTTCCGCACGTGAAGTAGCCGCCGATCCTGTATAGCGCCATCGCTCCTCCTGATCGAAACGGATGCGTTCGCGCCGACACGCACGATCATCACCCACGCGAGGATGGATCGTCATCGACCGAACCCGTTCGGTTCCTGTCATGACATTAGACGGCGAGCGTCGGCGCCGGGGAATGGGACAGGTATGAAACATCGCGCGGGCACCGGTCGCGTCGACGACGCTCAATGCAGAACGGCCGGTTCCCGCATCTTCGCCGCGGCTTGCGCGACGAGGGCCGGCTGGTCGGCCGACGCGAACGCACTGACGTGACGCCACAGCTCGGCGAGCCGGTGCCGCGTGAGCGTCGCGACGCACGCGTCGTTCGCGGCGAGGATGCGCTCGAGCACCGCGCATTCGTCGTCGTGCAGCGTCCATGCGCCGCTTTCCGCCGCGCGCGCGACGCTCGCATCGAGCACGCGCTCCGCGTCGACGCACAGGTCGATGCTCGCATCCGCCGATACCGCATCGTCGAGCGCGAGGAACACCAGGTAGACGCTCGTGCGCAGCCGCATCAGCAACGTTTCGCTGCCGTGCTCGCCGCGCAGCGCGACGAGCGCCATGTGGCATTTCAGCGAGATGTCGCGCACATGTGCGGGCGGCAACGGCAGCAGCCATTCGCGCGTCAGCGGCGGATGGCGACGGCTTTTCCGGACGGCCTTCATGACTCGCTCTCGCGCGCGGACGCATCGTCCGCATCATCCGCATCGAACACCGGCCGTGCGGTGCAGCACGCGTTTGCACCGCGGTTCGCGTCGCGGCTGCCGTTTCGGTGACGCCGCGCGTCGTACACGTCGCCCGGCCGCCGCGCCGCATACGCGTCCGGCAGCCGCCGGAGCGCCGACGGCGCGCGCAACGCGCCGGGGAATCGGTTGGGGCATGCCATGCTTGTCTCCCGCATCAGAACGTGTTCTCGCCTTTCAAGTAGTACGCGGTCTTCACGAAGAACGCCTTTACCGGATGACCGCTCTGCGCGGCGCTGGCCGCACGCGCTTCCATCGCGACCTTCTCCTCCGAGCGGTCGGGCACCGGGTTCCGCACGCGGTCGAGCGCACGCTGCATCGCGAGCGGATAGTTCTGGTTGCCGGCCGTCGTCGCGCGATAGCCGGCGCGCGTCATCTGCATCAGTTGCACGTCGGTTTCGGCACGCGCCGCGGACCAGGTCAATGGCGCGACGTTCGACTGCCACTCGGTGTCGACGGACTGCGCGAAGCTCGCGGCGGGCAGCGCGGCAAGCGCGCCGGACAGCACTGCAAGGGAAACAACGGATCGCATCATGGCCTCCAGATGGTTGTTTCCGCATCGATCTTGGTCGTCGATGCGGTGAAACCATCGTATGTCGCGTGGCCACGTGCTTGAATAGCCGATTCCGCAATTGATATTTTCGGCACCGACAGCCGAGGCGCGATCCGCTTGATTCGCCAATGCCGCCTGAGCGGAATTTCTTTATTTCATTCAACGACCTGATCGCGTTTTCGCAGACGATTCGATGCGGTGCGCGAATCGCTTTTTCAATTTTCGAAATGACGTATTGCCGAAGCGATTTCGGTTCGAGCCCAAGCCGGCAAGGGTTTCGGCGCGATGCCTCGCATCTCGGCTCGCGCGCGAAATACTTCAACGAATCCGCGGTTTCTCTGACGCGCAACCTATTCTTCACGCCGATTTACCGCTTCGCGACAAGACACGTCCGACAAGGACGCGCGATAATTGCGCATCGCGCCGCAGTGACGGCGTTCACGCGTTCCCCATTCTTCTCACGAGTCCCGTCATGGCTGATATCGATTCCACCGCGATCAACAGTTGGCACGCACACGTCTACTTCGACGCCGCCAGCCGCGACGCGGCCTGGGCGTTTCGCCTCGTCGTCGAAGAGCGGTTCGGCGCGATCATCGAGCTCGGCCGCTTTCACGAACGCCTCGTCGGCCCGCATCCGGCCTGGTCGTACCAGATCGCGTTCGACGCCACGCGGTTCGACACCATCGTGCCGTGGCTCGTGCTGAATCACGGCGCGCTCGACATCTTCCTGCATCCGAATACCGACGACGAACTGCGCGACCATCGCGACAGCGCGGTGTGGATCGGCAAGTCGCATGAACTGAATCTCGGCGCGCTGGGAGGCTGACGCGAACGGCGGAACGCGGTTGCGGTCGCGCCTCGGCGCACGCAACATCCACGTTTCGGCCTGCGGTGAAACGTCCGGCGGCGTTGCATCAATACAGTGGTGCCGTTATCCACGCTTGCCGGAACCCACCATGACCCACGCCGACACCGATGCGCACCGCATCCATCGAGACTGGCACGCCGCCGTCGTCGCACGCGACCTCGATGCGCTGATGTCGCTGTACGCGGACGACGCGATCCTCGAAACGCCGCTGATCGTCGCCACGCTGCCCGATCACGGCTCGGGCGTGCTGCACGGCAAGCCCGCGATCGGCGCGTTCTTCGCGGCAGGGCTGCGCAATCCGGGCAACCGGCTCGGACGCTGGTACCGCACGGGCCTGTTCTTTTCGAACGGCAAGCGCCTCACATGGGAATATCCGCGCGAAACGCCGGACGGCGATCAGGTCGATCTCGTCGAGGTGATGGATCTGCGCGACGGGCTGATCGCGCATCATCGCGTCTATTGGGGGTGGGTCGGGTTCAACGCGCTGCGCAACGTCGCGCCAGCGGCCGTTCGCACCTGATGCCGACGACCACGAAGAACACGCGGCGCGCCTGCTCCGGCTGACACGGCCGCCGCATGCAGCCGCGCCTTCGCCTCCGTCCCGCGTCGCTCACGCGACATACATCGCGACACTGACGAACTGGCACAGGCTGCCGGCCAGCACGAAAAGGTGCCAGATACCGTGCCCGTGGCGGATGCGTTCGTCGTTGATGAAGAAGTAGATCCCGGCGCTGTAGATGACGCCGCCGGCCACGAGCCACGCGGTACCCACCGGCGGCAACGCATGGATCAGCGGGCGGATCGCGACGAGCGCGAGCCAGCCCATCAGCACATACAGCACCATCGACACGATGCGCGTGCGTCGTCCGAGCGTGAGTTCCTGCGCGATCCCGAATGCGGCGAGCCCCCAGCTCACGCCGAACAGCGACCAGCCCCACGGGCCGCGCAGCGTGACGAGCGAGAAGGGGGTGTAGCTGCCCGCGATCAGCAGATAGATCGCCGAATGGTCGCACTTCTGCAGGATCGCCTTGAGCCGCGGGTTGCGCACGCTGTGATACGCGGTCGAGATCGCGTAAAGCAGGATCAGCATCGCGCCATACACGCTGAAGCTCACGATCTTGTAGGGATCGCGGTCGAGCGCGCCCATCGTCACCAGCGCGACCAGCCCTGCCACCGACAATACCGCGCCGACGAGATGGGAAATGCTGTTGAAACGCTCACCGACATGCACGACGGGTTCTCCTGCGCGGATTCATCGGAAAAAAGTAGAGCCCTATGATACCGGCGGCCGGATCAAGCCGCGCTGAAGCGGGCCAACCGCCGCAACCACGACAGGCAGCAAACATGCCCGCCCGGCCCGCCGAAAAAAAAAGCGCCGCGAATACCTTCGCGGCGCTTCCTGGTCCGTCACCGGACTGCCTTTACCGGCCGGCTTCGCCGGCCCGGTTCAGCAACACTTCCCTGCCCCCGACCCGTACCGCGCATTCTGACGCTCGCGGAAGAATTCCTCATACGTCATCGGCTCGCGGTCCGGATGGGTGTCGCGCATGTGCGCGACGTAGGTGTCGTAGTCGGGCAGGCCGACCATCAGCCGCAACGCCTGCCCGAGGTAACGCCCCGCGCTGCGCAGGTCGCTGCCGAGATCGGTGAACATCGCGGCCTCCCGTCAGCGTCCGCTGCCGAGCGCCTGCGCGGCCGGCATTGCTTCGTACGGCGTCTCGCGCACGGTCGGCTTCGACTCGCGACGCGCGCGCAGCACGGCGAGCAGCCCGTACACCGCGATCGCCACGACGACGAAGATGAACAGGCCGGCCAGCGCCGCATCGATGTAGTCGTTGAAGATGATCCGCTGCATCTGCGCGATCGACTTCGCCGGCGCGAGCACCTTGCCTTCGTCCACCGCGGCCTGCAGCTTCGCGGCGTGCGCGAGGAAGCTGACCTTCGGGTTCGCATCGAAGATCTTCTGCCAGCCGGCCGTCAGCGTGCAGATAAGCAGCCATGCGGTCGGCACGATCGTCACCCACGCGTAGCGCTCGCGCTTCATCTTGAACAGCACGACGGTGCCGAGCACCAGCGCGATCGCGGCGAGCATCTGGTTCGAGATGCCGAACAGCGGCCACAGCGTGTTGATGCCGCCGAGCGGATCGACCACGCCCTGGTACAGGAAGTAGCCCCACGCGGCGACGCACAGCGCGGTGGCGACCAGGTTCGCGGGCAGCGACTCGGTGCGCTTGAGCGCCGGGTGGAACGTGCCGAGCAGGTCCTGCAGCATGAAGCGGCCCGCGCGCGTGCCGGCGTCGACCGCCGTCAGGATGAACAGCGCCTCGAACAGGATCGCGAAGTGATACCAGAACGCCATCATCGCTTCGCCGCCGATCACCTGGTGCAGGATGTGCGCCATGCCGACGGCCAGCGTCGGCGCGCCGCCCGCACGCGCGATGATCGTCGTTTCGCCGACGGCCTTCGCGGTCTGCGTGAGCATGTCGGGCGTCAGCACGAAGCCCCATTGCGTGACCGTGTTCGCGACGGCTTCAGGCGTCGAGCCGAGCACGGCGGCCGGCGCGTTCATCGCGAAATAGATGCCCGGCTCGATCACGCAGGCGGCGACCAGCGCCATGATCGCGACGAACGATTCCATCAGCATCGCGCCGTAACCGATGAAGCGCGCGTTGGTTTCGTTGTCGATCAGCTTCGGCGTCGTGCCCGACGAGATCAGCGCGTGGAAGCCCGAAACGGCACCGCACGCGATCGTGATGAACAGGAACGGGAACAGGTTGCCCGACCACACCGGGCCGGTGCCGTCGACGAACTTCGTCAGCGCGGGCATCTTCAGTTCCGGTGCGACGACCAGGATGCCGATCGCAAGGCCGAGGATCGTGCCGATCTTCAGGAACGTCGACAGGTAGTCGCGCGGCGCGAGCAGCAGCCACACCGGCAGCACCGATGCGACGAAACCGTAGCCGATCAGGATCCACGTGAGCTGCGTGCCGCTGAACGTGAACCACGCGGCGAGCGCCGCCGAATCGTGCACGGTCTGGCCGAACGCGATCGACGCCATCAGCAGCACGAAGCCGATGATCGACACTTCGCCGATGCGGCCCGGGCGGATGTAGCGCGTGTAGACGCCCATGAACAGCGCGATCGGAATCGTCGCGGCGACGGTGAACGTGCCCCACGGCGAATTCGTCAGCGCCTTCACGACGATCAGCGCGAGCACCGCGAGGATGATCACCATGATCAGGAACGCGCCGAACAGCGCGATCACGCCGGGCACCGTGCCGAGCTCCATCTTGACGAGGTCGCCGAGCGAGCGGCCGTCGCGGCGCGTCGAGATGAACAGCACGATGAAGTCCTGCACCGCGCCGGCGAACACGACGCCGGCCAGGATCCACAGCATGCCGGGTGTGTAGCCCATCTGCGCGGCGAGCACCGGCCCGACGAGCGGCCCGGCGCCGGCGATCGCGGCGAAGTGATGGCCGAACAGCACGTACTTGTTGGTCGGCACGTAGTCGAGGCCGTCGTTGTGCCGGACGGCCGGCGTCATCCGCAGCCCGTCGAGCTGCATGACCTTGCTGGCGATGAAACGGCTGTAGAAGCGATATGCGATCAGATATACGCAGACTGCGGCGATCACGATCCACAGCGCGCTGACGCGTTCGCCGTGCGCAAGTGCGATCGTCCCGAACGCGAATGCGCCGAGCAGCGCGACGGCGATCCATAGCAGGGTACTGGAAGCCCGATTCATGGCGTCTCCTGGTCTCCAATGTGGTTTTGAGTGGATCCGGCCAGGCGCCGAACCCGCGTGACGTCGATGCGTCGTGCCGCGTCTCGTGGATGCCGCGGCGATGGGCCGTAGTATTCCGCGCGACGGGGGCAGCTTACAAGCGCACAACTACGTATGCGGGGCTACGTAGAATTACGTAGACCGAGCGCGGGCGCGCGGTGCGCCCGAGATGGATCGACGCGCGACGCGACGTGGCGCGGCCCGGCGCGCGGCCGGCCGGGCATGGCAGGTCGCGCGCCGGGCCGCGTGGATCAGTGCTTGTCGTCGGCCTTCTTCGGCTTCGGCGGCGACGGCACCTTCGCGTACTGGAATGCCGGCGTGGCCTTCAGCGCGTCCTTCGTCGCGCCCGGCAGGTAGATGTTGCCGTTGCGCACGTCGAGCGACGCGATCGGCACCGCGACGTCATGTGCGGCCACGCCGAGGAAGCCGCCGGCCGACACGATCGCCGCCGACACCGAGCCGTCCGGCGCGACGATCAGGTCGCGCACCGTGCCGACTTTCTGGTTCTGGTCGTTGTACACGGCCTTGCCGAGCACGCTCTTCTTCACGCTCCAGCCTTCGAGCAGCGCCTGCGATTGCTCGACGGTCACGCTGAGCGGCTGCGTGCCGGCGATCTGCGCGTGCGCGCTGACGCTCGATGCGAGGACGGTTGCCGCGATGAGGGTCTTGTAGAACTTCATGTATTGCACTCCGGTTCGGTTGTTGTTGATTCCGGGAGCGAAGCGACGCGGGCGCAACGGCTGATCGGTGAGCGCCCCGCGCTTCGTCGGTCGCATGGCGGCCAGCCGCGCCGCCACTGCGTGTGTGCATGACGGACCGGCGTGACCGGACCGCAGCGTGCAACACGGCTTCATGGTAGCGGCATTCGCCGGATCGTGCGTTCGGAGTGCGACGTGACAGGTGGGGCGAGACGGATGGAGATCAATGACCGTGCGGACAGGATGTGCGCGCGGCGGAGAAAAGCACGCGCCGCGGCATGTCGATCGGGAGAACATCGGAGACCGGCATCCGGTCGTCACCGGCGCACGGACTACGCGGCGGACGCCACGCCGCCACGCAGCCACACCACCTCACGCGTTGCGCGAATACACCCTGCGATGCCGCACCGCCTCCGCCAGCACATCGAGCACCGGCTCCGTCTGCGTCCAGCTCAGGCACGCATCGGTGATCGACACACCGTACTGCAGCGGTACGCCCGGCTTCAGATCCTGGCGCCCGGCCTCGAGATGGCTCTCGACCATCACGCCGACGATCCGGTGCTCGCCCTGCGACAGTTGCCGCGCGAGATCCTGCGCGACCTCGATCTGCCGCTCGTGCGACTTGTTGGAATTCGCATGCGAGCAATCGACCATCACCTGCTCGCGCAACCCGCTCTTGCGCAGCACCGCACAGCTCGCCTCGACGTGCTCGGCGTCGTAGTTCGGCCCGTTCTTGCCGCCACGCAGGATCACGTGCGCGTCGTCGTTGCCGCGCGTCTCGAAGATCGCGGCCATGCCCATCTTCGTCATCCCCATGAACGCATGGCTCGCGCGCGCGGCGACGATCGCGTCCGACGCGACCTGCACACCGCCGTCGGTGCCGTTCTTGAAACCGATCGGGCAGCTCAGCCCCGATGCCAGCTGACGATGGCTCTGGCTCTCGGTCGTGCGCGCGCCGATCGCGCCCCACGCGATCAGGTCCGCGATGTACTGCGGGCTCAGCAGGTCGAGGAATTCGGTCGACGCGGGCAGGCCGAGCGCGTTGATGTCGAGCAGCAGTTGCCGCGCCGCGCGCAGCCCTTCGTTGATGCGGAAGCTGCCGTCGAGGCGCGGATCGTTGATGTAGCCCTTCCAGCCGACCGTCGTGCGCGGCTTCTCGAAGTACACGCGCATCGTGATCAGCAAGTCGTCCTTCAGCGCATCGGCGGCGGCCTTCAGGCGGCGGGCGTACTCGAGCGCCTGGTCGTGATCGTGGATCGAGCACGGGCCGACGACGAGCAGCAGCCGGTCGTCACGGCCGTGCAGGATGTCGCCGATCGCGCGGCGCGTGTCCTCGACGAGCGTCTGCGTGGCGGCCGGCACCGGCAGTTCGTCCTGCAGCAGCGCGGGCGAGATCAGCGGGCGCACGGCGCCGATGCGGACGTCGTCGATACGCGTGGTGTCCTGCGTCGCGTCGGCAGTGCCTACCTCGCGATCGTGGGAAGGATTGTCGAGGTTCTGCATGAGGATTCTCCGGGGGACGTCTGGAATGAGTTGCAGGCTCGATTATGGCACTCGCGCAAGGCGGCAGCGAGGCGCCGCGGGGGCATGCGATCTGCGTCAAGAGGCCGGGCGAAAGAACGGCGATCCGCAACGGATCGCCCGGGCATTCGGCGCGTTGCGCCGATGCCGCGCGTTTCGGGCGCGCGCCTGCCGACGTTTCCGGGCCTGTCGACCGGGCTTCATGGAACGGGCGTCATGCAAGCGCCGCCGGTCGCCAGCCGCAACGCGACCCGGGGCGCCGGCCGTTCGGCCGAGTGGTCGCGTGTCGCCGACGTACCGTACGATCATGCCTGTCCGCTGCCGAAGGCGCCTCGCCTTCGGCGCAGGCGGCACGACGCACCACCTGTCTGTGATTGATCGTTCGCAACATGACCCGACACGCCACGATGACCGTATCCGAACTGCTCAGCGCCATCCGCCAGCCCTACGCCGACCTGCTCGCACAAGCGGCAGCGCAACCGGCGGCCGTCGTCGAACCGGCCTACCGGAAAGCCGACGGCACGCTGGCCACCGAAGGCCCGCTCGCACTGCCGTGCCGCGCCGACATCGTCCACACCGAAGGCGAATCGGCCGGCGAGCCGGCGATGGTCGACTCGACCACGCAACTGGACTTCGAACCGTTCGCGTTCGAACTCGAAACGGCGGCCGTGTCGATCCGGCCGTTCGTGTGGGACTGGGCGACGATCGAAGCCGACGGTATCGGTGAGGCCGCGGCCACCGACGCGTTCAGGACATGGTTCTTCGCGTGGTTCGACGCCGACGACGCAGGCGAGCCGGCCGAAGACGGCCTGCACGGCATCGTTCACTATCTGTCGGAACCGGCGGGTACGGAGCAAGGCTGGCGCGTCAATGCGGACCTGGGCTCGGCGCCGGGCGCGGCCGTCGAGGATCTGCTGTTCCGGCTCGTCGACGCAGGTGCCACGCGAATCGGCATCGGCTGAAGCGCTTCTCCATCCACGACTCACATGCGCGCCGGTGTCGAGTTGGCTCGGGCGGGCGGTCAGCCAGCGTCGCCCGGGGTATCGACGTCGATCCCGAGTTCGGTCGCCATCCGCTGTACGAGTGCGTTCAGCCGCGCCACTTCATCCGCCAGCCGCTTCTGCTCGGCCTTGAGCGCCTCGAACTCCGACGGCGGAACGGAATCCGCGCCGCCGCCCGCATCCGCACCGGCGTAGTCGGCGACGTTCACCTCGCCGCACATCAGGTGCATCCAGCGGTTCTCGCGCGCACCGGGCGCGCGCGGCAGCCGGACGACGAGCGGCTGCGCACGCGTCGCGAGTTCGTCGAGGAACGCCTCGACCGACGAGATGTCCGCGAAGCCGTGCAGGCGTGCGCTGTTCAGGCGCAATTCGGCGGCCGTCTGCGGGCCGCGCAGCAGCAGGATCGTCAGCAGCGCGATCGCCTGGCTCGGAATCCCGAGCACGCGGTTCACGTTGTGCTCGAAACGCGGCACGCGGCTGCTGCTGCCCTCCATCACGAGGCTCAGGTGCTTGAGCCCGTCGAGCGCGGTCGTGACTTCGTCGTCGCTGACGTTCATCACCGGCGAGCGCGCGGTTTTCTGGTTGCATCCCGCGGTCAGCGCATTCAGCGACAGCGGATAGGTATCCGGCACCGTGTGCTGCTTCTCGACGAGCACCCCGAGAATGCGGGCCTCGAGGGGCGTGAGTTCGCGCAGGGCGCGTGGCGTGGGCATGTCCGGCGTGGTGTTCATGGATGGCGTCGCAGCGTGCAGCAGGTGAAGGGAAACGGTCGCGGCCCGTCCGGCGTCTCGAACGGGCGAGCCATATGATAGCTCGCGACGTGGGGCCCGGCGCCAGCCGCCGCCGCGGCGCGCGCACTTGCCGCGGCCGGTTTTCGTCCAACGGTTCGGCCGTGCGGCGCACGACGACGCCTGCGTTCGGCCGCACGAACGCATGCTCCACGCTCACGCGCGGCATCGTCCCGCGTTTGCGCGTCGCGCAGGCCGGCGCTACGATACCCGTTCACCCGGACACGCGGCGCTCGGCCGGATTCGTCCGCCAGGTCAATACCGTGCATCGCCCGTCCCGCACGCCGTGCCGCCCCGCCTGCGCGCCGCGCCTGTCGACACGCTTCAACCGTTCACTCGTTCACCGCCATGATCGCCTCCTCCCTCGCGCCGCACGTGCGCGCCATCGTCACCGGACACACGCGCGGCCTCGGCGCGTCGCTTGCCGAACAATTGCTGCAGGAAGGCATCGCCGTGCTCGGCGTGTCGCGCAGCCGTCATCCATCGCTCGCCGCGCAGGCCGGCGACCGTTTCGCCGAAATCGAACTCGACCTGTCGGACACGTCGGCCGTCGCGACCTGGCTCGCCGGCGACACGCTGCGCCGCTTCGTCGATGGCGCGTCGATCGTGCTGCTCTTCAACAACGCGGGCATCGTCGATCCGATCGGGCCGCTCGACGCACAGGATCCGGCGCTCGTCGCGCGCGCGGTCGGCCTGAACGTCGCGGCGCCGCTGATGCTGTCGGCCGCGCTCGTGCAGGCGGCAGCGGCGCCGACCGAATGCCGGATCCTGCACGTGTCGAGCGGCGCCGCGCGCAACGCGTACGCGGGCTGGAGCGTCTACTGCGCGACCAAGGCCGCGCTCGATCATCACGCGCGCGCCGTCGCGCTCGATGCGAACCGCGCGCTGCGGATCTGCAGCGTCGCGCCGGGCGTCGTCGATACGGGCATGCAGGCGACGATCCGCTCGACCAGCGAAGCGAACTTCCCGATGCGCGAGAAATTCGACGAGTTGAAGGCGAGCGGCGCGCTGTCGACGCCCGAGGCGGCCGCACGGCAGCTGATCGGCTATGCGCTGAGCGACACGTTCGGCACCGAGCCGACGGCCGACGTGCGGAACCTGCCGGCCAGGTAAGCCGCGCGCGGCTCCTCACCCTTCGAGCCGCTTCGTCCAGTCTTCGACCTGCCGCGCCGTGCGGCGCTTGTCGAGCATCGTGCGCCAGCCGGGCGGCAACACCGGAACGTCGCACAGCGCGTCGAGCGCGGCCATGTCGAGCGTGCGCCGGTACAGCACGTCGAGCACCGTCGACAGCGGCCACTGCGGATAGCGGCGCTCGTGCAGCGCCAGCAGATCGCCCGGCGCCACCCAGCCTTCGTGCAATACGCGGTAATACCAGCCGGTGCGGCCGCTATGCTGCACGAGCGCCGCCATGCGTGGATGCTCGAAGCGCGCATTGAGCTTCCAGCACGGCTGCCGCGACTGCGACACCTGCAGCACGGCACCGCCCAGCGTGAACACGTCGCCGAGACACACGTCGTGCTCGGTGATGCCGTGCGTCGACAGGTTCTCGCCGAACGCGCCCGGCTGCGCGAGCACGTCGCGCGCGCCGATCTGCGCAATCCACCACGCATAGTGATCGTGCGCGTAGTGATGGACCGCCTTGTCGGGGCCACCGTGATGCCGCGCATCGGCCTGCTCGTCGCCTGCGAAGCCGCGCGCGCCGAGCCACAGACGCCCGTCGGCCGGCTGCTTGTCGATCGCACTCTCGTGCGGCGTGCCGGCCAGCGGCCGGCGCGTGCCGATCCGCACCGCCGCGATGGCGGCCGCGATCGCCGGCCGTGGGCCGCCGCTCATGCCGGCACACCGTCCGGCAGTGCCGCAAGCAGGCGTTCGAGTTCGCGCGTGCGCGCGTCGCCGAGCGGCAGCAGCGGCTTTCTCGGCTCGCCGGCATCGAAGCCGCGCAGTCGCAGCCCGGCCTTCACGGTCACCGGCAGCCCGCCGTTGACGATGAATTGCAGCAGCGGCAACTGCGCATGAAACACCGCCCTCGCACGCGCCAGGTCGCCCGCGCGCACCGCGTCGACCAGCGCGAGCGGCAGCGCGGCATTCAGGTTCGGGGCGGCCGTGCACCATCCGGCCGCGCCCGCGGCCAGCGCGGCAAGCGCCATCGGGTTGCTGCCGTTGTAGAACGGGATCGTCCCGTCGCTCAGCTGCGCGAGCCGGTGCATCCGCCCGATGTCGCCGGTGCTCTCCTTGACCATCGTCACGTTGTCGACGGTCCTGCAGATCGTCGCGATCAGCTCGGGCGACATGTCGACGCCGCTCGTTGCCGGGTTGTTGTACAGCATGATCGGGATGCCGATGGCGTCGCCGATCGCGCGGTAGTGCGCGACGATCTCGTCGTTGCCGAGCTTCCAGTACGACACGGGCAGCACCATCACCGCATCGGCGCCGGCCTGTTCGGCGAAGCGCGCGCGCCGCACCGCGCCGGCCGTCGTGAGATCGGAGATGCCGACGACGGTCGGCACGCGCCGGCGCACCGCGCGCATCGACGCCGTGGCGACCGACTCCCATTCGGCGTCGGATAGATACGCGCTCTCGCCGGTACTGCCCAGCGGCGCGATCGCATGGACGCCGTCGGCGATCAGCCGCTCGATCAGCGCATCGAGCGTATTCAGGTCGACACCGCCGTCGGCGGAGAACGGTGTAACCGGGTAGGCGATCACGCCTTGCAAAATGACGGACACGATATGGATTCCTCAATGATCGATGAAAACGACGGAAACGACGCGCCGGCTCACGCGACGCAGTCTCGATGCGTGCGCAATGCGCGCCGCGCGTAGTAGTCGAACGTCACGGCGTCGCGCTTCGGCTTTGAAATCCAGTCGTGCGCCTCGCGCGCCAGCGCCGGCGGAACGGGCTTGATCTCGCCGGCCGACATCGCCAGCAGCTGCAGCTTCGCGGCCCGCTCGATCAGCAGCGCGAGGATGCAGGCCTCCTCGATCGTCTTGCCGACGACCAGCTGGCCGTGATGCGACAGCAGGATCGCGCGCTTGCTGCCGAGCGCCTTCGAAATGATCTCGCCTTCCTCGTTGCCGACCGGCACGCCGGGCCAGTCCTTGAGGAACGCGCAATCGTCGTACAGCGGGCACGTATCCATGTGCGACACGACGAGCGGCTGCTCGAGCATCGACAGCGCCGCGACGTGCGCCGGATGCGTATGGATGATGCAGTTCACGTCCGGACGCTCGCGATAGATCCACGTATGGAACCGGTTGGCCGGATTCGGAATGCCTTCGCCGTCGACGACGTCGAGATCCTCGTTGACGCGCAGCAGGTTCGCGGCCGAGATCTCGTCGAAGCCGAGCCCGAGCCGCTGCGTGTAATACGTGCCGGCCTCGCCCGCGCGGCAGGTGATCTGCCCGGCCAGCCCCGAATCGTGACCGGCATCGAACAGGATCCGGCACGTGAGCGCGAGTTTTTGCCGCGCGGACCAGCCGCTGTCGCCCACCTCGTTGTCCAGACGCCGCTCCGCCAGCGCGACCAGCGCCTCCTTCGTCAGATTCAGCGTTTCCGCCATGTTCGCCTCCTGAATGGACCGGGTCTGCCGCGCCGTCCGCGGCCGTTTCCCCGGCGCCGTGAGACACACAATACACCATAGGACACTTTGTGTCATGCGTTACAATCGGTTTTTCGAAGGACACTTGGCGCCCCATGACGATTCGCCTGAAGCTGCTCAGAAAACAGAAGGGCTGGACGCTCGACGTGCTGGCCGAAGAAACCGGCCTGACCAAGAGCTATCTGTCGAAAGTCGAGCGCGGCCTGAGCGTGCCGTCGATCGCGGTCGCGCTGAAGCTGTCGAAGGCGCTGAGCGTCGATGTCGAGCAGCTGTTCTCGGAAAGCCACAACCGCGAGCTGATCACGGTCACGCGGGCCGGCGAACGCACACCGATGGGTGCCGCGGCCGACGGTCGCGCGCACGGCTTCGAAAGCATCGCGGCCGGCGTCGCGCCGAAGAAGATGCTGCCGTTCGTCGTGCATCCGCCGCACGAATTCGTCGCGTCGACGTTCCGCGAGCACGAAGGCGAGGAATTCCTGTTCGTGCACAAGGGGCGCGTCGAAATCGAATTTCCGAACGAGACGGTGCAACTCAAGACTGGCGATTCAGTCTATTTCAACGCACTCATTCCGCACCGCACGCGCAGCCTCGGCACCGCGCAGGCGGAGATCCTGGTCATCGTCAGCCACGACGACTAGATTCGTCACTTTTCGCGCAAGGATCCCCGATGGTCACGAAGACCACCGCACCGTTCCAGCAGATCAAGACGCTCGTTCGCCAGAACGTCGACGCGGGCGACTGGCGCCCGGGAGACCGCATTCCGTCCGAGCTCGATCTCGCCGCGCAGTTCGGCGTCGCGCGCATGACGGTCAACCGCGCGCTGCGCGAGCTGACCGAGGAAGGCGTTCTGAAGCGCATCGCGGGCGTCGGCACCTTCGTCGCCGAGGCGAAGCCGCAGTCGAACCTGCTGATGATCGCGCATATCCGCGACGAGATCCGCGCGCGCGGCCACGAGTACCGCTGCCGCGTGCTCAGCCAGTCGCGCGAGCCCGCGTCGTTCGACGTCGCGGCCGCGTTCGGGCTGGCGGTCAACACGCCGGTCTTTCACGTGGTGTGCGTGCACGAGGAAAACGGCCGCCCGATCCAGCTCGAGGATCGCTACGTGAACCCGGCCGCCGCGCCCGAATTCATCGATCAGGATTTCCAGGCCGAGCCGCCGTCCGAATACCTGTTCAACAACGTGTCGCACTACGAACTGGAGATCGAGCACGTGGTCGACGCGTCGCTGCCGTCCGGTGAACAGGCGCGGCTGCTCGACATGCGCGCCGACGAGCCGTGCCTCACGCTCACGCGCCGCACCTGGACGAACGGGCTGCCCGTCACGTTCGTGCACTTCCTGCATCCGGGCAACCGCTACCGGCTCGGCTCGCGCTTCAAGCCGGGCGCCGGACGTCACCAGACCTGAACCTTCTTCAGCGCGGGTAAAAGACCACGCGCGGCGCGCCGCTTCGCGAAGAAACGGGCACCGCGCGCGAGACGTCGCTGAATGTCGCTTGACGTGGCTTGACGTGGCTTGACGTGGCTCGATGCCGCGTGACGTCGTCGATCCGCGCCGCTCAGATCGCCCCGACCTGCCCCGCGTCGCGCGACCACACGACCGGAAACAGCGCATGCTCGAGCGGCGCGCCGTCCGGCAGTTCGTCGGCCAGCCCCGGGAAATCGGGCGACGTCTTCCAGCGGCGCGGCGCGTGACGGATATCGTCGCCGACGAAGCGGATCGAGAACGCGCGCCGTCGGTTCTGCGTCCCGCCCGACGCATGCAGCGTCAGCATCCGGAAGCACACCATGTCGCCCGGCTCGAGCGCCCAGTGACGGATCGGGAACGCCGAACGGTCGGCTTCGATGTCGGGCAGGTCGGCGAGGCTGCCTTCCGGGAACCACTTCGCCTCCTTGTCCATGAACGTGCGCGGCATCAGCCACGGCCCCTGGTGCGAACCCGCGACGAATTCCAGCGTCGATTCGAGCGGTACCGGATCGACCGGAATCCACATGCTGACGTTGTCGTCGCCTTCGATGTTGTAGTACGGCTGGTCCTGGTGCCACGGCGTGCGCTGCCGCGTGCCGGGCTCCTTCACGAGCAGGTGGTCGTGATGCAGCCGCACCGACTGCGTGCCCATCAGCGCCGCGGCCACCGACGGCGCGGGCGACCGCACGATGAAGTCGCGATACGCGTCGTTGTGCTGCCAGTTGCAGAAGTCCTCGAAGAACCAGCCCGGATCGTCGGGCCGGCTCGCGACCTTCGCGCGCGCGCTCGGCTGCGCGAGGTTCGCGTCGATGCCGGCACGCAGCGCGGCCACTTCGTCGGGCGAGAAGATGCCCTTGATGCATACCGCGCCTTCGTCGCGGAAGGCGGCGATCAGTTCGGGCGTCACGGCTTGCGCGACGCGTTCCTGGATACTCGTCATGGGTTGCCTGTCGATTGATTGAGCCACGGGGTCATGGAATGGCAGTGTCACGGGGTCACGGCGCGGAAGTCAGCTGCTGCTTCGCGCCGTAGATGTCGAAGTCGAAATATTTCGCGGCGATCTTCTGGTACGTGCCGTTCGCGCGGATCGCGGCGATCGCGTCGTTCAGCCGCTTCTTCATGTCGGCGTCGCCCTTGCGCACGCCCATCGCGACGCCGTAGCCGGTGATGCGCACGTCGGTCACGTCGGGGCCCGCGAACGCGTAGCCCTTGCCGCGCGGCGTCTTCAGGAACGAATAGCCGGCTTGCGTCTTGTCCTGGAAGGTCGCGTCGAGACGGCCGTTCACCAGATCCTGATACACCTGGTCCTGGTTCTGGTACGACACGATCGTCACGCCCTTGGTCGCCCATTCGGCCTTCGCGTAGGCCTCCTGCGTCGTGCCCTGGTCGATCCCGATGCGCTTGCCGGCAAGCGACGCCGCGGTCGGCAGCAGCTTCGAGCCGGCCGGGGCGACGAGCGCGCCCGGCGACGCATACAGCTTGTTCGAGAAGTCGATCTGCTTGAGCCGCTCGTCGGTGGCCGTCATCGCGGACATGATCACGTCGAACTTGCGCGCGCGCAGCGCCGGAATCATCCCGTCGAACCCCTGCTCGACCCACACGCATTTCGCATGCAGCTGCTCGCAGATCGCATTGCGCAGGTCGATGTCGAAGCCGGCGAGCGAGCCGTCGGGCTGCTTCGCCTCGAACGGCGGATAGGTGGGATCGATGCCCCAGCGGATCGTCGCCGTGTCCTGCGCGAACGAGACGAGCGGCGCGAACGCCAGCGCGGAAGCGAGAAGCCTTGCAGTGCGGTTCATGGTGTGTCCTTTTGGTCTCGACGTGGCGGGGGAAGGCGCCGGGCGTCCGTTGGGGGGCGTTGCGCCGGCGGGCCGGGCGCGGTACGCGAAAGACGGGGATTTCGATGCAACTGCGATGCAGTCTAGACCACTAGATTTTCGAGCGCAAGCGGAAGGAATGGAGGTGGGGCGGATTGGGGGAGTTGGACGGAGAGATCGCCCAGAAAGAGCGATGTAACACGACAAATACAACAATTTACGATAATTTTCCTGACGTTCAGGCGTTTACCCGGTAATGCACACAGTCGGCCGAGAGTAGGTTCGATTCGATATCCACAAGCAGTGGCGGTCCAAATTTCACGGCGGATCAGACCGCCATCCATCGCTGGTTGCCGGAAACCGGCCTTCTGACCTATACCACCTCGATGCTACCGCCCTCCCACCGCCACCAGGCCGCGCAGCGCAGCCGAGCGCGCCGTCGTGAACATCGTCAACGCAAACGCGCCGACGATCGCGAGCCGTTTGAAAAACACCCGCTATCCTCCTTGCAGGTCCGCCGGCACAGCCGCGCCGGGTCCGGCGAAACCGCGATTGCCCGCGGTCTCGGCCCATGTTAAAAGTCGTCGCACATATTTGAAAATAAAATGCTCGAATCCGCAAAAGTGCAGAAATGAATAGACCTTTGTTCGACCTCGACCTGTTGCGCGCGCTCGTGATGGTCGCCGACTGCGGCAGCTTCACGACCGCGTCCGCACGCCTGCATTCGACGCAGTCGACGGTCAGCCAGAAGGTGCGGCGGCTGGAGGAGATCGCCGGGCATCGCCTGCTCGACCGCGGCACGCGCGATGTGCGGCCGACCGACGCCGGCGTGACGGTGCTCAGCTACGCGCGGCGCATGATCGCGCTGAACGACGAGATGCTGGAAGTGCTGTCGGGCGCGACCGTCGCGCTGACGATCCGGCTCGGCGTGCCCGACGATTTCGCGGCGGGCCGCACGACCCATGCGCTCGCCGCGTTCAAGCGCGATCATCCGCAGGTGAAGCTCGAGGTGACGTGCGGGCTGAGCCGCGACATCTGCGCGGCCTACGATCGCGGCGAGCTCGATCTCGTGCTGATCAAGCAGCGGCGCGACAGCCGCGAGGCGGTGGTGCGCTGGCCGGAGAAACTGCGCTGGATCGACAGCGCGCAGCATCCGACGATCGACCTCGATCCGGTGCCGATCGTCGTGTTCCCGCCGCGCGGGCTTTATCGCGACGACATGATCAAGGCGATCGAGGAACGCGGCCGGCGCTGGCGGATCAGCTTCACGACGTCGAGCCTGAGCGGGATCCAGGCAGCCGTCGCGGACGGGCTCGGCATCAGCGTGCTGCCCGCGCGCGTGGTGACCGACGACCACGTGGTGCTGACCGACTCGCACGGCGGCTTCGCGCCGATCGAGCACATGGACATCGCGATCCTGCACCGGCCGACGGCCGATCCGATGGTCAGCGAACTGACGAAAGCGCTCGCGACGATGCTGGAGCACGAGCAGGAATGAGCGCAGCAGTGCGGGCCGGCATCGACCGGGCGGCGGTGCCTGTCGAGAAAAACGACGCCCGTCAGAACATCGTGTTCCCGTTCGCCGCCTGCTCCGGCACCGGCTGGTTTACGTCCCAGTGTTCGACGATCTTGCCGTGTTCGAGGCGGAAGATGTCCACGATCGCGCTGCCGCGCGTGCCGGGTTCGCGCACCGCGTGCACGTGCAGGATCACGAAGTCGCCGTCGACGAACGAGCGCTTGATCTCGCTGTGCGACTGCGGATACTTGTCACGCAGGAACGCGACGAACTTGCGGAAACCGTCGCGGCCGTCGGCCGCGTTCGGGTTGTGCTGCACGTACCGGTCGCCGACGTACGCGAGCGCGGCATCCGCATCCTTCTCGTTCAGGCCTTTCTCGTAGAACGCGAGCACCGTGCGGCGATTCGCTTCCTGCTGCGCGCCATCCGCACCACTCGCGCCATCCGCGCCGGCCGCCATCGCCTGCGCGGCCGCCGTCGCGAACGTCGCCGCGGCGATCCATCTTGCGGCCCGTGCGGCCATCGTGCGGGTGCGTCGCATCGTCGTCTCCCGGAAGATCAGGCTGAAGGAAGCCCGATCATACCCGGCACGATGCGGCGCCCGGTTCAGACCAGCGCGCCGTCGCGCGCGACGATCTTCCCCGACGACACGACGAGCCGCCGCGCCGGCCGCGCGACGACGGCCTCGGCGAACGTCAGCGCATCGACGAGCACGACGTCCGCGCGCTTGCCCGCTTCGAGGCCGTAATCGGCGAAGCCGCAGCCGCGCGCGCCGCTGTGCGTCACGCAGTCGAGCGCGACTTCGAGCGCGTCGTCGCGGCGGAAATCGTTGCGCATGCCGATCAGCATCGCGCGTTCGAGCATGTCGGGCGAACCGTACGGCGTCCACGTGTCGCGCACGCCGTCGTTGCCGCCGATCACGGTCACGCCGGCCGCGCGGCACGCAACGACCGACGGCACCGGCACCGCGGCCGGCGCGGTCGTGACGATCGCGACGCCGAGTTCGGCCATCCGCGCGAGCAGCGCGTCGCGCTCACGGTCGGCGATGTCGCCGAGGCAGAAGCCGTGGCTGATCGTGACCTTGCCCTGCATGCCGAGCGCGGCCGTGCGCTGCAAGATGAGATCGAGCGAGTACGCGCCCATCGATCCGCGTTCGTGCAGATGCAGGTCGAGCCCGCGGCCATGACGCTCTGCGATTCCGAACAGCACGTCCACCGCTTCGACCGGATCACCTTCGATCGCGCACGGGTCGAGGCCGCCGAGCAGGTCGGCGCCCGCGCCGAGCGCGTCGGACAGCAGCGCGGCCGTGCCGGGCCGCTTGAGCACGCCCGACTGCGGAAACGCGACGATCTGGATCTCCACCTGGCCGCGCAGCGTCTCGCGCGTCGCGAGCACGCCGTGCAGATGGCGCAGCCCGGCTTTGGTGTCGACGTCGACGTGCGTGCGGATGCGCGTCGTGCCGGCCGCGAGGAACGCGCGCGACAGCGCGAGCGACGCGGCGCCCGCGTCATGGCCGCTCGTCGCGCGGTAATTGCGCTCGTTCTCGATGCGGTCGACGAGGCGCGGCCCCACCGCGTTGCGATACCACGGCATCCCCCAGTGGGTCTTGTCGAGGTGCGTGTGGCCTTCGACGAGGCCGGGCAGCGCGAGCGCGCCCGCGCCGTCCTCGATCGCACAGCCGGCGGGCGCGTCGAGCGACGGGCCGACGCGCGCGATGCGCTCGCCGTCGATCAGGATGTCGAGCGCTTCGTCGGCGTGCGTGCGGACGTTGCGGATCAGCAGGTTCGTCATGTCGGTTCCGGTGTGGTCGGTCAATCGGTCAGTCGGTCAGTCAGTACGAAGCAGCCGCGATGCACGCACCGCGACGGCGGTCGGGTCGTCAGCGCGTGAAACGCAGCGCCGGCGCGAACGGCGCACCGGTGTCGCTTTCGCCGCGCCGAAACACCCAGCGTTCGGCCGGCACGCCGGCGACGGCGGCCGCCGCATTCGGCGCGCGCACCGCGACGAAGCTCGCGTCGCAGCCGACCGCGATGCCGTAGTGCGCGAGGCCGAGCGCGCGCGCGCCGGCGTGCGTCGCCATGTCGAGCGCGAGGCCGAGCGCTTCGTCGGTATGGAAGCCCGAGCGGTAGCCGACCATCATCGCGCGCTGCAGCATGTCGCCGTTGCCGTACGGCCACCACGCGTCGCGAATGTTGTCGTTGCCGGCGAACACGTGCACGCCCGCGTCGCGCAGCTGCTGAACCGGCGGGAATGCGCAGTCGCCCGGCGCGTTGGTCAGGATCGACACGCCGGCGTCGGCGAGTGCGGCGGCCGCACGCTCGACGTCGCCATGTTCGACCTGGCCGAGCGCATACGCGTGGCTCACGTTCACGCGGCCGCCGAGGCCGGCCGCGCGCGTGCGCGCCGCGATCCGCAGCAGTTGCGCGATGCCGGTCTCGCCCGGTTCGTGCAGGTGGATGTCGATCTTCGCGCCGCGCTTCTCGGCGATGCCGAACACGATGTCGAGCTGGCCGTCCGCGTCGCCGTCGAGCGTCGACGGGTCGATCCCGCCGACCACGTCCGCGCCTTCGCGCACGGCCGCATCGAGGATCGCGGCGGTGCCCGGGCACGTCACCACGCCGGCCTGCGGAAACGCGACCAGTTCGATGTCGACGATTCCGCGCCACTGTTCGCGCGCGGCCATTACGGCATGCAGGTTCGACAGGCCGGTCGTCGCGTCGACGTCGACGTGGCTGCGCATCGCGATCGTGCCGAACGCGGCGGCCTGCGCGATCAGCGCATTCGCGCGCTCGACGATCGGCGGCGCGGCCGCGAGCTGGCGCTTCTCGACCACGAGCCGCTCGCGCAGCGAGTCGACCGATTGGTGCGGCACCCAGCGGTCGCCGACGAAACTCTTGTCGAGATGGATGTGGCCGTCGACGAAGCCGGGCAGCACGACGCGGCCGCCGAGATCGATCGTTTCGGCGCCGGGCGCGGCAGTGCAATCGGCGCCGATCGCGACGAAGCGGCCGTCATGGACGACGAGGTTGACGGGCTGGCCGCCGGCATCGACGGCGTTGGTGAAGAAGCGATCGGTCATGAGTCGGAATGGGTGGGGCAGTCGCTGCGCGACGCCGACGCGGACAGGGGAAGGCACCGCAGCCGGCACGGCGCGACCGTTGGCAGGGATGTGCGGTCACGATATCGGACGGGGCGGCCAGTGGCCAATTAAATGTCGCGATGCCGCGCATTCGATTTCGCGATGTGCGGGCGGGCTGCGTGTCGGGCGTGGCGCGAAGATGGGGCGTGATCACCGGGCGGGCGCCCGCGGGTGCCGATCGTCGCGCAATCGGCGCTCTCACGCGGCTGCCGGACGGCGAACCGCATCGTCGAATCTCGGCCGCGCCGCACCGCGATTTGCGCGGCAACAGACTTTACACGTTGTTACCCGGCCGCACCGGACGCGCATCCGCCCTTTCCTTATACTCACGCCGAGTTCGCCACCCGTCCCGGTATTCGTCGGCGAACACGTTGCCGATGCAGGAAACATCATGATGCGCATGCCTTCCACGAAGACCGTTCTGTTCGCCACGCTCGTCGCCGTGGCGGCGCTTCCGCTGACCGCCTGTGTCGCGCCGGGCTACTACGGCGCGCAACCGGGCTATCCGCAGCAGCAATACGCGACGCCCGGCTACGCGCAGCCCGCGTATTCGCAACCGGGTTACGTGCAGCCGCAGCAGCCGGCCTATCCGAACCAGGCGCCGCAGTACGACCAGTACGGCAACCCGCAGCCTTACGGCGGCCAGTACGGCAACGGCTACGGCACGCAATACGGCACCGTCGCGAACATCCAGCCGATCAACGGCTCGGTCGGCACGTCGGGCGTCGCCGGCACCGTCGTCGGTGCGCTGGTCGGCGGCCTGGTGGGCAACCAGTTCGGCCGCGGCCACGGCCGCGACGCGGCCACCGTGATCGGCGCGCTCGGCGGCGCCGTCGCCGGCAACCAGATCGGCCAGCAGATGGGCGCGGCCCAACCGCCGAGCAGCTACCGGATCGACGTGCAGGTCAGCGACGGCTCGACGCGCTCGTTCGACGTGCAGTCGCCGGGCAACCTGCGTCCGGGCGATCGCGTGCAGATCAACGGCAATCAGTTGTCGCGGTATTGATGCGGGTCGCATGCGCCTGAGTTGATCGGGCGCATCACACGTATCGCGGACACCTCACGTCGCGGAGGCGGTATCGATGCGGGTCGCATGCGCCTGAGTTGATCGGGCGCATCACACGTATCGCGGACACCTCACGTCGCGGAGGCGGTATCGATGCGGGTCGCATGCGCCTGAGCTGATCGGGCGCATCACACGTATCGCGGACACCTCCAGACACCTCACGTCGCGGACGTATTTCGCGTGTCCGGCGCCGCTTCGGCGCAACGGCGAGAACGCGCTTCACTTCATCCCCCTTCTACGAGTCGGCGCGGCATGCCTGTCGCGCACGGCACTGCGTCGTCACGTTCCTCACGTCGCGCGCCACCCGCGGTCGCATTCGCATCCAATGCAACGGCAGGTGCGTTCGCATCCGGCTCGTTTCCGCGTGCATGCGTTTGGCGCCGCGGGCGCGATTGCCTGCAGACTTCGCGAACGCTCATCGATTCTCCACGCGGCATCCCCACCGTCATTGGCGCCTCGGTACCGCGCTTCACGCCTGTCGATGCGGCGTGTCGATCGCACCAGCAAATGCGTGTGTTTCCGATTAGCATCGATCGATGCCCTGCCGCGCACCGCGCCGCAGATTCCGACCTTCCGGCACACCAACGACAACACCGACCGATGATCACGATCCGCCTGCTCGATGCCGCCGACGCGGCGCAATTTCAGTCCGTCCGCCTGCGCGCGGTCGCCACGTCGCCAACTTCGTTCCTGCCGACCCGCGACGAGGAAGCCGGCGTCCCGGTCGACGAATTCGCGACGCGCATCACGCCCACCCACGAGCACGCCGTGTTCGGCGCATTCGACGATGCATCGCTCGTCGGCATCACGGGCGTGCGCCGCGATGCGCGCGCCAAGGTCGCGCACAAGGCGACGGTCTGGGGCGTGTTCGTCGACCCCGCGTATCGTGGCCGCGGCATTGCGCAATCGCTGCTCGACGGCGCGACCGCGCACGCGGCACAGGCGTGGGAATGCAAGCAACTGATGCTGTGCGTCAACGAGATCAACGGCACCGCGGAACGGCTGTACGCGTCGCAGGGGTTCGTCCGGTTCGGCACGGAACCGCGCTCACTGTTCGTCGACGGTCGCTTCTACGACGAACACCACATGGTCAAGACGCTCGCATGACGCGTCGCGATCGCATGCATCGGCCGTCCGCACGCGATCGCTCTCCTGCCCCGTCACATCACCGCTTGTCGCTGATCGTCGTGTCGACCGCCTGCCCGGCGATCGACTCGTTCGTCAGCGTCATCGCGCTCACGTTGAATGCATGGATCGGCCCCGGCGACGTGCCGGTCGGCGAGCGCGCCGGTCCAGCCGATGAAGGCGCGACGCGAGCGATCGGACGGGCGAAGACGAACGGCGGGGGCTTGCGGCCGTGGGCGCTACTCCTTCAGCGGTTCAGGTATCGACACGCCGGACGGTGTATCTCTACTCATACGTCGTCGCACCATATCGCGAAGTCCAGACGTGGTCGCCACCGCGTACATAACTGTCGTTTCCTCCGTTTTTGCCGTTATATCGACCAGTATGTGTGCGCACACTCACTTCCTGATCGTTCGACATAGATATCCGTTGTCGTATGTTTATGCGCACAAACTCCATGTCCGGCGAATACACGGTCGAGTCCGAATCGACCGCGCGCATGGAATATGACAAGCTCGCGGAGACCTCACCCGTCCATTCAAACCGTCACAGGAGCCTCAATTGCAGACCCGCCACGGAGTCGACCTCATCCGCGCTCGCGCGCTGTTCGATCGCGAGCGCCGTGCATTCACCGAAGCCATGCCGATCTCCCGCGCGTTGTCCGCGGAAGCGTCCGAGCATTTGCTGTTCGGCGTGCCGCTGCACTGGATGCAGGACTGGTCGACCCCGTTCTCGCTGGTCGTGAAAGAGGCGCGCGGCGCGACCTTCACCGACGTCGACGGTCATCGTTACGCGGACTTCTGCCTCGGCGACACGGGCGCGATGTTCGGCCATGCGCCCGAGCCGGTCGCACGCGCGCTCGCCGAACAGGCGACGCGCGGCTACACGACGATGCTGCCGAGCGAGGACGCCGCCTGGGTGTCGCGCGAACTCGCACGCCGCTTCAAGCTGCCGGTCTGGCAGTTCGCGCTGAGCGCGAGCGACGCGAACCGCTTCGTGCTGCGCTGGGCGCGCGCGGCCACCGGCCGCAACACGATCGTCGTGTTCAACGGCTGCTATCACGGCACGGTCGACGACGTGTTCGTCGATCTCGTCGACGGCCGCCCGGTGCAGCGCGACAGCCTGCTCGGGCAGTCCTACGACCTGCTCGCGAACACGCGCGTGGTCGAGTTCAACGACCTGGCCGCGCTCGAGGCGGCGCTGAAGGATGGCGACGTCGCATGCGTGCTCGCCGAGCCGGCGATGACGAACATCGGGATGGTGCTGCCCGAGCCGGGCTTCTGGGAGGCGGCACGCGAACTCACGCGCCGCTACGGCACGCTGCTCGTGATCGACGAAACCCACACGATCAGCAGCGGCCCGGGCGGCTACTCGGCCGCGCACGGTCTCGAACCGGACGCGCTGGTGGTCGGCAAGCCGATCGCGGGCGGCGTGCCGTGCGCGGTGTACGGGTTCAGTGCCGAATTCGCGGAACGCGCGAAACAGGCGAAGCTGAGCGCACCGCCCGGCCATTCCGGGATCGGCACGACGCTCACCGCGAACATGCTCGCGATGCATGCGATGCGCGCGACGCTCGCCGACGTCGCGACTGATGCCGCGTATGCGCATATGTTCGCGCTCGCCGCGCGGCTCGCGGCCGGGCTCGAACAGGCGATCGCAAAACACGGGCTGCCGTGGTGCGTGACGCGCATCGGCGCGCGCACCGAGTTCCAGTTCACGCCGGTGCCGCCGCGCAACGGCACGATCGCGGGCGAGCAGCTCGACAGCGAGCTCGAGCACATCGTGCATCTGTATCTGCTGAACCGCGGCGTGCTGATCACGCCGTTCCACAACATGATGCTCGTGTGTCCGCAGACGACGGCTGACGATGTCGACACGCTCGTCGCGCAGTTCGACGCGTGCCTGGGCGAATTGGTGTGATGTGATCCAGTGGCGCGCCCGGCTCGCCTGCATCGGCCGGCCGCACGCATGCCCGACGCGCCTACTTCGGCAGATCGGTCGGATCGACCTGCGTGCCGGGCACGCCCGCGGTGCGCGCACTCACTTCGAGTTCGTCGCGCAGCGCCGCACGCGTATCGCCGGCGCCGCCGCCCTGCCCCGACGCCGCACTGCCATCGAGCGCCGGCAGGATGTAGCCGTTCACCATTCGCCGGAACAGCTTCACGTTCTCCGCGTCGCGCAGGCCACCGTCCACCGGCAGCACGCCCGTCATCACGATCACCGTATTGCGCTTCGGCAGCACCGTGATGAATTGCCCCTTGAAGCCCATCGCGTCGAATTCCGGCTCGCTGTCGACGATGTTGTTGATCCACCAGTAGTAGCCGAAGTGCGGCGACACGCGCGGCGCCGTCATCTGCGCGATCCACGCCTGCGGCACCACCTGCCGCCCCTGCCAGCGCCCGCCGTCGAGCACGAGCATGCCGATCTTCGCCATGTCGACGGCACGCAGCCGCAGCCCCCAGCCGGCCGACACGAGCCCGGTGCGATCCGCGCGCTCCCATGTCGCGCGCTTCATGTCGAGCGGGCCGAACAGGTGCGTGCGCGCATAGTGCTCGACGGGCTCGCCGGCCGCCGCGCTCAACATCGCCGACGCGAGGATCGGGTTCACGTCGGTGTACTCGAACGCGGTGCCCGGCGCGACTTTCGGCGCGGCCGATGCGGCGAGTTTCAGCCGGTCCGGCGCGGTGTAGTAGATCGGATCGTCCTTCGGGCTGAAGTCGTAGTGCAGGCCGCTCGACATCGACAGCACGTGCTTCAGCTCGATGCCGCGCTTGTCCGCGAGCGCGCCGCCGAGCTCGGGGCGCCACGCGGCGAGCCGCGCGGCCACCGGCTCGTCGAGCTGCACGGCGCCCTGCTCGACCAGGATGCCGGCGACGAGCGACGTCACGGCCTTCGTCACCGAGTACAGCTCGTAGGTCGAGTCGCGCGACGCGTTCGCGCCGTAGCGCTCGAAGATCAGCTTGCCGTCCTTCACGACGAGCAGGCTGTACACGTCGAGCTTCTGCTCGCGGATCCAGCGCGACAGCGCGACGAGCCTGCGCGAATCGACGCCGACATCTTCGGGCGCGGCCGCCGCGATGCCGGTTTCATGCAGCGGCGGCAGCGGCAACGCGTCGGCCGCGTGCGCCGCGGACAGCACCGGTGCCGATGCGGACGCCAGCGCCCCGCCGCCGATCAGCAACGCGGCAACCCGCGCGAGCAGCCGGCGCATGAACGGCGCAGCGGGCCGCCGCGCATCGGAACGCCACGCGGACGAATGGTCGATAAAATTTGCAATCCTCATCAAATCTCCGGTGCATCGTTGAACGCGGCAGCGGTACCGGGCACCCCCTTCGTCTGCCGGCTGCGCGCGAGTTCGTCGCGCAGCGCCTGCGTGGCTGCCGCGCTTTCGACCGGCGGCCGCGCGGGCGTGAGCGCCGGCAGGATGTAGTCGCCGACCATCCGCCGATAGAGGTTCAGGTAGGTCGCGTCGCGCAAGCCGCCGTCGGTCGGCAGCAGGCTCGTCATCACGACGACCGCGCGCTGCGCGGGCAGCACCGTGATGAACTGCCCCTTGAAGCCCATCGCGCCGAATTCCGGCGTGCCGTGCTCGACGACATGGCCGATCCAGCAGTAGTAGCCGTAGTCGGCCGCGGCCGGCGATGGCGTCGTCATCTGCCGGACCCAGCCGGCCGGCACGACCTGCTTGCCGTTCCAGCGGCCGTTGTCGAGCAGCAGCATGCCGATCTTGGCCATGTCGACGGCGCGCAGCCGCAGGCCCCAGCCGCCCGCCACCGCGCCGGTGCCGTCGGCGCCGCTCCAGCGGTAGTGCGCGAAGCCGAGCGGCTCGAACAGCCGCTCGCGCGCGAAGTCGTCCTCGCGCTCCCGCGCGGCAATCGACACGGCCGTGCCGACCAGCACCGGGTTCACGTCGATGTAGTCGAAATGCGTGCCGGGCGGCTGCGCGGCACGGCTCGTCACGGCAACCTGCAGTCGGTCGGGCGCATCGTAGTACAGCGGATCGGTGCCTTCGCGCGTCGTGTAGCGCAACCCGCTCGACATCGACATCAGGTGCCGCAGCTCGATGTCCTGCTTGTCCGCGAGTTCGCTCGCGAGATCGGGCCGCGCGGCCGCGATCAGCGGCGCGACCTTCGTCGACGGGCCGAGCTTGCCCTCGCCGTCGAGAATGCCGGCGAGCAGCGCGGTGATCGTCTTCGTCACCGAATACAGCTCGTAGTTGTTGTCGCGCGTGAGGCCGTCGCCGTAGCGCTCGAACACGATCTTGCCGTCCTTCACGACGACCAGGCTGCGCACGTCCATCCGGTCGCGGCGCAGCCATTCGGACAGCCGCACGAGCGGCGCCGAATCGACGCCGGCCGACTCGGGCACGACGCTCGGCGGGTCCTGCGACGCGCCGCCGGCCGCCAGCGCGGAGCCGCCGCCGCACGATCCGGCGACGATCGCCGCGGCCGCGAGGCCGCGCATTGCGAGGGAAACGCTCATCGTAGCTCCTGTTGAAACGGCGCCCGCCGCGTCGCGCGGGCGCTCACATCGCAATCGCATCGCGCGACGTCAGTCGAGGCACGGCTTGCCGGCCGGCAGGAACTGCCCGCGCCCCGGCTCCGCCGCGAGCAGCCGGCCGTCCTCGACGAGCAGCTCGCCACGCGACAGGCAATGACGCGGCCAGCCCGTCACCTCGATCCCTTCATAAGGCGTGTAGTCGACCGCATGATGCAGCGACGCATTCGCGATCCGCACGCGCTTGTCCGGATCCCACACGACGATATCCGCATCGGCGCCGACCGCGATCGTCCCCTTGCGCGGATACAGCCCGTACAGCTTCACGGGCCGCAGCGACGTCAGCTCGACGAACTGGTGCAGCGACAGATGCCCCTTGCGCACGCCGTCGAACAGCAACGGCAGCCGCGTCTCGAGACCGGGAATTCCGTTCGGAATATGGTCGAACGCTACCGCATGACCGCCCGGATGCTTGCCGCACGGATCGTCGTAGTTGAACGGCGCGTGATCGGACGAGAATACCGAGAACACGCCCTGCTTCAGCGCCTTCCACACCGCCTGCTGGTTCGCCGGATCACGCGGCGGCGGGCTGCATACGCATTTCGCGCCTTCGTAGCCGTCGTGACCGTGATGACCGAGATCGGCGGCCGTCAGATACAGGTACTGCGGGCAGGTTTCGGCCAGGATCGGCAGGCCGCGCGATTGTCCCCAGCGGATCTGCTCGATCGCCTCGGCGCCCGACACGTGCACGATCAGGATCGGCACGTCGACGAGTTCCGCGAACGCGATCGCGCGATGCGTCGCCTCGCGCTCGACCACGGCCGGCCGCGCGTGCGCATGGAACCGCGGCGCGACGTGGCCGTCGCCGAGCAGCCGCTCGGTCAGCCAGCCGATGCAGTCCGAATTCTCCGCATGCACCATCACGAGCGCACCGCGCTCGCGCGCGACCGACAGCACGTCGAGCATCTGCCGGTCGTTCAGCTTCAGGTCGTCGTAGGTCATGTACACCTTGAACGACGTGTAGCCGTTCGCGATCAGCCGCGGCAGCTCCTCGGCCAGCACGTGCGGCGTCGGATCGGCGACGATCAGGTGAAAACCGTAGTCGATCAGCGCGCGGCCTTCCGCGCGCCGGTGATAGTCGTCGACGGCCGCCTGCAGCGACTGCCCCTTCGCCTGCGCGGCGAACGGCACGACGGTGGTCGTGCCGCCGCACAGCGCGGAGCGCGTGCCGGACAGGAAATCGTCGGCCATCTTCAGCCCGTCGGGCATCGGCTGGTCGAGATGGCAGTGCGCATCGACGCCGCCCGGCAGCACGAGCATCCCGCTCGCGTCGAGCTCGCGCGGCGCGCGCGGCAGCCCGTGGCCGAGCATGGCCACGCGCCCCGCGCGAATGCCGATGTCGCACGAGAACCGGTCCGCCGCCGTCACGACGTCCGCGTGACGAATCACGAAATCGAGATCGTTCGACATGGCACGCGCCTCAGATCACGTCGCTGAAGAGACGCCCCCAGCCCTTCACCTGCCGCGTGTCGTAGTCGGCGAGCTGCAGCGACTTCCACACGACGGTCGAGATCGTGTCGTAGATCGGAATGCCCGTCTCTTCCTCGAGCGCCGGCACCAGGTGCGCGGCGTTCAGGTTCGTGCAGAAGATCGAGATCGCGCGCGGGCCGGCCTTCGCCACTTCGCGCACCATCCCGCCGATCTGGTCGCCCGTCACTTCGGAGAACGAGAAATTGACCTTCAGGTTCAGGTGGCGCTCGGCGATGCAGTTCAGCCCCGAGCGGTGATAGTTGTCGACGATCTTCGTCTGCACGTCGTCGAGATACGGCGTGACGAGGCCAAACTCGTGCGCGTTCGTCTTCTTCAGGATCTCGTTGAGCGCGAGCACCGACGTCGTGGCGGGAATCCCGGTCGCTTCGGTGATGCGCTCGCACAGCCGCTCGTCGGCCTCGAAGCCGAGCCAGCCGGACGACGTGCCGTTCCACGCGATCACATCGACCTTCGCGTCTGCGAGCAGCATCGCGGCCTGGATGATCTTGTCGTCTTCGAACTGGCCGAGCGCCTGGCCCGTCAGCGAGATTTCGGTGACGGGAAAGCGCGCGAAGTGCGCGGACACGCCCGGCAGGCCGGCGACCATCGCGCTCGTCAGCGGTTCGAGCGACGTGTTGGACGAAGGGGTGAGCATGCCGAGCAGGGTACGTTTCTTCATGATGGGTTTCTCTCTACCAGTGAATGCAATGAATGCGGTCGATGCAATGAAAGGGGTCGGTCAGACGGGGAGCTTGTTTTCGTAGTCGATCGCGCTGGAGCACACGAGCAGGCCGACGCCGGCCGCCGCGAACACCATCAGCGCAAGGAAGTAGGAACCGGTGAACTGCACGATCGCGCCGACGAGGATCGGCACGGTGATGCCGCCGATGTTGCCGCCGAGGTTCATGAGGCCGCCGAGGAAGCCGATCTTGTTGCGCGTGCCGAGCGACGACGGGATGCACCAGTACAGCCCGCACCAGCGCAGGAAGAACAGCGTCGTCGACAGCAGCGCGACGCACACGACCGGGCTCTTCACGTAGGCAACGGAAAAGATCGACACGGTCGCGATCACCGCGGCGATGCCGAACAGCGTGCGCATCACGACGTTCGGGCGCCCGCCCGCGGCTTTCCACTTGTCGGCGATCCAGCCGCCGAGCAACTCGCCGACGAAGCCGCAGAAAAAGATGATGAAGGTCGACCCGCCCATCTGCTTGATGTCGAAGCCGTGCACCTTGTGCAGGTAGTTCGGCATCCACGTGAGCAGCCCGTAGAACACGCTGTTGAAGCACATCCAGCCGAAGAACATGCACCACACCGAGCGGTACTTGAAGAAGTCGCGCGAGCGGCCCGATGCACAGGCCGGCTCGGCCGCGAGGTCGCTCGCGTGCGACGCCTCAATGTAGTCGGCTTCGAGATCGTTGACGCCCGGATGCTCGCGCGGCGTGTTGCGGATGTAGTACCACGCGAGGAAACCGGCCAGCACCGTGCCGACGCCGGCCACCGCGAACGCGAGCCGCCACGAGCCGAGCAGCGCGATCAGGCCGGCGATCAGCACCGCGCCCAGGGCCGCGCCGAGCGGCGCGCCGCCGTCGAGCAGCGTGGCGCCGCGGCCGCGCTCGGTCTGCGTCATCCAGATCGCGTTGAGCTTGCCGCCGGCCGGATAGATCGGCGCTTCGGATGCGCCGAGGCCGAGGCGCGTGAGCAGCAGCGACGGCGCGTTCGTGCACAGCGCGGCGATCGCCTGGAAGAAGCCCCAGAACACGGTCGCCGTCGCGATCACGATGCGCGGCTTGAACCGGTCGGCCAGCATGCCGCCCGGGATCTGCATCACCGCATAGGTCCAGAAGAACGAGCTGAGGATCAGACCCTCCATTGCCGGCCCGATCTTGAACTCCTGCGAGATGTAAGGCATGGCGACGGACAGCGACGCGCGATCGACGTAGTTGATCGCGATGAGGCTCAGCATGACGACGAATATCTTCCAGCGGACGGCGGACTTGCCGACCGTCAGGGCGGCGACACCGGAGGTTGAAGACATGGACGGACTCCAGGGATGAACGAGGATGGTCAGGACGTCGCGCAACGTTGAGCCGAGTATAGGATTAGAAATTTATAATTACCGTTAGCGTAAACGCTTGGTTTCATTGAATTTGTTTTATCACTATCGTGGTGCAGGGTAAGCCCCGATATCGTGATAAGCTTGCGCCATCATGAGCCAGACACCCCGCAATCCCCTGCTTCTGCGCACGCGCGGCATGGCCGCGGAGATCGCCGCGCGCCTGCGCGTGATGATCGACGAGGGCGAACTGCCGCCGGGCGCGCGGATCGACGAAAAGGAACTGAGCCTCGCGTTCGACGTGTCGAAGACGCCGCTGCGCGAAGCGCTGAAGGTGCTCGTCGCGGAAGGCGCCGTCACGCATCGCCAGTACATCGGCTATCGCGTCGCGTCGATCGACGTCGACGATCTCGTGTCGACGTTCGAGCTGCTGCACGGGCTCGAGGCAATGGCGGGCGAATTGCTGCGCAAGCGGATCGGCACGTCGACGCTCGCCGCGCTGCAGGCGAAGCACCGGCGGATGGTCGAGTGTCACGAGGCCGGCAAGCGGGTCGAGTATTTCCGGCTGAACCAGCAGATTCATCAGATGATCATCGACGCGGCCGGCAACCCGGTGCTGTCGGGCATTTATGCGTCGCTGATGTCGAAGGTGCACCGCGCGCGCGGCGCCGCGAACGCGGACACGCTGCGCTGGGCCGAATCGCTGCACGAGCACGAAGCGATCATGGCTGCGCTCGCCGATCCCGACCATGCGCGGCTGCCGCAGGTGCTGCGCAGCCATTCGGAGAACACCGCGCGCGAAGTGCTGGCGATCCTCGATCGCACCGGCACGGTCGATGAGTCGGCCAAGCGGGCGGCCGAAGCGTAACGGCCTGCGGAGCGAACCGAACGCGTAGCGGGAGCCTGCGAACAGGCCGCCGACGGCCTGCTACGCCGCCTTCAACGCCCGCCGCGCCACCTCCGCGAAATACCGCGCGCCGACCGGCAGAATCTCGTCGTTGAAATCGTACGTTGCGTTGTGCAGCGGCACCCCGCCGCGCCCGGCCGCTTCGCCGTTGCCGATGAACACGAAGTTGCCCGGCACCGCCTGCAGGAACGCGCCGAAGTCCTCCGAGATCATCATCGGCTGCACGTCGGCGTTCACCGCGTCGGCGCCCGCGACGTGCGCCGCGGCCTGCACGGCCGTGTCGACCCATTCCGGGGAATTCACCGTCGGCGCGAACTCGTGCGTGTATTCGAACGTGCACGCCGCGCCGTGCGTGCGGCAGATCCCTTCGCCGATCTCGCGCATCCGCGTTTCCAGCAGCGCCTGCACGTCGCGCGCATAGCTGCGCGTGTCGCCCTTGATCGTCACCGTCGACGGCAGCACGTTGCGCAATCCGTCGGTAATGAACTCCGTGCACGAGATCACCGCTTGCAGGCCCGGATCGAGATTGCGCGACACGATCGTCTGCAGCGCGAGCACGATCTGCGAGCCGATCACGATCGGATCGATGCCCATGTGCGGGCGCGCCGCATGCGTGCCGCGCCCGTCGATCCGGATCACGAAGTTGTCTTCGCTCGCCATGATGCCGCCCGCGCGCGTCGCGAACGTGCCGGCGCGCATGCCCGGCATGTTGTGCGCGCCGAAGATCGCGTCGACCGGAAAGCGCTCGAACAGCCCGTCGGCCATCATCGCCTTCGCGCCGCGGCCATGTTCCTCGGCCGGCTGGAAAATGAAGCGCACGGTGCCGTCGAAGTCCTTGCGCTCGGCCAGCAGTTGCGCGGCGCCGAGCACCATCGACATGTGGCCGTCGTGCCCGCACGCGTGCATCTTGCCCGGCGTGCGCGACGCATGTTCGCGGCCCGGCGCGTGCTCGGCGATGTTCAGCGCGTCCATGTCCGCGCGGATGCCGATCGCGCGCGTGCCGGTGCCGGCCGTCAGATTCGCGACGAGCCCCGTGCCGCCGATCGCGCGCTGCACGTCGAGCCCGAGCGTCGTCAGGATCCGCGCGACGTAGTCCGACGTGTTCACTTCCTCGAAACCCGTCTCCGGGTGCTGGTGCAGATGCCGGCGCCAGGTTTTCAGCCGGCCCTGCAGCGTGCTTCCTGCCGTTGCGTCCAGTGCGTCCATCGTGCTTGCCTCGTCGGTCGTCATGTCGTTCGGGTCGCTCAGGCTTCTGCGGCCGCGCGGGTCCGCGTCAGCCAGTCGCGCTGGCGCGCCAGCACCGCGTCGGCCGTCTCGCCGACACACTGCCGGAAGACGGACGGCGCGGTCGCGCCTTCCGTGTTGATCGCCAGCACGCGCGCGTTCGCATCGAGCCCGACCTGGCGTGCGAGCGCCGGGTCGCGCATCAGCACGGTCAGCCCCGCGATGCCCGCCGCGCCCGACTCGCCGGACACGAACGGCACGTCGCGTTCGCTGCCGGCGGCCAGCGCGCGCATCGCCTGCACCGCGTCGTCGTCTTCGATCAGCATGAAGTGATCGATGCTCGGCTCGAGAAAGTCCCACGCGAGCGGCGACGCCTCGCCGCACGCGAGCCCCGCCATCACCGAGTCGACGCTGCCGGTCGCCTTCGTCGCGCGCCCGGCGAGCGCGCTCTGGTACAGGCAATCGGCCTGGCGCGGCTCGACGACGATGAAATGCGGCCGCCGTGCGCCGGCGTGCTCCCACAGATAGCTCGCGACACCGGCCGCAAGGCCGCCGACGCCGCCCTGCAGGAACACGTGCGTGAACGGCCGGCCGTCGCCACCGCCGAGGCCGCCCTCTCCTGCCGTCTGCTGCGCGAGCGCCTCGGCCGCGATCACGCCGTAGCCCTGCATCACGTCGCGCGGAATCGCCTCGTAGCCGTCGTACGACGTATCCGACACCACGTGCCAACCGTTCGCGTCCGCGAGCTGCGCGGCGTGCACGACCGATTCGTCGTAGTTGCCGGCGATCCGCACGATCCGCGCGCCGTGCGCGGCGATCGCATGCTCGCGCTCCGCGTCGACGTGCGCGTGCAGCACGATCACGCAGCGGCAGCCGATCGCGCGCGCGGCGGCGGCCAGCGCGCGGCCGTGATTGCCGTCGGTTGCGCTGATCACCGTCAGGTCGGCCAGCGACGCCGCGTAGCGACCCGTGACGAGCCCCTGCGGATCGAGCGCCTCGTCGCGCCGCAACCGCTTCACGAGCCGCATCAGCGCGCTCGGCGCGCCGAGCGCCTTGAAGCTGCCGAGCGGCGAGCGGCATGCCTCGTCCTTCACGCTGACACTCGCGACGCCGAGCCGCGCGGCCAAATCGGGCAGCGCGCGCAACGGCGTGCGGGCCGCACCGACGAGCGGCCAGTGCGCGAGCCACGCGCCGCTCTCGTCGGCTGCGGCGATGTTTATCACGCGCTGCAGCGTGTCGGGATAGTCGGTGCGCGTCGCGCGCGGGTTGGCGATCAGCATGGCGGAAAGGCTCCGGAAAGGGGCCGCGCGGGCGGCCCGTCGGTGGATGCGGTGCGGGCGCATAGGGGTTGCGTGCGCCGTCGGTTCGAAAAATAATATTGCGCGTCCCGGTCAATAAAATCGCCAAATCGGCGCTCCGGACGCAAAAATTTCTCATTCTTTCGAGGCTGCCGCACCATCATGCCCACCCCACTCGATGCGTTCGATCGCAAGCTGCTGATGGAAGTCCAGCGCGACGCGCACACGCCGCAGAACGAACTCGGCGCCCGCGTGAACCTGTCGACCGCCGCCGTGAACCGTCGCCTGCGGCGGCTCGCGGAAGACGGCGTGATCGAGCGCTACACGGCGGTCGTCGCGCCGGAGAAGGTCGATCATCCGCTGACGATCGTCGTGAACGTCGAGGTCGAGCGCGAGCAGATCGACCAGCTCGACGCGATGAAGCGGACCTTCGAGCGCTGCCCGCAGATCCAGCAGTGCTACTACGTGACCGGGGAATGGGATTTCGTGCTGATCCTGGCCGTGCGCAACATGGATCAGTACAACGCACTCACGCGCGAGCTGTTCTTCGCGAACAACAACGTGAAGCGCTTCAAGACGCTCGTGAGCATGAGCCGCGTGAAGGTCGGGCTCGAGGTGCCGGTGGATCCCTGCGAGTGACGCTCGAACGTCAGCGCCTGTCGGCAGCCAATGAACCGAAAAACGTCGCGACCTTCGCCTTGCTCGTCGTCTGCAATCGCGACATCAGCCCGTGATCGACCTGCCGCAACCCGTAAGTCTCGCCGATGTCGCGCTGCATCCGGCACCACAGATGGCTCGCGATCTCCGCGTCGACCATCGCGCGGTGGGCACGGCCCGTCTGCGGCAAGCGCAGCATGTCGGCCAGGCTCGACAGCCGGTGACTTTGCGCGTGCGGATAGAGGCGCCGCGCGACGAGCATCGTGCATGCGAACGGATGCTCGGCCGCCATCCCGAGCATCCCGAGTTCGGCCTGCCAGAACCGCTTGTCGAAGCCGGCGTTGTGCGCGACGACGGGATGGCTGCCGACGAACGCGGCGGCTTCCTTCATGACCTTCGACACCGGCGGCGCCGACGCGATCATGTCGTTCGTGATGCCGGTGAGCGCGACGACGTCGGACGGAATGCGACGGCCCGCGTTCATCAGGCTCTGGTAACGGTCGACGATCTCGCCGTCGCGGAGCAGGATCACGGCGATCTCGGTCGCCCTGTCGCCCATGTTCGGAGAAAGCCCGGTTGTTTCGAAGTCGAGTACCGCTACGGTTTGCATGGTCGAATCGGAGGAAGGATACCTGGCGGCGCACGTCGGCCGGGACGTGTTTCGCCGACGCGAAAGCGCCACAGTGTATCCCCGGATGCCGCGTCGGGCGGCAAACTCGATCGTCATGCGCGGCGCACCGCCGTTTCCATCCGGACGGACCGGCACGCTCGCGCCATCCGCTGCCGAACAGCGGCGAATGTACCGAAGCTTCCGCGCGTCGGTACATTCCCCTTCTCTACGTCATCGACAACTGAAGCTCGCCGCCGAATTCACGTCGCCCGAGCCGTTGTAGCGCGCGACCTGCGGATACGGACACAGCGGCCGCGTGCGTCCCGCGCCCCACGACGTCGGCACGTCCGCGTTCGGCACTGCGTTCGACGTGTCGCGCGCGGCGGCAACGATCGCCGCGGGCGCTTGCCCCTGCTCGACCCACGCGACGAGCGGCGTCAGCATGTCGAACTGATCGGCCGCCGGCCCGCCCGAGCAGTGGTTCATGCCCGGCACCGGATAGAGGCGTGCGAAACCCGACGCGTCGCCGCCGTTCGCCTGCGCGAGCCGCCCGTACCAGTCGCTCGTGTCGTTGAACGAGAACACCGGGTCGCCGGTGCCGTGATAGACGAGCAGCTTCGCGCCGCGCGACTTCAGCGCGGACAGGTTGGTCTCGTCGGGCGGCGTCATGAACGACCACGCGGATTGCGTGTACACGCCGTTCGTCGCGAAGATCGCCGGCGCGTCGTTGTCCATGTCGAAGCCGAGCGCGAAGCCGTTGAGGTTCGCGAGCGTCGCGGCGGTTTTCGGCGGCGTCATGAACGTGAACGCCATCGCGGCCGGGTCGAGCGTGACCGAATTCGACTGCTTCCACGCGGCCCAGCCGCCGCTGGCCATGCCGGGATCGTACGGAAAGCTCGCATAGAGCGCCGTGCCCGCGCTGTTGCGCGCGCCCGCGAACACGTTCTCGAGCGCGCTCTTCTGCGCGGTCGTGAGGCACGCGCCGGTGCGCGTGCCGTTCGCGCAGGTCGGGATGTCCGTCTCGACGCTGAAATGCGCCTGGCACGCGGCGACGTCCTGCACCATCCCGTCGGCCACGCCGTCGAGCGCATCGCACTTGTCGAGAATCTTCGCGCCGACGAACTGGCGCTCCGCATCGGTGAAGCCGCTGCGGATGTCCGGCAGCCCGTTCGAGCCGGTCGCCGACGCGATCTTCGCGAACTGCTGCGCGCCGTACATCTCGCCGATCGCCGCCTTCGGCAGATGGAAGCCCGGATCGCCCGCGATGATCCCGTCGTAGTCGCCCGCGTTGCGCACCGCCGTGACCATCGCGTGACGGCCGCCGTTCGAGCAGCCGCCGAAATAGCTGCGGTCGGGCGTCTTCCCGTATGCGAGCCGGATCACTTGCTTCGCCATCGGCGTGAGCGCGTCGACCGCGCCGTAGCCGTAATCGAGCCGCGCCTGCGGATCGAGGCCGAACAGCGGGTTCTGCGCGGCGCTGTGCCCGGAATCCGAGCTGATCACCGCGAAACCCATGTTCAGCGCGTCGGTCAGCGGGCCGCCGCCGCCGACCCCGCCGGTCGCGGTCACGACGTTGCCGTCGAGCCCGCCGTTCGCCTGGTAGAAGAAGCGGCCGTTCCACGCTTTCGGCAAGCGCATCTCGAAGCCGATCGCGTAGGTGTTGCCGTCCACCGCGCTCACGCGCTCGTTCATTTTCCCTTCGATCACGCAATGTTCGGCGATCGGCTTGCCGGCCACCGTCAGCGCGCCGGCGGCCGCGGTCGTCACCGACGTGAACGACGTGTTCGCATACGCGAGCTTCGCGGCGAGCGCGTCGCACGTCTGCGCCATCGCGGCCGGCGTCGCGGCGCTCAGGTGCGTCGGCGTGGCGCTGACCGAATCGTCGCCGCCGCAGCCGGCGAGCATGGCCGCCGCGGACAGCGGCGCAATACAGAGGAATGCAGATTTCTTGTTCAAGATAGCTCCCGTTCGTCAGGCTGCCGGATCAGAACATGTGCCGCACGCCGACCATCGCGCCGAGCTGCCCCATCCCTGCGCCGGGTGTCGTGCCGGGCCCGCCGCCGCTGACCGCGTAGCGTGCATGCGCGCTGTTCCACAGATACGACGATTGCGCGTAGACGGCCGTGCGCTTGCTCAGCAGATAGGTCGCGCGCAGCGTGGCCATCGTCGCGCGCGTGTCGTGCGCGCTGTTGACGATCCGGTAGCCTTCGCCGTCGACGACGAAATCGGGCTTCACCGCATACGACGCGCCGACGAAGAACAGGTCCGAATGCGCACCGGGCGCGGCCGGCGAACCGGTCGACACGCGCCGCCCGATCCAGCCCGCGCCGATCCGCGCGCCCGCCGCCTGCGCATACGCGCTCACGTGCGTGCGCGCGTCCTTGCCGCCGCTGCTGGTGAAGGCGACGGGCGCGACGCCGTCGAAGAAGTTCGCGGCCGCGCCGGTGCCGCCGCGCTGCTCCTCGTACGACGCCGCCGCACCGAAATACGCGCTGTCGTACTTGAGCATCACCGACCAGTTGCGGCACTGGACGGCATCGCCCGGCACCTGTCCCGCGCACGTGCCCTGCCCCGGCGAGTTGCCGGTGCCCGCGCCGTCGCGGCCGAACGAATACGCGGCGCCGAGCGTCACGCCGCGATAGGTGCCGACGTAGGTCACCGCGTTGTCGGCGCGGCCGTTCGGCACGTACGCGTCGAACGAGCCGAGCCCGTAGATGTCGGGGCCGATGATGTCCGCGCCCTGCAGCGCGAGATAAGTCATCGTGTACTGGCGGCCGAACGCCAGCGTGCCGAAGCCGCTCTTCAGCCCGACGAACGCCTGCCGCCCGAACAGCCGGCCGCCCTGGCCGAGATCGCCGCCGCGCACGTTGAAGCCGCTTTCGAGCGTGAATACCGCCTGGTAGCCGCCGCCGAGATCCTCGGTGCCGCGCAGGCCCCAGCGCGACGGCAGCTCGCCCGTCACGCCCGGCATGCGCACCACATGGTCGCCGGCCGCGTTCGCGTGCGACACGAACTCGACGCCCGTATCGATGATCCCGTACAGCGTCACGCTCGACTGCGCGTGCGCGCCCGGCGCGGCGAGCGCGCAGCACGCGCCGGCGGCCAGCAGGCCGTTCCTTGTCTTCGTCTTCATGTCGTTGCGTCTCCAGACCGTGTTGAATCGCGCGCTCTGACGGCGCGCATCGAAAAAAACGAAAGCTCAGTCGCCGGCTTGCGGGCGGCGAATCAGCACGAATGCGGCGAAGGCCGCGACGAGCGTGACGGGGATGCTCGCGCCGATCACGACGGGCGCGCTGCGGCCGGCGGCCAGCAGCGTCGCGGCCGCGAGCGGCCCGACGACGGAACCGAGCCGGCCGACGGCCACCGCCGCGCCGACGCCCGTGCCGCGCATCGCGGTCGGGTAATAGATCGCCGCGAGCGCATACAGCACCGACTGCCCGCCGACCACGAACATCCCGGCCGCGAACGCGGCCGCCGCGAGCGACGCGAAGCCGGGTGCGGCCGCGAGCGCGGCGAGCGACAGCACGATCCCGACATACATGCCGCCGACCACGCGCGACGCGCGCATCCGGTCGAGCGCCGCGCCGATGCCGAGCGCGCCGAGCCCCGCGCCGACGTTGAACGCGATCTGCACGAGGCCGACGTGCGCGCGATCGAGCCCGCGCGAGGCCATCAGCGACGGCAGCCAGTTCAGCAGGAAGTAGAGGACGATCAGCGTGCAGAAGTAGCTGATCCACAGCGCGACCGTCGACGTCGTGCGGCCGTCGCCGAACAGCGTGCGCGCGACGCTCGTGCGCGCGGCCGGCGTGCCGGCGACGTCGAGATACGCGCGCGATTCCGGCAGGAACCACACCAGCAGCGGCACGAGCAGCAGCGGCCCCACGCCGCCGACGTAGAAGATGTGCCGCCATTCGGTGTCGCCGGCGAGCAGTACGCCGATCAGCGACGCGATCACGCCGCCGAACGGGATGCCGCAGTACATCGTCGCCACTGCGCTGCTGCGCGAGCGCGGCTCGACCGCTTCGGATGACAGCGCGATCAGGTTCGGCATCGCGCCGCCGAGGCCGATGCCGGTCAGCACGCGCACGACGACGAGCATCGCGAAGGTCGAGACCTGCGCGGTGGCGATCGACAGCAGCCCGAACAGCACGGCCGACGCGATCAGCACGCGCTTGCGGCCGATCCGGTCGGCCAGCCGCCCGCCGAGCATCGCGCCCGGCAGCAGCCCGAAGGTGCCCGCGCTGAACGCGATGCCCATCTGCGACACGCTCAACCCGAATTCGCGCGCCATGCGCGGCGCGGCGACGCCGACCGACTGCAGGTCGAGCCCTTCGAGAAGGGCGATCGCGAAACACAGCGCGAGCGTGGTCGCGACCGTGGGTTTTTCGGCAACGTAAGTGTTCATCCTGTCTGTCTCCAGTCCCATGTCTTGTAGTCCGTCGGCCCTGCAACGGCCGCCGCGCGCCGCCGCCGGCCAGTGGCGGAGCGGCGCGCGCGGTGTCGTCCGAACGGCTGCTTTTATCAGGCAGCCTGATTCGCTGGCCGCAAGAATGCCTGCCGGTATCGTGGCCGGCCGGTCGTCGTGCCTGCTTGCTTCGGTTTGCTTCGGTTTGCTTCTGCTTACGCGTAAATCACGTCGGGATCGTGCCGCGCCGGGTCGTACAGCGCGTCGATCGTCGCCGCGCGATGCTTCTGCACGGCCGCCTGGTTCAGCGAACCCTTGTCGGTCACTTCGCCGAGATCGAGCGACGGCGGCGTGTCGATCAGCCGGATGCGCGCGACGAACGTCGAACCGCCGCTCGCATGCCGGTTCAGCACGGCAAGCCATGCCGCGAACGCCGCGCGCACGGCCGGCGCGCGCAGCACGTCGGACACCGGTGCATCGGCCGCGAGCCCCGCCAGCGCGCGGCACGCATCGACGCGCGGAAACACCAGCAAGCCGATGTCGTCGCGATTGATCCCAGTGACGACCACGTCCTGCACGTACGGCGTGCCGCTCGACACCGCGTTCGCGCGCAACGGCCCGACGCTGACGAAGGTGCCGCTGCTCAGCTTGAAATCCTCGGTCAGCCGGCCGTCGAACAGCAGCCCGAGCTCCGGCCGCTGCAGATCGGCGAAGACCCCCGCGTCGCCGCTGCGGTAATAGCCTTCGTCGTCGAACACGTCGCGCGGATCGACGTCCGCGTGCCAGTAGCCGCGCATCACGTTCGGCCCCTTGAAACGCAGTTCGAGCTTGTCGCCGCACGGCACGAGCTTCGCGTCGCAGCCGGGCGCGGGCAGGCCGATATAGCCGGCGCGCATCAGCGGCCCCGTCGTGAACAGGCACGACGGCGACGCCTCCGTCATCCCGAGGCCGGCCATGATCCGGATGCGCTCGCCGCAATGCGCTTCGGTCACGCGGTCGAGCCGGTCCCACGCGGCCTGCGACAGCCCCGCGCCGCCGAAGAAATACAGCTTCACGCGCGAGAAGAACGTGTCGCGCAACGCCGCATCGCGTTCGAGCGCGGCGGTCAGTTCTTCCCAGCCTTTCGGCACGTTGAAGTAGATCGTCGGCGCGATCTCGCGCAGGTTGCGCACGGTTTCGTCGAAGCGGCCCGGCACCGGGCGGCCGTCGTCGATGTACAGCGAACCGCCGTTGTACAGCGCGATGCCGAGGTTGTGGCTGCCGCCGAACGTGTGATTCCACGGCAGCCAGTCGACCAGCACCGGCGGCTCGCGCGTCAGCTCGGGCATCGTCTGGCGCAGCATCTGCTGGTTGCTGCACAGCATCCGGTGCGTGGTCGGTACGGCCTTCGGCTGCTTCGTCGAACCCGACGTGAACAGGATCTTCGCGAGATGGTCGGGGCCGAGCGCCGCATGGATTGCATCGATCGTGCGCGGGACGGTCGCGAGCAGGCGCGACAGCGGCACCACGCGGCCCGCCGCGTCGCCGTCGGCATCCGCATCGGCATCCTGCGCGACGATCAGCGCCGCATCGGCCGGCAACGTCGCGTCGAGCGCACGCGCGAACGGCGCGCGTTCCGCGACGAACACCGCGCCCGGCCGCAGCACGCCGAGCGTGTGACGCAGCTTGCCGTAGTCGGTCGACACCAGCGAATACGCGGGCGAGATCGGCGAGTACGGCACGCCGGCGAGCATCGCCGCGAACATCAGCTGCAGATGCTCGAGATCGTTGCCGGACAGCACCGCGAGCGGTCGCTCGACCGACAGCCCGAGATTGACGAGCCCCTGGCCGAGCGCGCGGGCGCGTTCGAGCATCTGCGCGTAGGTGAGCACGATCCAGCGGCCGTCGGCGCCGCGCCGCGCGGCCAGCACGCGGTCGGGATGCGCGTGCGCGCCGCGCACGAGGCAGTCGGTCAGGCGCGTCGGGTAATCGCCGAGCGGTTCGCGCGAGCGCAGGTACCACGCGCCGTTTTCCGCGCGACGAATCTCGGCCGCGCCGACCGCGACGGCCGCCGCGCGATAACGCACACCGCCCGTTTCATTTACCTGCCCGCTGGCGGGCGTCGCAACATTCATCGTCGGCTCGCTCATATTGGGTAGTGACGCGGCGTGGTCTGCACGGTGATCCAGCGCAGCTCGGTGAATTCGGCGATCGACGCGCGGCTGCCGAAGCGGCCGTAGCCGCTCGCCTTCGTGCCGCCGAACGGCATCTGTGCCTCGTCGTGCACGGTCGGCCCGTTGATGTGGCAGATCCCCGATTCGATCCGGCGCGCGACCGTCATCGCCCGTGCGATGTCGCGGCTGAACACGCTCGCCGACAACCCGAACTCGCTGTCGTTCGCGAGCGCGACCGCTTCGTCGTCGCTGTCCGCGCGCAGGATCGCGACGACCGGCGCGAACGATTCCTCGCGATAAAGCCGCATGTCGCGCGTGACGCCGTCGACGATCGCGGGCTGCATCGTCGCGCCTTCCACGCTGCAGCCGAGCGGCAGGCGCGCGCCGTGCGCCCGCGCATCCTCGACGAGCGACGCGGCACGCGCGGCAGCCGCCGCATCGACCATCGTGCCGAGCGGGAGCCCCGCCAGCGGATCGCCGGCGGCCAGCGTGCGTGCCTTCGCGGTCAGCCGTTCGACGAGCGCATCGGCAATCGGTCGCGCGGCGATCACGCGCTCGGTCGACATGCAGATCTGCCCCTGGTTGAAGAATGCGCCGAATGCGATCGCGTCGACGGCCGCATCGAGATCGGCATCGTCGAGCACGAGCACCGGCGCCTTGCCGCCGAGTTCCAGCAGCACGGGCTTCAGGTGCGCGGCCGCATGGCGCGCGATGATGCGCCCGACGTGCGTGGACCCGGTGAAGTTGATCCGCTTCACGTGCGGATGCGCGATCATCCGCTCGACGAGTTCGGGTGCATCGGCCGCCGCGTGCGTGATCACGTTGACCACGCCCGCACCGAGCCCCGCTTCGTCCAGCACCGCGCCGATCAGCGCGTGCGCGCCCGGGCACGCCTCGGACGCCTTCAGCACGACGGTGTTGCCGCACGCGAGCGGCATCGCCAGCGCGCGCGTGCCGAGGATCACCGGCGCGTTCCACGGCGCGATGCCGAGCACCACGCCGCACGGCACGCGCATCGCGAGCGCCAGATTGCCGGGCACGTCGGACGGGATCACGTCGCCGTCGATCTGCGTCGTCATCGACGCGGCCTCGCGCAGCATGTTCGCCGCGAGCGTCACGTTGAAGCCGAGCCAGCCGGGTGTCGCGCCGGTTTCGGCGACGCCGGTCGCGATGATCTCGTCGATGCGCGCGTCCATCAGGTCGGCCGCCTTCAGCAGCCGGCGGCGCCGTTCGGTCGGCGCGAGCGCCGCCCACGCGGGGAATGCGCGATGCGCGGCGTCGATCGCCGCGTCGGCATCGGCCGGGCCGGCCGCCGGCGCGCGCGACGCAAGCGCGCCCGTCGCGGGGTTGAATCGGTCGAAAGTTCGGCCGTCGCGGGCGGTGCACCACTCGCCCGCGATCAGCATCCGTCTGTCGGTCATGTCGTCTCCTGCCTTGCCTGTCTCTTGCGGCTGCGTTGGCGGTTGCTTCGGCGCCTGTATCAGCGCTTGTATGCCTGCAGGCCCGGCTTGATCGCCTTGTCGTCGAGGAACTGCTTCAGCCCCTGCTCGCGGCCGCGCTCCGGATCGCGCAGCTGCGCCTGGTCGAGCTTCGCATACAGATAATCCTCGCACTGCTCCCACGTGAGTTCGCGCGAGCGCTTGAAGCCGTGCTTCGCGGCCCGCAGCACGACCGGGTTCTTGTCCATCAGCCGCGCGGCGAGCGCGATCGTCGCGTCGCGCAGGCCGGCCAGCGGCACGCTGCTGTTCACGAGGCCCATTTCGGCCGCTTCCACGCCGGTGAACGTGTCGCCGGTCATGATGTAGTGCAGCGCGCGGCGATGCCCGACCGTGTCGGCCATCGCCTTGCTGACGAGGTTGCCCGGCGGGATGCCCCAGTTGATCTCCGACAGCCCGAACACCGCTTCGTCCGCCGCGATCGCGAGGTCGCACGCGACGAGCGGCGAGAACCCGCCGCCGAAGCACCAGCCGTTCACCATCGCGATCGTCGGCTTGTTGTACATCCGCAGGCGGCGCCACTGCCATTCCGACGCGTCGCGGCGCACCTTTTCCTGCAGCGCGTCGGAGCCGCCATCGATCTCGCGGAAATATTCCTTCAGATCCATGCCGGCCGTCCACGCGGCGCCCGCCCCGGTCAGCACCAGCACCTTCGCCTCGTCGTCGAACTCGACCGCGTCGAGGACCTCCAGCATCTCCCGGTTCAGCGTCGGGCTCATCGCATTGCGCTTCTCGGGGCGGTTCAGCGTGACCCACGCGATGCCGGCCTCCACGTTCACTTTCACGGTCTGCCAGCGGTTGTCGTACTTGCTCATGTCTGTTCCTGTCGTTCGTTCCTGTGCGATTCGGTGCGCAGCATTCCTGCTGCGGACGGCTTCATTTAATATCAGGCTACCTGATATTGCAAGCGGCATGAGTGGCGGTGTAAACCCGGAGCGGAAAGCAGCGGTGACGACGGAATCGGGGTACGGTCGGGCGACCGGCGACGGCGCGTGCGCGGCAAACGCGGGCCGCACGGGCCCGCGCCGTCAGGTTCGGAAAGGGATCAGCCGCGCAGGTTGCGCGAGAACAGTTCGAGCGCGCACTGCACGTGCGCGGCGTCGTCGGCGGAGATGTCGCCGAGCATGCGCGCCTCGAGCGGGCGCAGCACGGCTTCGCATTCACGCAGCATCGCCGCGCCTGCATCGGTCAGCGTCAGCAGGATGATGCGGCCATGCGACGGGTCGGCCTCGCGCGTGACGAAACCGCGCGCGGCCATCACGCTCATCACCTCGTTCGCCGATTGCGGCGTGATCCACGAGCGCTCGGCCAGCTGCGCGTTCGACGAGGCGCCGCGCGCCTCGAGCACCGACAGCGCCGTGTATTGCGCGAGCGTGATGCCGAGCGGCGCGAGCGCGTCGGTCATGTGACGGCGCAGCAGCCGGTCGAGGCCGCCGATCACATAGGTCAGGCGCTGTTGCACGCGCGCCTTCGGCTTGTCGCCCGTCGCGCGGGCGTGCTTCGCGGCGTTCTTCGGATTCGCGGGCTTGGTCGGTGCGGAACTCATGGTGCGGGCAGGATGGAATTGCGGGCCATCTTACCAGCAGGTCGGTGGCCGAGCGGGTGTTCCGCGAAGCCGGAACGGCACGGCGCACGCACGCAAGCGCGGCAAACCGCGGGCCTGAACGCGACGCCGCCGCGTCAGCGGCATCCCATGAACGGGATCCTTGCAGTGCGCGAATCCGCGATCAGTTGCGCGGCGCGCCTGCGAATCGCGCGGTCGGCAGCCCCGCATGGCGCGTTTGCGCAACGAACACGCCGCCGGCATCGGCATCGGCATCGCTCGCCAGCGCGTCGTCGCTCAATCCGACACGCGCGCTCGTCACGTACAACCGGCCTTCACCGTCGATTGCGACGCAGCTCGGCTGCGCGGTCGGCACGGCCACGCGATCCGTCTCGACACCGTCCGGCCCATAACGCACCACGCGCCGGCCGCCCCACTGTGCGTTCCACAAGCCGCCGTCGCGATCCATCGTCGAGCCGTCCGGGTCGCCGTCGGCATCGGTGAGCCGCGCGAACGGCCGCACGTTGGCCACGTCGCCGCCCGCGCGGTAATCGCAGACGAGAATCTCGCGCACCATCGAATCGCAGAAATGCAGCTTCGCGCCGTCCGGCGAGAACGCGATGCTGTTCGCGATCGCGGCCGCCGGCAATGCAAGCCGTTCGAGCGTGAGGTCCGGATTGAGCCGGTAGAAGCCGCCGACCGCGCGCGGCGGGTCGCCGCCTTCGTCCTTCATCCCGAACACGAACGCGCCGAACGGATCGCAGCGGCCGTCGTTCAGCCGCGTCGGCAAGTCGGGTTCGACGTCGACGATCCGCGTGAATTCGCCGCTGCGCAGATCGAAGAACGCGAGATGCGTCGCAAGCCCGACCAGCAGCACGTCGGGATCATGCGTGAGCGCGAAGCACGCGAGCCGTTCGGGCATCGGCCACTGCGCGAGGTCGGAACCGTCCGCGCGGCAGCGCCACAGCCGCGCGCCTTCGATGTCCGTCCAGTACAGCGCGTGCGTCGCGTCGCACCACGTCGCGCCTTCGCCGAGCGTGTTGCGGCTGTCGACCAGCAGCGCCGCCGCGCCCGGATGAGTCTGTTGCATGCCGTCTCCCGATATCTTTCGCATTCGCAGGCGGCCGCGCGTTCGTCAGGGTCAGATCTTCATCGCGCGCCGCTGGTTGCGACGATACTGGTCGAACAGCACCGCGAGCAACAGAATTCCGCCGCGTATCAGATATTGGTAAAAGGTCGGCACGTTCAAGAGGCTCATCGCGTCCTGCACGGAGCCCATGATCAGCACGCCGACCAGCACGCCGGAAATCGTCGCGACGCCGCCCGTCAGCGACACGCCGCCGAGCACGCACGCGGAGATCACGCCGAGCTCGAGGCCGACCGACGTCTTCGGGTCGCCGAGGCTCATCCGCGACGCGAGCATCACGCCGGCGAAGCCCGTCACGAGGCCCTGCAGCACGAACACCGCGATCTTGATGCGCATCACCGGCAGCCCCGCGAGCAGCGCGGCCTCGCCGTTGCCGCCGACCGCCAGCACGTTCTTGCCGAACACGGTCCGGCGCAAGAGGAAGCCGAACACGACGAAGCCGACGATGTTGCTCCAGATCGGATACGAGATGCCGAGGAACGAGCCGCCGCCGAGATCGAAGAAGCGCTCCTCCGAGATCATCACCGCGTCGCCGTTCGACGTGATGAACGCGAGCCCGCGCACGACTTCCATCATCGCGAGCGTGACGATCAGCGAGTTGATCCGCCAGCGCGCGATCAGCACGCCGTTCACGAGCCCGACCGCGCCGCCCGCGAGCACGCCGGCGGCGATGCCGAGCACGACGCTGTGCGTCGCGGTGATCAGCGTCGACGCGACGACGCCCGAGAACGCGACGATCGACGCGACCGACAGGTCGACTTCGCCGAGCGCGAGCACGAACATCATCGTCACCGCGATCGAGCCGATCAGCGTGACCGACAGCAGCAGGCCCTGGATGTTGCGCGGCGTGAGGAAGTCCGGCACGGTCAGCGACAGCGTCGCGAACAGCACGAGAAACACCATCACGATGCCGGAGCGGTTGATCAGTTGCCACACGCCGCCGCGCGCTCGCGCGGGCGCGGCTGCGGCATCGGGGGACGGGGAAGTGCGTTGGGGTTGCATTGCCTGGCTCATAACGTTTGCTTTCCGGTTGACTGCAGGCCGCTAGCGCGGCAGCGCGAGCTTGATCAGCGCGTCGGGCGTCGCCTGCGCCTTCGCGACCTCGCCCGCGATCCGTCCTTCCTTCATCACGATGATGCGGTCCGCCACGCCGATCACCTCGGCCAGATCGCTCGACACGATGATCACCGTGCGGCCCGCTTCCGCGAGTTCGTAGAACAGGTTGTAGATTTCCGCGCGCGCGCCGACGTCGATGCCGCGCGTCGGCTCGTCCATCAGGAACACGTCGATGCGCTCGGCCAGCCAGCGCGCGAGCACGACCTTCTGCTGGTTGCCGCCCGACAGCGCGCCGATCGGCGTCTCGCCGTCGCGGGTCTTGATCGCGAGCCGCTCGATGTATTTCTGCGCCAGCTCGCGTTCGCGCCGCGCGTCGAGCAGCACGCGCGCCGGGCTGAAATGACGACGCGCGCTGATGTTCAGGTTGTCGGCCACCGACGCGATCGCGACGATGCCTTCCTGCTTGCGGTCCTCGGGGCACAGCGCGATGCCGGCGCGCACCGCGTGCCGCGGGCTCGCGAACGCCACGCGCTTGCCACCCAGCTCGACATGCCCGCCCGTCGGCCGCGCCGCGCCGTACAGCAGCTTCATCAGCTCCGAGCGGCCCGCGCCGACGAGCCCGAAGAAGCCGACGATCTCGCCGCGCCGCGCGGCGAACGACACCGGCTCGGACAGGCCGGGCCCGACGAGCCCCTTCGCCTCGATCAGCACGTCGCCGGCCATGCGCGACCGGTAGCCGTACACGTCCTCGATCGAGCGGCCGACCATGCAGCCGATCAGCCGGTCGCGGTCGAGCTCGGCGACCGATTCGAACGTCTCGATCCGGCGGCCGTCGCGGAACACCGTCACGCGATCGCACAGCGCGTCGACTTCCTCCATGCGGTGCGTGACGTAGATGATCGCGCGGCCCTCGGCGCGCAGCGAACGGATGATGCGGAACAGCTGCGTCGTCTCGCGCGCGGACAGCGAACTCGTCGGCTCGTCGAACGCGATCACGCGCGCGTCGCGCATCAGCGCCTTGCCGATCTCGATCATCTGGCGCTGGCCGATCGACAAATACTTCACCGGGATGTCCGGATCGATGTGCTCGCCGAGCCGCTCCAGCGCATCGAGCGCGCGCACGGCAAGCGCGCGCTCGTCGACCACGCCGAGCCGGCTCGGCAACTGGCCGAGCATCAGGTTCTCGGCGACCGTCAGCTCCGGCACCAGATGCAGCTCCTGGTAGATGATCGCGATGCCGGCCTCGAGCGCGGCGCGCGTCGACGCGAAGCGCTGCACCGTGCCGTTCAGCGTCAGCGTGCCAGCCTGCGGCTGGTTCACGCCGGACAGCACCTTCAGCAGCGTCGACTTGCCCGCGCCGTTCTCGCCCATCAGCCCGTGCACCTCGCCCGCGCGCACCGACAGCGACACGCCGTCGAGCGCGCGCACGCCCGGGAACGTCACCGTGATGCCGTCGAGCGCGAGCAGCGCGCCGCCCGGCGGCGGCGCAGCCGCGCCGGGGGTGGCCGTGCCGTCGTTGCCGGACACCGGCGTCATCGTCTGCATCGTCATCGCGTCGTCGCCCCGCACGCTCAGATGCCGAGTTCGGCGCGCACGGCCTGCCAGTTCGCGCGCGTCATCAGCTTGCCGCTCGTCTGCGTGTCGGCCGCCGGCGTCTTGCCGTTGCGGATCCAGTCGACGAGGTTCTGCGTGCTGTCCTTGCCGTGGTTCGTCGAGCTGACCGCGATCGTCCCGTAGAAGCCGGTCGGCTCCTTCTTCTGGAATTCGGCGAACGCCTCGCCCGCGCCGTTGATGCCGACGCCGATCACGTCGGCCGCCGGGATGTGCAGCTGTTCGGTCGCGCGTACCGCGCCGAGCACGGTTTCCTCGTTCAGCGCGTAGACCACCCACTTCTTGATGTTCGGATGGCGCGCGAGCACGGGCGCTGCCGCGCTGAAGCCGCCTTCGTCGTCGGTCGTCTTCTGCGGCGCGTCGAAGATGTTTTCCTTGCGGAAGCCGTTCGCGAGCAGCGCCTGCGTCGCGCCGTCGGTGCGCAGCTTCGCGGTCGGCAGCTCGTTGTTGGTGACGCGCAGCGCGCCGACTTCCTCCGGCTTCCAGCCGCGCCGCTTCATCTCGTCGGCGATCGCCTGGCCGACCTGGTTGCCGATCTTGGTCGCCGACATCCCGAGGTGCGGCACGTTCTGCAGCGGCTTGCCGGTCGAGTCGACGAGCTGGTCGTCGACCGTCACGAACTTCATGTTGTAGCGCTTCGCGCGCGACGCGATCGCCGGCCCGAGGCGCACGTCGGGTGCGCAGATCACGAAGCCCTGCGCGCCTTGCGAGCCGAGGTTGTCGATCGCGGCGAGCACCTTCTCGCCGTCCGGCGTGCCGATCTTCACGACCGAGAAGTTCTCCTTCTGGCCGAGCGCGGACGCCGCGTTCTGCTCGTTGATGAACCATGCCTGCTCAGGCATCTTCACCAGGAAGCCGATCTTCAGCGGCGCGTCGGCGTGCGCGGCGCCCTGCATCCCGAGCGGCGCGAGGCAAAGCGCGGCCAGCAGCGCGCGCAGCGTGTGGCGGCGGATCGTGTGGGTCGTGCGGTTCATACGGTGTCTCCTTGTCTGTTGGCTTGGGTCTTCAACTTTCGTCGTGCGCGGCCGCGCTCGCGGCGGCGCGCGCCGGCACGGTGTCAGCGGCCGAACGCGTCGGTCCCGACGCGCCGCCCGAACAGGAACGCATCGGCGACGAGCCGCAACGGCCGCACGTCGACGTCGCTTTCGCCGCGCGCGATCAGCGCGCGGAACTGCGCATACAGCGCCGGGTACTCGCGCTGCGGCCCGATCTCGATCGGCTCGCCCGCAATCGACAATTGCGCGCCGCCGCGGCTGATCGCGAGCACGCCGTCCGACGTGTCGACCGCGATCTCCCATTGCTCGACGGGGCCGTGCCGCCAGTCGAATTCCGCGCGCACGGGCACGCCGTGCGTATCGGCGCACTCGAGTTCGGCCGCGATCGGCATCTGCGCGTCGCTCGGCACGTAGAGCGTCGCCTCGCGCAGCACGAGTTCGCGCGGCAGGATCCGCGTGACGATCGACAGCGCGTTGATGCCCGGATCGAACACACCGAGGCCGCCGGGCTCCCAGATCCACTGCTGGCCCGGATGCCAGCGCCGCACGTCCTCCTTCCAGCGCACCTGCACCGCGCGGATCGTGCGCGTCGCGAGCCACGCGCGCGCCGGTTCCACCGCGCTCGCGCAGCGCGAATGCCAGGTCGCGAACAGCGTGAGGCCGCGTTCGCGCGCGAGCGCGTCCAGCGCGGCCACTTCGCCGAGCGTCGCGCCCGGCGGCTTCTCGAGCATCACGTGCTTGCCGGCTTCGAGCGCGGCGCGTGCCTGCGCGTAGCGCACCTGCGGCGGCGCGCACAGCGACACGGCGTCGAGCTCGGGCTCGGCGGCCAGCAGCGCGCCCAGGTCCTGGTAGTTGCGCACGCCGTCGACTTCCGCATGACGGCTCGCGCACGCGGTCAGCACGAAACCCGGTTCGGCGGCGATCGCCGGCAAATGCTGGTCGCGCGCGATCTTGCCGATCCCGATCACGCCCAGTGAAATCACGTCGCTCATCTGCGTTTCTCCTTCGCCACTTGCTCAGTGCGCCCAGCGCAGCACGAGCGGATCGAGCCGGTGCGCGATCGCGAGCAGCTCCGCGCGCGTGTCCGGGTGCAGTTCCGGCATCGGGTGCCGCGGCCGTTCGCACGCGATCACGCCGCCGGCGCGCATCAGCGCCTTCGCAGTGAGGATCCCGGACTGGCGGTTCTCGTGATTGATCAGCGGCAGCCACGTCTGATAGCGCGCGAACGCCTCGTCCTGCCGCCTTTCGCGGAATGCCTCGAGGATCGGCCGGATGCCGTCCGGAAAGCCGCCGCCCGTCATCGCACCGGTCGCGCCGGCATGCAGGTCGGCGAGCAGCGTGATCGCCTCCTCGCCGTCCCACGGCCCTTCGATCGCGTCGCCGCCGAGCCGGATCAGCTCGCGCAGCTTGTTCGCCGCCCCCGGCGTCTCGATCTTGAAGTACGCGACCTGCTCGATCTCGCGCGCCATGCGCGCGAGGAACGGCGCGGACAGCGCGGTGCCGCTCGCGGGCGCATCCTGGATCATGATCGGGATGTCGATCGCGTCCGACACGCGTGCGAAGAAGTCGAAGATCTGCGCTTCGGGCACGCGGAACGTCGCGCCGTGATACGGCGGCATCGCCATCACCATCGCCGCGCCGAGCTGCTGCGCGCGCAGGCTGCGCGCCGCGCACACCTGCGTGCTGTAGTGCGACGTCGTGACGATCACCGGCACGCGGCCGGCGACGTGTTCGAGGATCGTGCGCGTGAGCACGTCGCGTTCGTCGTCGGTGATCGCGAACTGCTCGGAGAAGTTCGCGAGGATGCACAGCCCGTCCGAGCCCGCGTCGATCATGAAGTCGACTGCGCGCTTCTGGCTCGCGAGGTCGAGCTCGCCGGTCTCGGAAAACGTCGTCGGGACGACGGGGAAGATGCCGCGATAGCGCGGCGTGCTGCTCGATGTCATGGTTCGGTCCTGCGTCAGTCGAAGCGGCGTTCAGCCGGAAAACACGGGGTTCAGGATTCGCCGGCGAATGTGCCCGCGGCCGGCTCGGGCGCGCGCAGCGCGGCGCGCACCACGAACGTCATCAGCACCGCGAACAGCAACGTCGCCGCGAGGAAGTACAGGCCGGCCGCGAGGCTGCCGGTCGACGCCTTGATCAGGCCGATGCCGTACGGCCCCAGGTAGCCGCCGAGATTCGCGAGCGAATTGATCGCGGCGATGCCGACCGCCGCGCTCGTGCCGGTGAGGAATTCGCCGGGCAGCGCCCACACGACGGCCTGGATCGAATACAGCGAGAACGCGGTCAGGCAGATGAACAGGAATTGCAGCGCCGGTTCGCGCACCCACGCGCTCGCGGCCATCGTCACGGCGGCGGCCGCCGACACGACGACGATGTGCCAGTAACGCTCGCGCTTGCGATCCGAATGACGCGGCACGACGAGCAGGCCGACCACCGCGAACAGGTACGGCACCGCGGACAGCAGCCCCGTCGCCGCCTCGCCGGTGCCGAACGCGTGGATGATCGTCGGCAGCCACAGCGACAGCCCGTAGATGCACAGCGGAAACGGCAGGAACAGCGCGGCGAGCAGCAGTACGCGGCGGTCGCGCAATGCGGCGAGCGGATTGCCGTGCGAATCGGGGCGATAGGTGTCGCGATCGGTGGCGAGCTGCCGCGCGATCCAGCGGCGCTCGTCGTCGTTCAGCCAGCGCGCATGCGCGGGCGATTCGGGCAGCAGCCGCAGCGTGGGCCACACGAGCAGCACGGCCGGCAGGCCGCTGACGACGAACAGCGTCTGCCAGTCCGACAGGCCGAGCAGCCCGTGCGTCGACAGCAGCCAACCGGCGAGCGGGCCCGTCACGATGCCGGCGAGCGGCTGCGCAAGGACGAGCAGGCCGATCACGCGGGCACGGTCGCGCATCGGGAACCATTGCGTGAGGAAGTACAGGATGCCGGGATAGAGGCCGGCTTCGGCCGCGCCGAGCAGGAAGCGCAGCACGTAGAAGCTGGTCGGCCCCTGTATCAGCGCCATCGCCATCGTGATCACGCCCCACGTCGCGAGGATGCGTGCGAACCAGACGCGCGCGCCGAAGCGTCCGAGCGCGAGGTTGCTCGGCACCTCGCACAGGAAGTAGCCGATGAAGAACAGTCCGGCGCCAAGTCCGTACGCGGCATCGCCGAGGCCGATCGCCGCGTTCATGTGCAGCTTCGCGAAGCCGACGACGGTGCGGTCGACGTAGGCGACCACGTAGATCAGCGCGAGGAACGGCACGAGCTTGCGCGTGAGCAGACGGGTCAGTTGCCGTTCGTCGACGGCTGCCGGCGAATCGGACTGGTCCGCCACGGCGTGCGCGGGGGGGTACTGCGTCGTCATCTTGTCTCCTGTCGGCGTACGTTAGCGCTTTAGCGCTTACGTACGCCCCATGCTTCGCGGTCGGCCACCGTTAGCGCTTTAGCGCTTACGGGGGTCCCATGCTTCGCGGTCGGCGTACGTTAGCGCTTCAGCGCTTGCGTGCGCCCCAAGCTTTGCGGTCGGCGTACCTTGGCGCTTTAGCGCTTGCGTACGCCCCATGCTTCGCGCTCGACCACGGCCGGCGCGTCAACTTGTTTCCCTCAGGCCCCGCCGCGGTCCGCGTCCCTGCACGGCTATGCACCGCTCAATGCGAATGGCTCGGCACGTCCGCGCCGCGCGTGCCGACCAGGAAGTCGAGGTCGCACCCCTCGTCGGCCTGCAGCACGTGATCGATATACAGCCGCGCATAGCCGCCCTTGCCGAGCTGCCCGGCCACGCCCGGCGCCGCGGTCGGATCGACGTCCGACAGGCGCCGCTGCAGTTCGTCATCCGTAATATCCAGATGCAGCGTGCCGGCCTCGCAGTCGAGCTCGATCCAGTCGCCGTTGCGCACGGCGGCGAGCGGCCCGCCCGCGGCCGCTTCCGGCGCGACGTGCAGCACGACCGTGCCGTATGCGGTGCCGCTCATCCGCGCATCCGAGATCCGCACCATGTCCTTCACGCCCTGACGCAGCAGCTTCGGCGGCAGCCCCATGTTGCCGACCTCGGCCATCCCCGGATAACCGCGCGGCCCGCAGTTCTTCAGCACCAGCACCGAGCTCGCGTCGACGTCGAGCGCTTCGTCGTTGATCGTCGCCTTGTAGTGATCGAGATTCTCGAACACCACCGCGCGGCCGCGATGCTTCAGCAGCTCGGGGCTCGCCGCCGACGGCTTCAGCACCGCGCCGCGCGGCGCGAGATTGCCGCGCAGGATGCAGATCCCGCCGTCGGCGATCAGCGGCCGGTCGAGCGGGCGGATCACCTCGTCGTCGTAGTTCGGCGCTTCGCGCACGTTGTCCCACAGCGACTTTCCGTTGACCGTCAGCGCGTCCGGGTGCGGCAGCAGCCCGCCTTCGCCGAGCCGGCGCAGCACGGCCGGCAGCCCGCCCGCGTAATAGAACTCCTCCATCAGGAAGCGCCCCGACGGCATCAGGTCGACGATCGTCGGCGTGTCGCGGCCGATGCGCATCCAGTCCTCGAGTTCGAGCGGCACGCCGATGCGGCCCGCGATCGCCTTCAGGTGGATCACCGCGTTGGTCGAGCCGCCGATCGCCGCGTTCGCGCGGATCGCGTTCTCGAATGCGGCGCGCGTCAGGACCTTCGACAGCACGAGCCCTTCGAGCGCCATCTCGACGATGCGGATGCCCGACATGTGCGCGAGCACGTAGCGGCGCGAATCGACCGCCGGAATCGCCGCGTTGTGCGGCAGCGCGACGCCGAGCGCCTCGGCCATGCACGCCATCGTCGACGCGGTGCCCATCGTGTTGCAGGTGCCGGCCGAGCGCGACATGCCGGCCTCGGCCGACAGGAAGTGGTGCAGGTCGATCTCGCCTGCCTTCAACGCTTCATGCAGCTGCCACACGGCCGTGCCCGAGCCGATGTTCTTGCCTTCGAGCTTGCCGTTCAGCATCGGCCCGCCCGACACGACGATCGCCGGCACGTCGCAACTCGCCGCGCCCATCAGCAGCGCGGGGGTCGTCTTGTCGCAGCCGGCGAGCAGCACGACCGCGTCGATCGGGTTGCCGCGGATCGCTTCCTCGACGTCCATCGACGCCAGGTTGCGCGTGAGCATCGCCGACGGCCGCAGGTTCGATTCGCCGTTCGAGAACACCGGGAACTCGACCGGGAACCCGCCCGCTTCGGAGATCCCGCGCTTCACGTGCTCCGCGAGCTTGCGGAAGTGCGCGTTGCACGGCGTCAATTCGGACCACGTGTTGCAGATGCCGATGATCGGCCGGCCGTCGAACTCGTGATCGGGGATGCCCTGGTTCTTCATCCAGCTCCGGTACATGAAGCCGTTCTTGTCGTTGGTGCCGAACCATTGGGTGGAGCGCAGCCTGGGTTTCGTTGCCGACATCGTCAGTCCTGTGGTGACGGGATACCGGCGCAGTCTAGGCAGAATTTTGATAACTGGCTAATGACGTTTTAGGCGATTACGATATCGATTCCGATATCGATATAAACCCGTACGATGCCCGAAGCCAGCCCGTGGGGAAACCGCAGCCGCCTGAAGACCCGCCAGCTCCTGCTGGTCGTCGCGCTCGCCGACGAAGGCAGCATCCACCGCGCGGCGGCCGCGCTGAGCATGACGCAGCCGGCCGCGTCGAAGCTGCTGCGCGAGCTCGAGGAATCGATCGGCGCGGTGCTGTTCGAGCGGCTGCCGCGCGGGATGCGGCCGACGCTGTACGGCGACGCGCTGATCCGCCACGCGCGCGCGGCGCTCGGCAGCCTCGACCAGGCGCGCGAGGAGCTGGCCGCGCTGAAGGCCGGCCATCTCGGGCACGTGGCGGTGGGCGCGATCACGTCGCCGGGGCTGCGGCTCGTGCCGCCGGCCGTCGCGGCCGTCAAGGGGACGCATGCGAACGTGCGCGTGTCGGTGACGATCGACACGAGCAACGTGCTGCTCGAACACCTCGCGCAGGACAAGCTCGACATCGTGCTCGGCCGGCTGTCCGCCGAACACGACAAGCTGCACCTGCGCTACGAGCCACTGACCGGCGAGCCGGTCGCCGCGGTCGTGCGGCCCGGCCATCCGCTGCTCGCGCAGGCGCCGCTGTCGCTCGCCGATGTGCAGCGCGCCGCGTGGGTCATGCCGCCGGCCGGCAGCGTGCTGCGTCATCGCTTCGAGCTGGTGTTCCAGCGCGCGAGCCTCGCACCGCCCGCGAACGTGGTCGAGACGGCGGCGCTGCTGTTCATCACGCAGCTGATCGAGCAGAGCGACATGATCGCGGTGCTGGCGGAGGACGTCGCGCAGTACTACGCGCGCCACGGAATCGTCACGGTGCTGCCGCTGGAGATGGATTGCCGGATGGACGATTTCGGGATCATCACGCGCACGGACCGGCTGCCGTCGCCGGCTGTCGAGGTGATGGCCGATGCGATTCGGACGGCGGCTCGGGAGGTGTACGGGATCGTGTTGTGAGGCGACGCGGCCCGGTTTCGTCGGGCCTGCTCGCCTGTTGAAAGGCACGCATGCGCCCGCGTCCCGCGTTTCGGTTACGCCCGGTGCGCAGCGAACCCCGCCCGTTCCACGGCCGGCATCACGCGTCGGCGACCTCGATCACCGGCTCGCACCGGATCGGGAAGTTCACGGAGTTCGCCACATAGCACTTCGCATGCGCATCATGATGCAGCCGCTCGGCCAGCTCGCGATCGTCGCCCGCCTGGATCGTCACGCGCGGGTGCAGCACGATTTCGGTGAAGCGCCCTTCGTCGGTGCTGTCGACCATCGTCCCTTCCGCATCGTCGACATACGCGAGTACGCGGATCCCCGCATCGGAGCACAGATGCAAATACCAGAGCTTGTGACACGCCGATGCCGACGCGAGCAGCAAATCTTCCGGATTCCAGCGCGCCGCATCGCCGCGGAACGCCGCGTCCGACGAGCCCGGAATGTCCGGCTTCGAACCCGCGCGGATCACATGATCGCGGCCATATTCGCGATACCCCGACGTGCCGGTTCCCCGATTGCCGGTCCACTCCACTGCCACGCGGTACTTGTGTTCGCCATGCGCCATCTCGCTCTCCTTCGATATCGGAACGTGAGGCCATCATTGTGGCACCGGAATTTCCTTTGGTATACCATTATTCCAAAATGAGGAGCGCAGAAACATGGAAGCCAGACTCGATTCGACGGCGGACGCGGTGGCCGCATCGTTGCGTGAGATGATCATCAACGGCGAGTTGCAGGCAGGCGAGCGGCTCGTCGAGCGCGACCTCGCCGACCGCTTCGGCATCAGCCGGATTCCGATGCGCGAAGCGATCCAGCGCCTCGAACGCGAAGGATTGCTGGATATCTTCAGGAATCGCGGCGCGGTCGTGCGGATGCTGAGCGCATCCGACGTGCAGGAGATCTACGACATGCGCACGTTGCTCGAAGGCGACGCGATCTACCGCAGCGTGAAGCGGCTCGACGACGAAACGCTCGCGCGCGCCGAACTCGTGCACCGGCTGCTCGGCGAGTCGAACGTGCCGCGCCGGCAAGGCGAGCTGAACCGCGAATTCCATGCGCTGCTGTACTCGTGCTGCGGCAACGAGCGGCAGTTGAAGGCGATCGCGGAGCTGCGCAGCCAGGTCGAGCGCTACGAGCGACTTCAGGCAACGTTGCTCGCGGATACGCCGTCATTCCAGGTCGAGCATGAAGAAATCCTGCACGCGTGCCGCGAACGCAACGCACGTGGCGCGCGCGCGATGACGGTCGCGCACCTCGATTCGGCCCGACGCATCGTGATGCGGCTCGTCGAGGACGACCTGCGCCTTGGGGCGTGATCGAGCCACTCTTGTGATTCCATCTACCGGCCCGCGGCCGGCCTCTACTCAGGCTTAGCCCGTCGGCTTCGGCTTCGGCTTCGGCTTCGGCTTCGGCTTCGGCTTCGGCTTCGGCTTCGGCTTCGGCTTCGGCTTCGGCTTCGGCTTCGGCTTCGGCTTCGGCTTCGGCTTCGGCTTCGGCTTCGGCTTCGGCAAGCATGACACTACGCGACGCGCCCCGTGCGGCCGCCTTCGCCCGCTAAGCCATCGTGCGCCGCCCCCGCGCCACCCCCGTCGTCCCGCGCACCACCAGCCTCGGCACCGGCGCCGTCCGCACGCGCGATGCATCGTCGACCTGACCGCCCGCCTCGCGCAACGCGTTGAGCAGTTCGACCGCGAGCCCCGCGGCCTCGGCGGTCGGAATCGCGACGGTCGTCAACGTAGGACGCGTATCGCTCGCCAGATGAATATCGGTGATGCCGACGATCGACAGATCGTCAGGCACACGCCGGCCGCGATCGGCGGCCGCGTGCAGCGCGCCGATCGCGGGCAGGTCGTTGGTCGCGACCAGCGCGGTCAGCCCGGGATGCGCGTCGAGCAGCCGGCCCGCCGCACGCACACCGCCTTCGATCGAATCGGGCTCGGCCGCGACGATCGACGCGTCGAGCCCCGCTTCGCGCATCACGTCGACGAAGCCGTCGTAGCGCGCCGCCTGCACGCCGCTCGCCGAGCCGCCGACGATCACGCCGATCGTCTTGTGCCCGAGTTCGACCAGATGCCGCGTCGCAATCCGCCCCGCCTCGCGAAAATCCACCGCGACGCATGGCAAGCCTTCGGGCGGCGCATCGGGCCGCTCCCACAGACACAGCACGACCGGCACGCCGCGCCGCGCGACGTCGACCAGATCCGGCAGGTGCAGGTTCGCGTTGGTCACGAGAATGCCTTCGGAAATCGTGCCGGCGATCTGGTCGAGATACGCGCGCCCCTGCAATGGATCTTCGTTCGTATTGCAGACGATCAGGAATTGCCCGTTGCGCCGCACCGCGCGCTCGACCGCGAGCGCGAACTCCGGATAGAACGGGTTCGCGATGCTCGACACCATCAGCGCGACCGTCGGCGCGCGCCCTTCCGCGAGCGCCCGCGCGGCCAGATGCGGCCGGTAGCCAAGCGCCTTCACCGCTTCGAGCACCCGCGCGCGGGTGGCTTCGCCGACCCGGCCGCGGTTGCGCAGCACGTTCGAGACCGTCGCGGCCGTCACGCCGGCGCGGCGGGCCACTTCATCGAGTGTCGCCATGCAATGTCCACTATATGAGACGCTGATCCAGTATTTGCTTCGCTCACCGAAGCGGCGCACTATCGCCGCACACCCTGCCGCCCGACCGACGGGCGCGACTCGGCCGCGATCGCGATCGGCTCTTTTTTTGATCGCGATGCTTAAGCGCTTAAGCATCGACGAAAGCGCATTAGAACATGGAGCGGAGACAATGGCGAGCATCTCGATGCGACGCGTGCAAAAAGCCTATGGCGAGCACGCGCCGGTCATTCGCGACGTCGATCTGGAGATCGGCGCGCACGAGTTCTGCGTGTTCCTCGGCCCGTCCGGCTGCGGCAAGTCGACCCTGCTGCGGATGATCGCGGGCCTCGAGGACCTGAGCGACGGCGAGCTGTCGATCGACGGCCGCCGCGTCGACGACGTGCCGGCCGCCGAGCGCGGCGTCGCGATGGTGTTCCAGAGCTACGCGCTGTTTCCGCACATGACGGTCTACGAGAACATGGCGTTCGGGCTGAAGCTCGCGCGCGTGCCGAAGGCCGAGATCGACCGGAAGGTGCGCGACGCCGCGCGGATCCTGCAGCTCGACACGCTGCTCGAGCGCAAGCCGAAGGCGCTGTCCGGCGGCCAGCGGCAGCGCGTCGCGATCGGCCGCGCGATCGTGCGCGAGCCCGGCGTGTTCCTGTTCGACGAACCGCTGTCGAACCTCGACGCGGCGCTGCGCGTCCAGACCCGCATCGAGATCGCGAAGCTGCACCGGCAGTTCGAGCGCGCGAGTGTCGTCTACGTGACGCACGACCAGACCGAAGCAATGACGCTCGCCGACAAGATCGTGCTGCTGCACGCCGGCGAAGACACCGCGCGGCACGGCAGCATCGCGCAGGTCGGCGCGCCGCTCGACCTCTATCACCATCCGGCGAGCCGCTTCGTCGCCGGCTTCATCGGCTCGCCGCGGATGAACTTCCTGCCGGCCGTCGTCACCGCCTGCGACGCGCGGCGCACGATCGTCACCGTCGTGCTATCCGGCGAAACCTTCACGCTGCCGCGCGACAGTTCCGCGCTCGCGGTCGGCGCGGCGGTCACGCTCGGCATCCGCCCCGAACACCTGACGCTCGGTGCCGCGCACGACGCGGCGACGCTCGCGCGCGACGTCGCGCTCGTCGAACGCCTCGGCGAGCAGACCTACGTCCACCTCGACCAGCCCGGCGGCACGCCGCTGATCGCGAAGGTGCCTGGCGACGCCCCGCTGCGCCGCGGCGAACGTGTGCACGCGCATGCGCCGGCCGCCGCCTGCCACCTCTTCACCGAAGACGGCCGCGCGGTGCCCGCGTGCGCCGACCTTCCCGTCCACCACTACGCATAAGGATCGGGCATGCGCCTCGGAGTCTGTTACTACCCGGAACACTGGCCGGAATCGATGTGGGCCGACGACGCCCGCCGGATGAAGGCACTCGGCATCGCGCAGGTGCGGATCGCCGAATTCGCGTGGAGCCGCATCGAGCCGTCACCGGGCGAATACGACTGGGGCTGGCTCGACCGCGCGGTCGACGTGCTCGGCACGGCGGGCCTCGAGATCGTGATGTGCACGCCGACCGCGACACCGCCGAAATGGCTCGTCGACCGTCACCCCGACATCCTCGCGATCGGCGCGGACGGCCGGCCGCGCAAGTTCGGCTCGCGCCGCCACTACGACTTCTCGTCGCCGACCTATCTGGAGGCGTCGCGCCGGATCTGCACCGCGGTCGCCGAACGCTACGGCCGCCACCCGGCCGTGCGCTACTGGCAGACCGACAACGAGCTCGGCTGCCATCAGACGGTCGTCAGCTACTCGCCCGCCGCGCTCGTGCGTTTTCGCGCATGGCTGAAAGCGCGCTACGGCACGATCGACGCGCTGAACCGTGCGTGGGGCACCGTGTTCTGGAGCATGGAGTACCGGCATTTCGACGAAGTCGATGCGCCGGTCGGCACCGTGACCGAAGCGCATCCGTCGCACCGCCTCGACTACCGGCGCTTCGCGTCGGATGAAGTCGCGCGCTATCACCGGATGCAGGTCGACGTGATCCGCGCGCATTCGCCGGGCCGCCCCGTCGCGCACAACTTCATGCAGCTCTTCACCGAGTTCGATCACTACGAAGTGGCGCGCGACCTCGACGTCGCGACCTGGGACAGCTATCCGCTCGGCGCGCTCGAGGAGCAATGGTTCGCGCCCGACGTGAAGGCGCGCTGGCTGCGCACCGGCCATCCGGATTTCGCGTCGTTCAATCACGACCTCTATCGCGGCATGTCGAAGCTGCCGTTCTGGGTGATGGAGCAGCAGCCCGGCCCCGTGAACTGGGCACAGTGGAACCCCGCGCCGCTGCCGGGCATGGTGCGGCTGTGGAGCTGGGAAGCGTTCGCGCACGGCGCCGGCTGCGTGTCGTACTTCCGCTGGCGGCAGGCGCCGTTCGCGCAGGAGCAGATGCATGCGGGCCTGCACACGCCCGACGACCGGCTCGACGAAGGCGGCCGCGAAGCGCAGCGCGTCGCGCAGGAGATCGCCGCCGTGCTCGACGCAGGTGCCGATGCCGACGCGAACGGCGCGGTGCGGGCGCCCGTCGCGCTGGTATTCGACTATGAAGCGAAGTGGCTGTTCGAAGTGCAGCCGCAAGGCGCCGATTTCCACTACCCGCGCTTCGCGTTCGAGTACTACTCGGCGCTGCGTTCGCTCGGCCTCGACGTCGACATCGTTTCCGCGCACGCGCCGCTCGACGGCTACCGGCTCGTCGTCGTGCCGCCGCTGCCGGTCGTGCCGGACGACTTCGCGGCACGGCTCGCCGCATCCGGCGCGCATGCGGTGTTCGGCCCGCGCACCGGCTCGAAGACCGTCGACCTGCAGATTCCGCCGACGCTGCCGCCCGGCCCGCTCGCGTCGATCCTGCCGGTGCGCGTGTGGCGCGTCGAATCGCTGCGGCCGAACGTGACCGAGCGGATCGACGGCACGCTGCGCGACGGCGCGCCGCTCACCGGCGACGCGCGTCACTGGCGCGACCTCGTCGAACTGCGCGACGACGACGCGCGCAGCGTCGTGCGCGCACGCTTCGCCGACGGTCATCCGGCCTGCGTGTCGCACGGCGCGCTGCACTACTGGGCCGCGCTGTTCGACGACGCGACCACCGCGCGCCTGTTCGCCGACGTCGCGGCCGAGGCTGGGCTCGCACCGTCGCCGCTCGGCGATGGCGTGCGCGTGAGCCGGCGCGGCGGCCTGACCTATGTATTCAACTACGGCAGCACGCCGCACACGATCGATGCGGTGCCGCCGTCCGCGTTCGTGGTCGGCGCCGCGCAGGTCGAGCCGCAAGGCGTCGCCGTGTATCGAAACCGTTCGTAGCAGCCGTTCGTAGCAACCGCCCCCGGCGCCGCGACGCGCCGGTCACGCACAACGACAGACAGGAATGGAGACACCCATGACACATCGCCCCCTTCGCGTCGCCACCCGGCTTGCGACCGCCGCCGCCATCGCGTTCGCTTCGTTCGGCGCCGCGGCGCCGGCCGACGCGGGCACGCTGACGATCAACATCGCGTTCAAGGGCGCCAGCCAGCGCGCGGTCTGGCAGTCGACGATCGAAGCGTTCCACAAGGCCCATCCCGACATCGACGTGAAGCCCACCTTCGTCGACGAGGAAGCGTACAAGGTGCAGCTCCCGGCGTGGCTCACGACCGTCGCGCCCGACGTCGTGAACTGGCACGCGGGCGAGCGCATGGCGTACTACGCGAAGCGCGGGCTGTTCGAGGACCTGAGCGGCGACTGGAAAAAGAACGGCTGGGACGCGATGTACGCGTCGACGCGCAGCGCGTCGTCCTATAACGGCAAGCAGTATGCGGCGCCGACCGTCTATTACTCGTGGGGGCTGTTCTACCGCAAGGACCTGTTCGGCAAGGTCGGCATCGCCGACGAGCCGAAGACCTGGGACCAGTTTCTCGATGCATGCAAGAAGCTGAAGGCGGCCGGCATCACGCCGATCGCGATTGGCGGGCGCGACGCGTGGACGCTCGCCGGCTGGTTCGACTATCTCGACCTGCGCCTGAACGGCAACGCGTTCCACCAGCAACTGATGGCCGGCGACGTGCCGTACACCGATCCGCGCGTGAAGAAGGTCTACACGACGTGGAAATCGCTGATCGACTCCGGATACTTCATCGACAACGCGCTGTCCTACGATCTCGACGGCGCGCAGCCGTTCCTGTTCCAGGGCAAGGCCGCGATGATGCTGATGGGCACCTTCATCGCCGCGGGCTTTCCGCCGAACGTGAAGCAGGAGATGGGCTATTACCGTTTCCCGATCATCGACCCGAAGGTGCCGACCGCCGAGGACGGCCCGGTCGAATCGCTGCACATCCCGACCAAGGCGAAGAACAAGGCCGACGCGCATACGTTCCTCGCGTTCGTCGAAACGCCCGAGATGGGCGCGAAGCTCGCCGAAGGGCTCGGTTCGCTGTCGGCCAACAGCAAGTCGCCGGAGCCGGCCGATCCGATCTCGCGCATCGGCTTCCGGATCCTCGCCGACACCAAGGGCGGCGTCGCGCAGTTCTACGACCGTGACATGACGAAGGAAATGGCCGACGAAGGGATGAAGGGGATGCAGCAGTTCATCGCGAATCCCGCGCAGCTCGACACCGTGCTCGCGCAACTCGAACAGACCCGCAAGCGGATCTACAAGAAGTAACCGCGTGACCCCTGCGGCGGCCGAGTGCCGCCGCGTCCGCCCAGGAGGCTTGCCGTGTCCAGTCCGATCACGTCCAGACCCGTCGCAACGCCGGCTGCCCCGGCCGCGCCGCCCGCCGCCGCTCCGCCGGCCCGCAGCTCGCCCGCCGTGCTGACCGCGCGCCGCCCGTCGCCGGCCGTGCGGCGGCAACGGCGCGCCGCGTGGCTCTTTCTCGCGCCCGCGTGCGCCATGGTTGCCGTCTATGTGATCTGGCCGATCCTGTCGACGCTGTGGCTGAGCCTCTGCAACTGGGACGGGATGACCGAGCGCACGTTCGTCGGCCTCGCGAACTACACCGAGCTGCTTAACGCGCCGACGTTCTACACCGCGCTGCGCAACAACGTGATCTGGCTCGCGCTGTTCATGCTCGCGCCGCCGCTCGGCCTCGCGCTCGCGCTGTACCTGAACCAGGCGGTCGCCGGCATCCGGCTCGTGAAGTCGCTGTTCTTCGCGCCGTTCGTGCTGTCGGGCGTGGTCGTCGGCCTGATCTTCTCGTGGTTCTACGATCCGACCTTCGGGCTGCTCGCACTGATCGCCGGGCACGGGATCCCGGTGCTCGGCGATGCGCGCTACGCGACGTTCGGCATCGTGTTCGCCGCGCTGTGGCCGCAGACCGCGTACTGCATGATCCTGTACCTGACCGGCCTTACGTCGGTGAACCCGGAGCAGATCGAAGCGGCACGGATGGAAGGCGCGCGCGGCTTCGCGCTGCTGTGGCACGTCGTGCTGCCGCAATTGCGGCCGACCACGTTCATGGCGATCGTCGTCACGGTGATCGGCGCGCTGCGCAGCTTCGACCTGATTTCGGTGATGACGGGCGGCGGCCCGTTCGAGAGCTCGACCGTGCTCGCGTATTACATGTACGACCAGGCGATCAAGTACTACCGGCTCGGCTATTCCGCGTCGATCGCGGTCGTGCTGTTCGCGATCATGCTCGTCTACATCGTGTTCCAGTTGCGCCGCATGCTGCGCAACGAACAGTGACCTGACCTTCCGGGGAACCATTCATCATGTTTCCGACACCCGTTGCCCACTGGAAGCCGGTATCGCGCCGGCTGTACAAGCTGTCGCTGCCCGTCGCGCTCGTGATCTGGCTGCTGCCGATGATCGCGGTGTTCGTCACGTCGGTGCGCTCGACCGAGGAGCTGGTCGAAGGTCACTACTGGGGCTGGCCGCGGCACTTCTCGATGATCGAGAACTATCGCGACGCGCTGACCACGTCGCCGATGCTGCATTACTTCTGGAACAGCGTGCAGATCACGGTGCCGTCGGTGCTCGGGTCGATCGCGCTCGCGGCGACGGCCGGGTTCGCGCTGGCGACCTACCGGTTTCGCGGGAATGCCGCGCTGTTCGGGACGTTCGTCGCGGGGAATTTCGTGCCGGTGCAGGTGCTGATGATTCCGGTTCGCGACTTGTCGCTCAGGCTCGGGGTGTTCAATACGGTCGAGGCGCTGATTCTCTTTCACGTCGCGTTTCAGACGGGGTTCTGTACGCTGTTTCTGCGGAATTTCATCAAGCAGTTGCCGTTCGAGCTGATCGAGGCGGCGCGGATCGAAGGTGCGGGCGAGTGGACGGTGTTCTGGCGGATCGTGTTGCCGTTGATCCGGCCGGCGTTGGCCGCGCTCGCGATTCTCGTGTTTACGTTCGTGTGGAACGATTACTTCTGGGCGCTGTGTCTCACGCAAGGTGACGAGGCCGCGCCGATTACCGCGGGTGTGGCGGCGCTGAAGGGGCAATGGACGACTTCCTGGAACCTTGTTTCGGCCGGGTCGATTCTCGCTGCGTTGCCGTCGGTCGCGATGTTCTTCGCGATGCAGAAGCATTTCGTCGCGGGGCTCACGTTTGGGGCGACGAAAGGTTGAACTCGCCCTGACCGCCGATCACCGATCACCGATCGCGGATTCGGATCTCCCCCTCTTCATCGAGAGGATTGCCCGCTTCGGCGGGCTTTTTTTATTCTGCTCGACACGCGGCGTCGCTGAACGCCGGACAGGTTTTTCACCGGTTCGGATCGAGTGGCGCTTTTTGAGGGTTATACGACCTTTGCGCCATTGACCTCACATTCCATACTTTCCACGGACGATCAAGCCGGGAAAAGCACACGAACGCGATTGCGTTTCGAGCTTGCGGCCTGGTCAATCACACGACCATGCAAAGGAACGGAACATGAGGCTCAAGAACAAATCAGCTTTGATCACGGGTGGAACCAGCGGCATCGGTCTTGCAACCGCGAAGCTGTTCATTGCAGAAGGCGCCCGGGTCGCGGTTACGGGTCGCGATGACGCCGTGTTCGAGCGTGTGCAGGCGGAGCTTGGCGAGAATGCGATCGTTCTCAAGGGTGATGTGCGCTCGATCAAGGACATGCGCGCGATCGCCGCCGAAGTAAAAGAGAAGTTCGGCGGCCTCGATATCGTGTTCGCCAACGCCGGCTGGGCTTTCCCGTCAGCAGTCGGCGACATCGACGACGCACTCTACAACGAGATCATGGACGTCAACGTCAAGGGTGTGGTGCTCACGCTTCAAGCGGTGCTGCCGGACTTGCGGGAAGGTTCATCAGTGATCCTCAATACGTCGTTCGTCGCGCAGACCGGCAAGCATGGCATCTCGCTGACTGCCGCGGCGAAAGCCGCGGTGCGATCGCTTGCCCGCAGCTGGTCCTATGAGTTTCTCGACCGGAAAATCCGCTTCAACGCGATCGCTCCCGGCGCGATGAACACGCCGCTGATGACCAGGTGGGGCATGTCCGACGAATGGGTTCGCGACCGTCGGGCCGAGTTCGCCGCGGCGATTCCGGTGGGCCACATGGGCAAGGCGGAGGACATCGCGTACGCGGCGCTCTATCTCGCGAGCGACGAGTCCTCCTACGTCGTCGGCACCGAACTGGTCGTCGATGGCGGCGCCTCGCAGCTCTGAGCCTGCGGTTCACGATTCCGGAGCCCGACGCGTCACACCGGCTCATCCACATCCCGATCTCGCGTCCGCCACACCTTGCGTCGTGGCGGTCATTCAATCCGGGCCGGCCTGGCTGCGTTCGCAGAGGCGGCCGAAGTGCAAGGAGAAGTCATCTTGACCGACAGTAGCGATAACCATGCTTCCGTAGAGCAACTCACCCGAGCCGGTCGTTCGCGCCGCGACGTGCTCAGGCTTGGCAGCGCCGCCACCCTCGGCGCCGTCCTGGGTGGCGGCGCCTTGCTCGGGCACGTCACGCCTGCGCTTGCCCAGGCGGGCAGCGAAGGGCTGCTTGCCCCGAATGCGCCCCTCGAAATCCTGATCGTCAACTACGATGGCGGCACGCTGCTCGACTTCGCCGGCCCCAGCGAGATCTTCCACCGGCTACCCAATACGAACGTTCGCTACGCGAGCCTCGATGGCGGCAACGTGACGCTCGAATTCGGCGTCGTGTATGGCAAGACCGAACGACTGGCCGATATCGAGAAGACCGACGTGATCCTCGTCCCCGGCGGATCCGACCTGACGGCCCCGATGCGACCGGCGTATCAGGCGCAGATCCGGCGCCTGGCGGAAAGCGCCAAACACGTGACGTCGGTTTGCAACGGATCGCTCGTGCTTGCCGCAACGGGCGTTCTCAAGGGTAAGCGAAGCGCCTGCCATTGGGCCTTCGTCAACAAGCTGTCCGAGTATGGCGCCATTCCCGTTCCCGACCGCTTCGTGGAAGACGACAACGGCAGGTTCATGAGCGGCGGCGGCGTGACGGCAGGCATCGACTTCGCGCTACGCGTAGCAGCGAAGCTGCGCGGCCGACAGGCCGCCGAATTCACGCAGCTCCTGATCGAATACGACCCCGCTCCGCCGTTCCACTCCGGTCATCCCAGGGACGCGCGGCCGGAAGTCATCGCAATGGTCGACAAGGAACTGCCCGGCGCATCCAGGGGGCTCGCACGCATCCCCGGCGTTCGCTGAAACGCTTGCCGGCCATGCATGCATGGCCGCCGCCTCGCGCGCTGAAGGCCGCGGCCGACCTTGCCGGCTCGCTCGCCCATGTGGCGCCGCCCTTTCAACTCAACTCAAGTCAGTTCGGAAATCACTCGATGCAACAGATCCGTTTTTGTACTGCTGCGCTGGCAGCCTGCGTCTCCTTTCTTGCATTCACTGCGCCGGCCACCGCCGGCGGTTCGCAACGTCCGCCCGAAGCGGCGATCAAGGCCGAAAACGCGCGATGGGCGGATGCCTTTGCGCGAGGAGACTACGAGGCGATAGGCCGCCTCTATACCGATGACGGCGCGCTCCTGCCGCCCGGCGGCGACAAGGTCACGGGAAGCCGCGCGATCACCGCGTACTTCACCAAGGGGTATGCCGGATCGAAGCCCGGCACCGTATCGTTCAGCCACTACGAGTTCTACGGTAATGACCGGACCGTGACGGAGGTGTCGGATGCGGAGGTCCGCGACCACGACGGCAAGCTCAAGATCCGCGCCAAGCAGACGCTCGTCTTCGTGAAACAGGCCGGCGTGTGGAAGTTGCATCGCGACATGTGGAACGACTACGGTCCGGTCGACACCGCCGGCCAGTGAGCGTCCGGCGCAATGGCGCGTCACGCTCCCAAGCGTCAATAGAACGTCGGGAACGCCAGCGGGACGTCGCCCCCGCAGCGCGCTGAACGGCCGCCGGCCGATCAGCGCGCGCCGTTCGCCCGGCTCTCGCGTCGAATCGCTTGCGGCGGGTGCCCATGCAGCTTGATGAAGGCCCGCCGCATCCGTTCCGGATCGGTGAATCCCACCGCCAGGGCAATCTGTTCGATCGGTTCGCTGCCGCCCTGCAGGCGCAGCCTCGCCGCTTCGACTCGCAAGCGCTCGACCGCCCTGGCAGGCGTTTCACCGGTTTCCCGGCGAAACGCGCGTCCGAACTGCCGCAAGCTCAATCGTGCGGCATCGGCGAGTCGTTCGACGGGCAAGGCTTCAGCCAGATGCTCCCGGGCAAAATTCAGCGCGATGCGGATGCGATCTGATTCCGGCTCCATCCGCGACATGGCGGAGAATTGGGACTGCCCGCCTGGTCGACGATACGGAACAACCAGAAGCCTGGAGACGGTGCGCGCAATCTCCGCGCCCATGTCTCGTTCAATGATGCCGAGCGCCAGGTCGATCCCGGAGGCGATGCCCGCCGACGTCCAGACGCGGCCATCCTCGATATAGATGCTGTCGCCGTCGACCCGGGTGCGAGGGAAGCGCGACTGCAATTGCGCGGCGTATCGCCAGTGGGTCGCCGCTCTCAAGCCGTCCAGCAAGCCGGTTTCCGCAAGCAGAAAGGCGCCCGTGCACACGCTTGCCACCCGCGAGGCCTTGGCGGCCAATTTCCTGGCCGCGGCGATATTCTCCGAGGTCTGCATAGGATCGATTTCACCGCCCACGAACACGACGGTATCGAACGCGCGCCTTCCGATCGGCTTCGTCTCGATCGACAGGCCCGTATTGCCGTGAACCGGGCCGCCGGATTGCGAGATGACATGAAGATCGTAGGGTGTATGACCGGCAGCCGTGGCCACCTGATTGAAGGCCGACAGCGGCCCGCCAAGATCAAGCGCATCGTAGCCACGGCAAACGAAGAATCCGATTCTATGCATGACGAAGCAATCACTGAAATTCCCGGAAGGCGTATTTTAATGGGAACCCTCGAATAGCGTCAGTCCGGCCCGAAACGAGGGAAAAACGTCGTTGACGCCGGCATCGCTCACTCGTACGGACGCTCGTCAGGGCGGCGCGGGCCTCGGGCCCGTCGCCACGCGTCGGAATCGACATGCTGCGCCCTCCTTCAAGAATCGGCGACGCGTCACGATCAATCGCCCGAGCGCGGCTCGCGCACCGGCGAAACGGGTCGTGTCCGGCCACGCATCGAATGGATCACATCGCGACATATTCGACCGTCGGGCTGCATCATCAGCTCAATATGCGTGACACATGTCATGGCGTCGGCGGCCGCGCCGGTTCATGCGAATCAAGTCCACCCTTCGAGCCGCAACGTCGAACGCACGAGCCGCTGCTCCTCCTCTTCGATCTCGCGCAGATACTCGACGCACTGCCGGATATGCTCGCTCGCCGCCTTGCGCGCCTGGTCGGGCAGCCGCCCCGTCACCGCGTTGTAGAGCCGCGCGTGCTGGCGGTCGATCTGCTTCTTCAGCGGCTCGCGATGATAGAGGTTGTTCACCGACGCGAACACGGAACTGAGCAGCAGATCGGTCAGCGACTGCAGCGTGTTGACCAGCACCGGATTGTGCGACGCCTCGCAGATCGCGAGATGGAACGCATGGTCGAGCTTCGCGCGCGCGGCCGGATCGAGATCCTGCGCATCGGCCGCCGTCATCTCCTCGTAGCGGCGCTTGATCAGGATGAAGTCGGCGGGCGTGCCGCGCAGCGCGGCGAGCCGCGCGGCTTCGGTCTCGAGCATGCCGCGCACCTCGAACAGGTCGTACAGCGTGCGCGGCTGCGAGCCGAGCAGATGCATCATCGGCGAGACTTCGCGTTGCGGGGTCAGGCTCGCGACGAACGAGCCCTTGCCGTGCGTCGTGTCGATGATCCCGCGCGCGCGCAGCAGCTTCATCCCTTCGCGCACGGCTGTGCGCGACACGCCGAGCTTCTCGGTCAGCCGCCGCTCGGACGGCAGCGCCTGCCCAGCCTTCAACACGCCGTCGACGATCAGCTGCTCGATCCGCTCGGCGACGACATCGGCGACATTGCGCGCCGGCGCTTGTCGATTCTGCATTTCCATACTGGTATGACCACTTCGGACGGATGTCGCCGATTTTCTCACAAACCATTGTGCTGATTGAGTTTTCCGTCACATCCAGCCGCCCCTCAAAGGCACTCGAATAAAAACTGGTATGACCACGCCAGCGGCATCTGGACACGTCCCCGCCGCCCGCCAAGAATGCCGTCCATCGGCGTGCCGCGCTTCCCGCGGCCGCCTGCACGATGAAGATGGTGGAGACGGAGACACACGATGAGTTTCACCTACGACGAACGGATCGACGGCCCGCTGGCGACCGTCGACCGCGACACGCTCGTCGCCGCGCTCGACGCGGCGGCGCCCGGCCTCGACGTGCTGCACGAGCGCGAGGCGCTGAAGCCGTTCGAATGCGACGGCCTCGCCGCGTACCGCACGGTGCCGCTCGCGGTCGTGCTGCCCGACACGGTCGAGCAGGTGCGCACGGTGCTGCGCGTCGCGGCCGCGCACGGCGTGCCGGTCGTCGCGCGCGGCGCGGGCACCGGGCTGTCGGGCGGCGCGATGCCGCTCGAAAAGGGCATCCTGCTCGTGATGTCGAAGTTCAACCGGATTCTCGCGATCGACGCCGACGCCGGCATCGCGCGCGTGCAGCCGGGTGTGCGCAATCTCGCGATCTCGCAGGCCGCGGCACCCTACGGCCTCTACTACGCGCCCGATCCGTCGTCGCAGATCGCCTGCTCGATCGGCGGCAACGTCGCCGAAAACGCGGGCGGCGTGCACTGCCTCAAATACGGGCTGACGGTGCACAACATCCTGAAGGTCGAGATCCTGACGATCGACGGCGACACGCTGACGCTCGGCGCCGACGCGCTCGACGCCCCCGGCTTCGACCTGCTCGCGCTGTTCACCGGCTCCGAGGGGATGCTCGGCATCGTCACCGAGGTGACGGTGAAGCTGCTGCCGAAACCGTCGAGCGTGAAGGTGCTGATGGCGAGCTTCGACGACGTGGCCGAAGCCGGCGCGGCGGTCGCGCGGATCATCGGCGCGGGCGTGATCCCCGGCGGGCTCGAGATGATGGACAACCTCGCGATCCGCGCGGCCGAGGACTTCATCCATGCAGGCTATCCGGTCGACGCGCAGGCGATCCTGCTGTGCGAACTCGACGGCGCCGCGACCGATGTCGACGAAGACGCCGAACGCGTGGCCGCGCTGCTGCGCGACGCCGGCGCATCGGAGATCCGCGTCGCGCGCGACGAAGCGGAGCGGCAGCGCTTCTGGGCCGGCCGCAAGAACGCGTTCCCGGCGGTCGGCCGCATGTCGCCCGACTACTACTGCATGGACGGCACGATCCCGCGCCGCGAGCTGCCGCGCGTGCTCGAAGGGATCGCCGCGCTGTCCGCGCAATACGCGCTGCCGGTCGCGAACGTGTTCCATGCGGGCGACGGCAACATGCATCCGCTGATCCTGTTCGACGCGAACCGTCCCGGCGAGCTCGACCGCGCGGAAGCGCTCGGCGGCAAGATCCTCGAACTGTGCGTCGCGGCGGGCGGCAGCATCACCGGCGAACACGGTGTCGGGCGCGAGAAGATCAACCAGATGTGCGTGCAGTTCAACGCCGACGAAATCACGTTCTTCCACGCGGTGAAGGCCGCGTTCGATCCACAGCGCCTGCTCAACCCCGGCAAGAACATCCCGACGCTGCACCGCTGCGCCGAGTTCGGCGCGATGCACGTCCATCACGGCAAGCTGCCGTTTCCCGAACTGGAGCGCTTCTGATGCGACACGAACGCGAAATCGAATCGATCGACGACAGCGCGGCGCTCGTCGCGCAGGTCGACGCCGCGATCCACGCGCGCCAGCCGCTGCACATCCGCGGCGCGGGCACGAAGGCGTTCGTCGGCCGCGCGGTCGAAGGCCGCACGCTCGACGTGCGCACGCACCGCGGCATCGTCGCATACGACCCGACCGAACTCGTCATCACCGCACGCGCGGGCACGCCGCTCGCCGAACTGGAAGCGATGCTCGACGCGGCCGGCCAGATGCTGCCGTGCGAGCCGCCCACGTTCGGCGGCACGGCGACGGTCGGCGGCATGTTCGCGGCCGCGCTGTCGGGGCCGCGCCGCCCGTGGGCCGGCGCGGTGCGCGACTTCGTGCTCGGCTGTCGCGTGATCACCGGCCACGCGAAACACCTGCGCTTCGGCGGCGAGGTGATGAAGAACGTCGCGGGCTACGACGTATCGCGGCTGCTCGCGGGCAGCTTCGGCTGCCTCGGCGTCGTGACGGAAGTGTCGCTGAAGGTGCTGCCGAAGCCGCGCGCGACCGGCGATCTCGCCTTACAGCTCGCTGCCGCCGAAGCCGTGCAGCGCGTCGCGGCATGGCGTCGCGCGGGGCTGCCGCTCGCGGGTGCCTGCCACGCGGACGGCGTGCTGCGCGTGCGGCTCGAAGGCGGCGAGGGCTCGGTGAAGGCCGCGCGCGACACGATCGGCGGCGAGCGGATGGACGATCGCAACGACGGCTTCTGGGTGCGGCTGCGCGACCTGTCGCTGCCGTTCTTCGACGATCCGCGCCCGCTGTGGCGCGTATCGGTGCCGGCGGCCGCGCCGCTCGATACGCTGCCCGGCGCGCTGCTCGTCGACTGGGGCGGCGCGCAGCGCTGGCTGAAAAGCGACGCCGCGCCGGCCGACGTGCAGCACTTCGCCGCGCAGTGGGGCGGCCACGCGACCTGCTTCACGCCCGGCACGACGCCCGAGCCGTTCCAGCCGCTGCCGCCCGCGCTGCTGCGCGTGCATCGGCAGTTGAAGGCGCAGCTCGATCCGCATGCGATCTTCAATCCCGGCCGCCTGTACGCGAACGTCTGACGCCAACCCGACTTCGAACCGCCGATATGCAAACCAATCTCAGCGAAGCCAGCAAGGCCCTCGACCGGGCCGACGAAGCGGAAGCGATCCTGCGCGCGTGCGTGCACTGCGGCTTCTGCAATGCGACCTGCCCGACCTACCAGGTGCTCGGCAACGAGCTCGACGGGCCGCGCGGACGCATTTACCTGATCAAGCAAATGCTCGAAGGCGAGCCGTGCGGCGAACGCACGCAGCAGCACCTCGACCGCTGCCTGACCTGCCGCAACTGCGAGACGACCTGCCCGTCCGGCGTGCGCTATCACACGCTGCTCGACATCGGCCGCGCGGAAGCCGAGAAGCGCGCGCGGCGGCCTGCGCGCGAGCGCCTGCTGCGCGCGGGCCTGCGTCACGTAGTGCCGCGGCCGGCAACCTTCGCCGCGCTGCTGAAGGCCGGCCGCGCGCTGCGCCCGCTGCTGCCCGGCACGCTGCAGGACAAGATTCCGGCCGCGGTGCCCGCCGCCACGCCGCGCCCGCCGGTACGCAATGCGCGGCGCGTGCTGATGCTCGAAGGCTGCGTGCAGCCTTCGCTGTCGCCGAACACGAACGCGGCCGCCGCGCGCGTGCTCGACCGGCTCGGCATCGGCGTGACGCCCGCGCGCGAAGCCGGCTGCTGCGGCGCGACCGAATATCACCTGAACGCGCAGGACGCCGGGCTCGCGCGCGCGCGCCGCAACATCGACGCGTGGTGGCCCGCGATCGAAGCCGGCGCGGAGGCGATCGTGCTGACGGCGAGCGGCTGCGGCGCGTTCGTGAAGGAATACGGCGACCTGCTGCGCTCCGACCCCGTCTATGCGGAGAAGGCGCGGCGCGTCAGCGCGCTCGCCCGCGACCTCGCGGAGGTGATCGCGGCCGAGCCGCTCGACGCGCTGGCCGAGTCGACGCGGCGCCGCGTCGCGGTCCACTGCCCGTGCACGCTGCAGCACGCGCAGCGGCTCGGCGGCGCGGTGGAAAGCATCCTGACGCGGCTCGGCTTCGATCTGACGAATGTCGCCGACGGCCATCTGTGCTGCGGCTCCGCCGGCACCTATTCACTGACGCAACCCGAACTCGCGACGCAACTGCGCGACAACAAGCTCGACGCACTCGAAGCCGGACGGCCGGACCTGATTGTCACGGCCAACGTCGGCTGCCAGACTCACCTGAACGGCGCGGGCCGGACGTCCGTGCGCCACTGGATCGAGCTCGTCGACAACCGACTCGTCAACTGACTGCTGATTCCGGAGGAACACCATGAAAACGAAGCCCGAACTCGAACTCGCCGACGTCGAACGCATGCTCGCCGCCGCGCGCGCGGAAGCCGAGCGTCACGGCTGGGCGGTCTCGATCGCCGTCGTCGACGACGGCGGCCATCTGCTCGCGTTCGCCCGCCTCGACGGCGCGTCGGCGGCGAGCACGTATATCGCGCAGGACAAGGCGCGCGCGGCAGCGCTCGGCCGTCGCGAGACGAAGGCGTATGAGGATATGATCAACGGTGGCCGCACGGCGTTTCTGAGCGTGCCGCTGACGGGGTTGCTCGAAGGCGGCGTGCCGGTGACGGTGGACGGCCGCATTGCGGGCGCGATCGGTGTGTCTGGCGTAAAGTCCGAACAGGATGCCCAGATCGCCCGCGCCGGCGCACAAAGCGTCGCGGCCTGATCCGCGCGCGTTTTTCATTCCCCGGGAGGAATCACGATGATCGACCAAGCAGGACTGCAAGTCGCGCCAGCGCTGAGCCAGTTCATTGAAAACGAAGCACTGCCGGGCACCGGTATCGACAAGGCCGCGTTCTGGAGCGGTTTCTCGGCCCTGGTGCACGACCTCGCGCCGCGCAACCGCGAGCTGCTCGCGGAACGCGACCGCCTGCAGCACGAACTCGACACGTGGCATCGCGCGCACCCCGGCCCGGTGCGCGACCATGCCGCGTTTCGCGCGTTCCTCGAACAGGTCGGCTACCTCGTGCCGGTCCCGTCGAACGTCGCGGCAGCCACCGCGCACGTCGACAGCGAGATCGCGACGCAGGCCGGCCCGCAGCTCGTCGTGCCGCTGTCGAACGCGCGCTATGCGCTGAACGCCGCGAACGCACGCTGGGGCAGCCTGTACGACGCGCTGTACGGCACCGATGCGCTGCCGGAAGACGGCGGCGCCGAACGCACGTCGGCCTACAACCCGACGCGCGGCCAGCGCGTGATCGACTACGCGCGCGGCGTGCTCGACAACGCGGCGCCGCTCGCGAGCGGCTCGCACCGCGACGCGCTGCGCTACCGCGTGCAGGACGGCCAGCTCGCCGTCGAAACCGGCAAGGGCGTCGTGCACCTCGCGCAGCCGGCGCAGTTCGTCGGCTACCAGGGCGCGGCAGGCGCGCCGTCCGCGATCCTGCTGAAGCACAACGGCCTGCACCTCGAGATCCAGATCGACGCGTCGACCCCCATCGGCCGCGCCGATCTCGCCAACGTGAAGGACGTCGTGCTCGAAGCCGCGGTCAGCACGATCATCGACTGCGAGGATTCGGTCGCGGCGGTCGACGCCGACGACAAGGTCCAGCTCTACCGCAACTGGCTCGGCCTGATGCAGGGCACGCTGGTCGAGGAGGTCGCGAAGGGCGGCAAGACCTTCACGCGCCGCCTGAACGCCGATCGCGAGTACACCACGCCGGCCGGCGGCACGCTGGTGCTGCACGGCCGCTCGCTGCTGTTCGTGCGCAACGTCGGCCACCTGATGACCAACGGCGCGGTGCTGGACCGCGACGGCAACGAGATTCCGGAAGGCATCCTCGACGGTGTCGTCACGACGCTGTGCGCGCTGCACGACCTGAAGGCCAAGCGCAACTCGCGCACCGGCTCGATCTACATCGTGAAGCCGAAGATGCACGGCCCGGTCGAAGTCGCGTTCGCCGACACGCTGTTCGCGCGCATCGAGGATCTGTACGGCCTGTCGCGCAACACGCTGAAGATGGGCATCATGGACGAGGAGCGCCGCACCAGCGTGAACCTCGCCGCCTGTATCGCGGCGGCCGCCGCGCGTGTCGCGTTCATCAACACCGGTTTCCTCGACCGCACCGGCGACGAGATGCACACCGCGATGGAAGCGGGCCCGATGATCCGCAAGGGCGACATGAAGTCGTCGGCGTGGATCCAGGCGTACGAGCGCAACAACGTGCTCGCGGGCCTGTCGGCCGGCCTGCGCGGCCGCGCCCAGATCGGCAAGGGCATGTGGGCGATGCCGGACCTGATGCACGCGATGCTCGAGCAGAAGATCGCGCATCCGCGCGCCGGCGCGAACACCGCGTGGGTGCCGTCGCCGACCGCCGCGACGCTGCACGCGCTGCACTACCATCTCGTCGACGTGCAGGCCATCCAGCAGGAACTCGAGAAGACGCCGTACGCAAGCGAGCGCGACACGCTGCTCGAAGGGCTGCTGACCGTGCCGGTCGTCGAGCGCGCCGCCTGGAACGAGAGCGAGATCCTGAGCGAGGTCGAGAACAACGCGCAGGGCATCCTCGGCTACGTCGTGCGCTGGGTCGAACAGGGCGTCGGCTGCTCGAAGGTGCCGGACATCCACGACGTCGGCCTGATGGAAGACCGCGCGACGCTGCGCATCTCGAGCCAGCACATCGCGAACTGGCTGCGCCACGGCGTGATCACCGAGGCCTTCGTGCTCGACGTGTTCAAGCGGATGGCGCGCGTCGTCGACCAGCAGAACGCCGGCGACCCGAACTATCGCCCGATGGCGCCCGGCTACGACCAGTCGACCGCGTTCAAGGCCGCATGCGCACTGGCGCTGCAGGGCACGTCGCAGCCGAGCGGTTATACCGAGCCGCTGCTGCATCGGTTCCGGCTCGCGTACAAGGCGCAACAGCACGGCGCGTAAACCTACGCATGCGGGCTTTCCCGCATGCGGTTTTCACGAAACGGGCGGCCATTACTTAAGGCCGCCCGTTTTCACATGCGAATTCATGCAAACGCTGAAACGGATAATCGACCCGAATCGCGCGACTTCAGATTCCGCGTGCGCCTGCCGTTAAAGCATGTAAATCGGCGGCGGCGGAATGCGCGCCGCCCGCTCCTGGCGCAAAGCCTTGCGCTGCAACGTTCCGCACGCGATTGGCAAGTCTTTGCCAGGACGATAATTTGATCCGGATCAACGGTCTGCAACATTTTCCGCGTGCACGAATGCGCGCGTTATACTCGGACCAATCCGCGCCGCCCGATTCGTCGGATCGTCGAATCGCGGCAATTCTTGCCGGTGAGCAGGTGATTCAGCGGTTTATCCGGCCGCCATCACCGATCATCGGCACCGTGTTCCAGGTCGGTCGGGCGGAATGCGCACCGGGGGGTGCATTCCGGGTCATCGCCGGCCAATCATACGAACAATCGCATCGATCCGCCGCCCGGCGACGATGCCCATCGATCCACGGACCATGGCAGAAACCGACTACGCAATGCCCAGCGAATCCGGCCTGACAAGCCGCGTCGCCGCCCAATTGCGCCGGTTCCTGCTGCCGCACCTGATCTTCTATTCAGGGCTGCTGATCGCACTGATCCTGTTGTTGCTGTGCGGCATCCTGCTGTACGAAGGCCGAATCGACGCACGCGATCGCGCGCGCACCACACAGCAGAACATCGCGCTGATGGCGTCGTGGGACATCGAGCGCAACATCGAGTTCTATGCGCTGTCGCTGCAGGCAGTCGTCGAAGGCGAGAACGATCCCGCGGTCGTCGCGCTGCCGATGGCGCTGCGCCGCCAGGTGCTGTTCGATCGCGCGACGACGGCCAAGTATCTCGGCGGCATCTACGTGCTCGACTCGAACGGCGACATCGCGGTCGACGGCAAGAGCGACGTGCCGCGCAAGGCCAACTTCGGCAACGAATCGTACTTCACGGTGCACCGCGACAACCCGGACGTCGGCCTGTACGTCAGCGACCCGTACCATTCGCGATTGCGCGGCGGCTCGCCGAGCATCGCGCTCAGCCGGCGGATCACGCGGCCCGACGGGTCGTTCGGCGGCGTCGCCGTGATGTCGATCCGGCTCGAATATTTCCAGGACCTGTTCTCGCGCCTCGCGCTCGGCGATCGCGGGTCGATGGCGCTGATCAATACGAAGGGCCTGATGCTCGCGCGCCAGCCTTACGATCCGGCGATCGTCGGCCGCAACATCAGCAAGGCGAGCACGTTCCGCCGGTTCATGACCGCCAACGAAGGGAGCTTCGCCGATACCGCGTCGATCGACGGCGTGCGGCGCCTTTACGTGTTCCGGCACCTCGACCACCTGCCGCTGATCATCATGGTCGCGCGCTCGGAGGCGGACACCTACGCCGCGTGGTACGACCGCGCGATCCCGATCGGCTCGGCGATGGCCTTGCTCGCGCTCGGCTTCGTCGGCCTGTCGATGCTGCTCGACATCCAACTGCGCAAGCGTCACCGCGCGGAAACCGAGCTGGAAGCGCTCGCGCGCACCGACGGCCTCACGGGCCTCGACAACCGCCGGATGCTCGACGTCACGCTCGCGCGCGAATGGCGCCGTGCGGCGCGCTCGCAGCACGCGCTGTCACTGCTGTTCGTCGACGTCGATCACTTCAAGCGCTACAACGACACGCAAGGCCACCAGGCCGGCGACGATGCGCTCGCCGCGGTCGGCCACTGCATCGCCGGATGCCTGCGCCGCCCGGCCGACTATGCAGCGCGCTACGGCGGCGAGGAGTTCGTCGTGGTGCTGCCGGACGTCGACACGCCCGGCGCCGTGACGATCGCCGAGACGATCCGCACCGGCATCCTCGATCTCGGCATCCTGCACGACACGGACGCGTCCGACCGCCTGACCGCGAGCATCGGCGTGACGACCTGCTATCCGGAACGCGACGACAGCATCCAGGCCGCACTGAAGCTCGCCGACGACGCGCTGTACCGCGCGAAGGAAGGCGGGCGCAACCGGGTCGTCGTGCAGACGACCCCGCCCGTCGATCGCACGCTGCGGCGCGCCTGAGCCACAGCTGGCCGTCCGGCCGCCGCAACGCCGCCCGCGGGCGAAATCGCCGACAATGTCGGCTCGCCCCGCCGCCGCGCGACACGCGCGCCCGCCGGCCCGCGCCCGCTTCACACCACCATGAGACTCAAGGCAAAGATTTTCCTTCTGGCCATCGTGCCGTTCCTGCTCGCGATCGCCGGCATCGGCTTCGGCGTGCGCCAGCAGGCGACGTCGCTCGCGCGCACGCAGCACGCGACGATCCAGGCCGCCTACCTGGCGAGCAAGGAAGTCGAGCTGAAGCATTACGTCGAGCTCGCGACGAGCGCGATCATGCCGCTGTACGACGCGAGCGGCCGCAATGCGCGCGACGACGGACTGCTGCGCACGCAGGCGCTCGCGATGCTGCAGAAGATGGATTTCGGCCCCGACGGCTATTTCTTCGTGTACGACCTGCACGGCAATGCGCTGATGCATCCGCGCGAGCCCGAGCGCGTCGGCCACAACTACTGGTCGATGCGCGACCCGCAGGGCGCGCTGACGATCCAGCAGCTGATCGGCGCCGCGTCGCACGGCGGCGGCTACGTGCGCTACACGTGGCAGCGGCCGTCGACGGGCAAGCCCGCGCCGAAGCTCGGCTACGTCGTCGCGCTCGAACGCTGGGGCTGGATGGTCGGCACCGGCATCTATCTCGACGACGTCGACACCGCGCTGCAGCGCATCGACGCGCGCGCGTCCGCGAACATCGAGCGCACGATGAGCTGGCTCACCGCGATCGCGCTGACCGGCGCGGCGGTGATCTCCGTCTGTGCGCTGGTGCTGAACGTCAGCGAGTCGCGCAGCGCCGACGCGAAGCTCAAGCAGCTCGCGCAGCGCGTCGTCGAATCGCAGGAGCAGGAGCGCGAGCGGCTGTCGCGCGAGCTGCATGACGGGATCAGCCAGATGATGGTGTCCGCGAAGCTGATGCTCGAATCCGCGCTCGCGCGCTTCGAGCGCGGCACCGCGCGCATGCCCGAAGCCGAGCAGGCGCTCGCGTCGGGCATCGGGCGGCTCGGCGACACGCTGCGCGAAGTGCGGCGCATCTCGCACGCGCTGCGCCCGGCGATGCTCGACGATCTCGGCCTCGCCGCCGCGCTCGAGCAGCTCGTGCGCGAGCTCGGCGCGGAAAGCGGCATCGACATCGGCTATACGCAAGTGGCGCACAGCGGCGCGCGGCCGCTGCCCGCGCCGGTCAATACGGCGCTGTTCCGGATCGCACAGGAGGCGCTCAGCAACATCGTGCATCATGCGCAGGCGTCGCGCGCGGCCGTCACGCTCGACGTCGGCGCGCATGCCGTCACGCTGACCATCGCCGACAACGGCTGCGGCTTCGACGCCGAGCGTACGCAGACCGACGCGCGCCGCGGCATCGGGCTGCGCAACATGCGCGAGCGGCTCGACGCGCTCGGCGGCATGCTGACGATCACGTCGCAGGTCGGCCATACCGTCGTGGCCGCGCGCGTGCCGCTGCGCGCCGCCGCCTGACGACACGCTCCCCATCACCGGAGACCCTTGCCCATGAGCGCCCCCGACACCGCCCGGCCCGCTGCCCGACTGCTGCTGGTCGACGATCATCCGCTGGTGCGCGACGGCCTGCGGATGCGGCTCGAGGCGGCCGACCTGTCCGTGGTCGGCGAAGCCGGCAACGCGGACGAGGCGCTTGCGCTCGCCGCGTCGCTCGAGCCCGATCTCGCGCTGATGGACGTCGGCATGAACGGGATGAACGGCATCACGCTCGCCGGCGTGTTCCACGAGCGCTTTCCGGGGATTCGCGTGCTCATGCTGTCGATGCACGACAACATCGAATACGTGACGCAGGCCGTGCGCGCCGGCGCGAGCGGCTACCTGCTGAAGGATTCGCCCGCGAGCGAGATCGTGCGCGCGATCGGCTCGGTGCTGGCCGGGCAGACGTTCTTCAGCGAAGGGCTCGCCGCGCGGATGATCCAGGCGAGCGCGACCGCGTCGCCGCTCGACCGGTTGACGCCGCGCGAGCGCGACATCCTCGATGCGCTGGCCGAGGGGCTGTCGAGCAAGCAGATCGCGCAGCAGACGGGGCTGTCGGTCCGCACGGTGGAAACGCATCGGCTCAATCTGAAGCGCAAGCTCGAGATCGAAGGGCAGGCGGAGCTGATCAAGTTCGCGGTCGAGCATCGGCGGCGGTAGGGCGGCGACGTGCGACGCCGCAAAAGGCCCTGTGCGCCTCGGTCACATTGATTAGCCCTACGATGCTGTTTTTTCTGGCTTCGTATGTGACTCGCCAAGTCAGCATCGCGCAGTAGCAATCACCGCTCGCCCGACCTACAAATGAAAAAGGCGCCCGGAGGCGCCTTTCACTCATCCAAACTACGCGCAGCGACGCTCAATTCGTCCGCGAATTGTGCTTCTGCAGATACGCGATCAGGCCGTCGATCCCGCCCGACGCGAGCTGGCTCTTGAACTGGCCCTGGTAGACCTGGATCAGCCACGCACCCGACATGTCGATGTCGTAGATCTTCCAGTCGCTGCCGACCTTGCCGAGCCGGTAGCCGACCGACTGGCTGTCGCCCGGCGTCGTGACCGTCGACTGCACCAGCGCATCGGCACCCGACGCGCCGCCGGCCTTGAACGAGAACTTCGCGTCCTGGCTGCCGAGCTGCGCGAGCGACGCGGCATAGGTGCGCGTCATCAGCACCTTGAACTGCTTGTACAGCTCCTGTTGCTGTTGCGGCGTCGCCTGCTTCCAGGCGTCGCCGACCGCGATGCGGGTCGTGCGCTCGAAGTTCGTCGCGGGCAGGAAGCGCTGCTCGACGACTTGCGTGACTTTTGCCATGTCGCCGCCGCGCGCACCCGGATCGGCCTTCATCGCGTTGACGGTGCCTTCGACCGCATTACGGACGATGTCGACCGGCGCGCTCTGCGCGAAAGCGGAAACCGACACGGCGGCCGCCGCGACGAAAGCAAACAGATGACGTTTCATACGGATATTCGCACTCGGTAAAAAAAACGGACGGCGGATTGCATCGATCGCATCGGCCGGTGGGTCGAAGTATAGCGGCCCGGCGGCCCGCCTGCCGCGCGGTGACCGACTGTTACCTTTCAGCCCCTTTTGTCACAGGGTGTCGGCCGCAGCGCGATCGGCGCCGATTATGTCAATTTCCGCCGACCATTCGTCCTACCATTCGCGGCGATTCCCTCGATTCCCTCCCGGCGCAGCAAATATCCTTCCCGCCCCTTTACGCTCCAACGTCGCGACCGACGTCACGTGGCGCCGGTATACTCTTTGCCTTGTCCTTGCCAGCCCCTCCCCACCGCCACATGGTGACTTCTCTCATCGTCCGACTCGTCGCATTGTCGGTACGCCGCCCCGTCTGGGTCGTCGTGCTGTCGCTCGTCATCGCCGTCTTCAGCGGCGTCTACGTCGCGCAGCACTTCAAGATCAACACGGACATCAGCAAGCTCGTCGACGCGGAACCGCAGTGGGCCGCACTCGGCCAGGCCGTCGACAAGGCCTTCCCGCAACGCAACGGCACGATCCTCGCGGTGGTCGAGGCGCCGGCCCCCGAATTCGCGACGGCCGCCGCGCACGCGCTCACCGAAGCCCTGCGCAAGCAGGCCGACGCCGGCCGCATCGGTCAGGTCGCCGAACCCGGCGGCGGCCCGTTCTTCGAGCACAACGGGCTGCTGTTCCTGTCGCCGCAGGAAGTGTCGGATACGACGTCGCAGCTCGCGAGCGCGCGGCCGCTCGTCAACGAACTCGCGAAGAACCCGAGCCTGACCGGGCTCGCGACCACGCTGTCCACCACGCTCGGCCAGCCGCTCCTGACCGGCCAGGTGAAGCTGCCCGCGATGGCGAAGCTGCTCGCGCGCAGCGCCGCGACGGTCGACGACGTGCTGGCCGGCAGGCCCGCCGCGTTCTCGTGGCGCGGACTGGTCGACAGCGATGCCGCACGCCAGCCGGCACGCGCGTTCGTCACGGTGCAGCCGGTCGTCGACTATGGCGCGCTGAAGGCCGGTGCCGAAACGACCCAGGTGATCCGCGACACGGCGAAAGCGCTCGGCCTCGAGCAACGCTACGGCGCGGTCGTGCGCCTGACCGGCGAACAGCCGCTCGCCGACGACGAGTTCGCGTCGGTGCAAGACGGCGCCGCGCTCAACGGCGTGCTCACGCTGCTCGCGGTGCTCGTGATCCTGTGGCTCGCGCTGCGCTCGAAGCGGATGATCGGCTCGGTGCTCGTCACGCTGTTCGTCGGCCTCGTCGTGACGGCCGCGCTCGGCCTCGCGATGGTCGGTTCGCTGAACATGATCTCGGTCGCGTTCATGGTGCTGTTCGTCGGCCTCGGCGTCGACTTCTCGATCCAGTACGGCGTGAAGTACCGCGAGGAACGCTTCCGCGATCCGCGCATCGATCACGCGCTGATCGGCGCCGCGCACTCGATGGGCATGCCGCTCGCGCTCGCCACCGCGGCGGTTGCGGCGAGCTTCTTCTCGTTCATCCCCACGGCCTATCGCGGCGTGTCCGAACTCGGCCTGATCGCGGGCGTCGGGATGTTCGTCGCGCTGCTGACCACGCTCACGCTGCTGCCCGCGTTGCTGCGCCTGTTCGCGCCGCCGGGCGAATCGAAGACGCCGGGCTTTCCGTGGCTCGCCCCCGTCGACGACTTCCTCGATCGCCATCGCAAGCCGATCCTGATCGGCACGCTCGCGGTCGTGATCGGCGCGCTGCCGCTGCTCGCGTTCCTGCACTTCGATTTCAACCCGCTGCACCTGAAGGATCCGAACAGCGAATCGATGGCGACGCTGCTCGCGCTGAAGGATTCGCCCGAAGCGGCCGTCAACGACGTCACGCTGCTCGCGCCGTCGCTCGCCGAGGCCGACGCGGCCGCGAAGCGCCTCGACGCGCTGCCGGAAGTCGGCCGCACGACGACGCTCACGACCTTCGTGCCGGCCGACCAGCCGGCCAAGCGCGCGGCGATCGCCGCGGCCGCGAGCGACCTACTGCCCGCGCTGACGCAGCCGGCCGCGCCGGCCGCGACCGATGCGCAGCGCGTCGCCGCGCTCAAGCGCGTGTCGGATCTGCTGAGCTACGCGGCGGAAGATCACCCGGGCCCGGGTGCCGCCGCCGCGCAGCATCTGTCGGCGTCGCTCGCGAAGCTGGCCGCCGCCGACAGCGCGGCGCGCGACCGCGCCGAACGCGCGTTCTCCGACACGCTGCGCATCGCGCTTAACCAGCTCGCGGCGCTGCTGCAGCCGCAGGACATCACGCGCGAATCGCTGCCGCCGCAGATCGTGCGCGACTGGGTCGCGCCGGACGGCCACGCGCTCGTGCAGATTTCGCCGAAGGTGCCGAAGGGCGTCGACCCGAACGACGACACGATGCTGCGCCGCTTCGCGAAGACGGTGAAGGCGGCGGAACCCGGCGCGACCGGCGGGCCGATCTCGATCCTGCATTCGGCCGACACGATCATCAACGCGTTCCTGCACGCGGCGCTGTGGTCGATCCTGTCGATCACGATCCTGCTGTGGATCACGCTGCGCCGCTTCGGCGACGTGCTGCGCACGCTGGTGCCGCTGCTCGTGTCGGGGCTCGTCACGCTCGAGATGTGCGTCGTGCTCGGCATGTCGCTGAACTTCGCGAACATCATCGCGCTGCCGCTGATGCTCGGCGTCGGCGTTGCGTTCAAGGTGTACTTCGTGATGGCGTGGCGCGCGGGCCAGACGGGCCTGCTGCATTCGAGCCTCACGCACGCGGTGCTGTTCAGCGCCGCGACGACCGCAACCGCCTTCGGCAGCCTGTGGCTGTCGCATCATCCGGGCACGTCGAGCATGGGCAAGCTGCTCGCGCTGGCGTTGACCTGCACCCTGATCGGCGCCGTGGTGTTTCAGCCCGTCCTGATGGGCAAGCCGCGCGTCAAACGCGCCAAGAACCAATTGCAAGGAAACAATGAATAAGGTGCGAATCATTGCGGCGACCGTCGCTGCCAGCGCAGTGCTGAGCGGCTGTGCGACGGGCCCGAACCGCAACCCCAACGACCCGCTCGAGCCGATGAACCGGGCGATGTACAAGTTCAACGACACGGTCGACACGAACATCGCCGTGCCGATCGCGAAGGGTTACCAGAAGATCACGCCGACGCCCGTGCGTACCGCGATCAGCAACTTCTTCTCGAACCTCGGCGATCTCGGCAACATGGCGAACAACCTGTTGCAGCTGCGCATCACCGATGCAACGCAGGATCTGATGCGCGTGGCGATGAACTCGGTGTTCGGCGTCGCCGGCCTGATCGACATCGCGACGCCCGCCGGGCTGCCGAAGCATCACCAGGATTTCGGGCTGACGATGGCGCGCTGGGGCATGCCGTCCGGCCCGTACCTCGTGCTGCCCGTGTTCGGGCCGAGCACGATCCGCGACGGCGTCGGCCGCGCGGTGGACGTCCGCTTCAACCTGCTCAACTACATCGAGCCGGCCGTGCGCAATCCGATGTACATCGCGCAGTTCATCAGCGCGCGTTCGGACCTGCTCGGCGCGACCGATCTGCTGAAGCAGGCGGCACTCGATCCGTACTCGTTCGTCCGCGATGCGTATCTGCAGCAGCGCAAGTCGCTGACGTATCACGGCCAGTCGGCGTCGGCCGCGCCGCCGAACTACACGGAGCCGGGTGAAGCGGGGGCGGTGCCGGCGGCCACGCCGGCCGTGCCGGGGTTGCCGAACTACGAGGATCCGGGCGAGTCGGGCGGCGCATCGGGCACGGCGCCGAACAACGCGCCGGCCGCGCCGGGGTTGCCGCAGTACGACGATCCGGGTGCGGACGGCGCGACGCCGGCGAGCGCGCCGGCCGCAGCATCGGCCGCTGCTCCCACGGCTGCGCCGACCGGTGCGACGACCGCGCCGGCCGCCAACGGCGCGCCGATCGCACCGGCAATGCCGACGGTGCCTGCGAGCAGTCCGGTTGCGCAGTAGCGCATCACGGAAACCGCCCGCAAGCCGAAGAGCGCTGCATGATGCAGCGCTCTTTTTTTGCGCGTCCGCAGAACGAAAAAAGGAAGGGGAGAGGAGAAGCGGAAAGCGGCGAACGCCGCTCAGACGATCCGCATCGCGCCCGCACGCTCGAATGCGTGCCGAGCCTGGATCAGCGTCGTGCGTGCCGCGCGCGCGTCGCTCGCGACCTGCAGCAGCGGGCCGAGCTGCGACGGCTGCTTCAGCAGTTCGCGCAGGATCGGCAGGATGGCCGTGCTGCCGTCGTCGCGCAGGCCGGCCGTCGCCGCGCGCGGCAGCGTGCGCCACGCCGGGTCGACGATCGCGCGGCACACCGCGAACGGCACGCCGCGCGACGCCGCGAAGGCCGCGGCGATATGCGATTCCATGTCGACGGCGAGCGCGCCCTTCGCGCGATGCAGCGACGTCTTTTCCTGCTCGCTGATCACCGGCGCGCCGACCGCCGCCATCGTGCCGCGCGTGACGCGCGCCCACACCGGCGTGTCGTGCAGCGCGGCGACGAGCCGCGCGCTCCAGCCCGGATCGGTCTGCACGCGGCCGAACGGCCCGTCGATCGCGTCCGCGATCACGAGCGCGCCGGGCGCGAGATCGGGCGCGAGCCCGCCTGCCGTGCCGAAGCTCACGATGCCCGCGCAACCGCGCGCGGTCGCCTCGGCCAGCGCGCGCTCGAGGCGGTCGGCCCGCGCGGCGAACACGGCCTCGACGCCCTGACCGCGCGCGATGCGTGCCTCGAACGCCATCCCCGTGACGGCGATGACGGGCAACGTGCCGTTGTGCTGCGTCGGCGCCACGCGTTACATCCCGACCGTCACGCGCGTCGCGTTGGCGCGCTTCAGGTTGCGATAGCGCGCGAGCGCCCACAGCGGGAAGAACTTGCGATAGCCGTGATAGCGCAGGTAGAACACGCGCGGGAAGCCGGTTGCCGTGAAGCGCGTCTCGTCCCACAGGCCTTCTTCGTTCTGCTGAGCGATCAGGTAGTCGACGCCGCGTGCAACGGCCGGGTTGTTCACCTCGCCGGCCGCCATCAGGCCGAGCAGCGCCCAGGCCGTCTGCGACGCGGTGCTCGGCGCCTGCTCGAAACCGCGGTAGTTGAGCTTGTAGCTGTCGCCGTCCTCGCCCCAGCCGCCGTCCTTGTTCTGGATCGACAGCAGCCACTGCGCGCCGCGCTTGATGCGCGGATCGTCCGGCGTCAGGCCGGCCGCGTTCAGCGAGCACAGCGCGGTCCACGTGCCGTAAACGTAGTTCATCCCCCAGCGGCCGTACCAGCTGCCGTCCGGCTCCTGTTCCTTCAGCATGTAGTCGAGCGCGCGGCGGGCCGGCTCGCTGTTCAGCGGCGTCTCGCCGATCTGCGACAGCATCGACAGGCAACGGCCCGACACGTCCGAGGTCGGCGGATCGAGCAGCGCGCCGTGATCCGAGAACGGGATGTTGTTCAGGTAGTACTGCGTGTTTTCCGGTTCGAACGCGCCCCAGCCGCCGTCGCTGCTCTGCATGCCGACGACCCATTCGCGCGCGCGCGCCATCGAGTCGCGATACGTATCCGTCTGCCTGAGCTTCTGCGCACGGTCCATCGCCATCACGACCACGGCCGTATCGTCGACGTCCGGATAGTGCGCGTTCGCGTACTGGAACGCCCAGCCGCCGGGACGCACGTTCGGGCGGCGCGAGATCCAGTCGCCGCGCACGTCGAGGATCTGCAGCGGGCGCAGCCAGTCGAGGCCGCGCAGCACGGCTTCCTCCGCACGCGCGTCACCGGTTTCGAGCAGCGCGTGCGCGGCGAGCGACGTGTCCCACACCGGCGACAGGCACGGCTGGCAATACGCTTCGTCCTCGTGCACGACGAGCAGCTTCTCGAGCGCCTTGCGCGCGATCGCGCGGTTCGGATGATCTTCCGCATAGCCGAGCACGTCGTACATCATCACCGCGTTGGCCATCGCCGGATAGATCGCGCCGAGGCCGTCCTCGCCGTTCAGGCGCTCGTCGACGAACGACACGGCCTGGCGGATCGCGCGTTCGCGCGTGTAGTTCGGGAACAGGCCGTCGGCCGCGCGCAGCGCATGATCGACCACGCGGAAGAACGCGAACCAGCCGGCGCTCTGGTGGCCCTGGCGCGGCAGCAGGCCGGCGTTGACGGGCGGGTCGATGAACAGCTCGTCGATGCGCACGCCGCGCGGGTTCTTCGCGAGCGGGCGCTTCGCGTTCAGCACCAGCAGCGGCACGATCACGGTCCGCGCCCAGTACGACACCTTCGACAGGTGGAACGGGAACCACTGCGGCAGCAGCATGATCTCGACCGGCATCATCGGCACCGCGCGCCACGGAATCGCACCGTACAGCGCGAGCTGGATCCGCGTGAACACGTTCGACATCTCGGCGCCGCCCATCGCGTGGATCGCACGGCGCGCACGCTGCATGTGCTCGGCGTTCTCGTCGTCGCCGATCACCTTCAGCGCGAAATACGCCTTCACGCTCGCGCTGATGTTCGGCGCGCCGTCGGTGAACAGCGGCCAGCCGCCGTCGGCCTGCTGGATGCGGCGCAGATACTTGCCGATCTTCTGTTCGAGCTCGAGGTTCGGCGTCTCGCCGAGATAGTGGACGAGCAGCACGTATTCGGCGGGAATCGTCGAATCGGCCTCGAGTTCGTAGACCCAGTGTCCGTCTGCTTGCTGCGCGGCCAGCAGCGCGTCGGTCGCGCCGGCGACGGCCGCGTCGAGCCCGGCCGGCACGGTGCCGGCGGACAGGGTGGCCATTTCGGTGAGATCGTTCATCGGTCCCTCTGTTGCTTACTGTGTCTGGAGCACGTCCGCGGCCAGCTGGCCTGAACGGATCGCGCCCTCGATCGTGGCGGGCAAGCCGGTGGCAATCCAGTCGCCCGCCAGCACGAGATTGGTCCAGCGCGTACGCACGGCCGGACGTTTCATTTCCTGCGACGGCACCGCCGCAAACCCCGCGCGCGGCTCGACCACGAGCTGCCACGCTGGCATGGTTTCCGGGTTCGCGCCGGTCACGCGTGCGACGTCTTCCCAGATGCGCCGCGCGAGCGCATCGCGCGGCATGTCGAGCCAGCGGCCCGCGTCGCGGATGGTCGCCGCGAGCGGACCGCCGCCGGTGCGCACCGCGTCGACGACGCCGTTGACGACGGTCGTCTGCAGCGGGCCGTCGGCCGGTGTATCGACCGCGAAATACGCGGTCACGACCGCACTGAACGTGTCGGGCGCGGTGAGATCCGGGACGAGCGGCTGCGCGACCTCGGGCGGCACGGCCAGCACGACCGCGTCGCCCGACGCGAGATCGACGCGCTCGCCGCCGATCGCGACCGCATCGACCGCGTTGCCGTGCGCGCCGAATTCGAACGCATCGAGCCGCGAATTCAGCCGGATCTGCGCGCCGCCGTGCTGCAGCATCCGCAGCGCCGGTTCGACGAATGCGCTGCCGAGCCCGTGGCGCGCGACGAGCGGGCGCCATCCGGGGCCGCCCGCGGCAAACGTGCCGCACAGCGCCGCGCGCGCGAGCTCGGCGCTCGCGTGGCGCGGCTCGACGTTCAGCACCCCGAGGAAATACGGCCGCAGCCAACGATCCCACAGCATGCCGTCGCAGCGCATCGTCTGTGCGAGCGAGCGGCCGGTGCGCGCGAACGCGAGCGAGGCCAGCGCAAGATAGTCGAGCGGCGTGGTGCCCGGCGCGCGCGACGCGGCGTCGAACAGCCACGACGGCCAGCGCCCGTTGCCGAAACGCAGCGTCCAGCGCTGCTGCGACGCGACGTCGACCACCGGGCATTCAGGCAGCGCGGGCCCCGTGAGCCGATCGGCCGCGCCGATCGCGCGCAGGTAGCGCTGGGTCGCGGATTGCCCCGCGAAAACCTGATGCAGCCCGCTGTCGAGCGTCGTGTTCAGCACGCCGTCGAACCACGAGCGGCAGCGGCCGCCCGCATGCGCATGCGCGTCGTGCAGCACGATGCGCCGCCCGCGGCGTTGCAGCTCGACGGCGGCCGACAGGCCCGCGAGTCCTGCACCGATCACGTGGACGGTTCTGGGCATCGGCTCAGAACAGCGCGTAGCGCGCGGCGATCATCAGCATGCGCGCCTTCGGCTTGCGCAGCGGCGCGCGCGGGGCGGCGAAGCCGCGTGCGATCGCGGCTTCCAGGATGCAGCGATACGCGCCCGACATGATGCGCGGCGCCTTCACCTGCGCACGCGTGCAGGTGTCCATCACCGCGTCCGCCGCGCGGAAGTGCTCGAGCGCGCGCTCGACGAGCGTCGCGCACACGCGCGGCAGCGCCGGATCGCGCACGATCGTCGCCGGATCGGTGATCGCGATGCCTTCGCGCGCGAGCAGCTCGCGCGGCAGGTAGCAGCGGTTGATCGCCGCGTCGTCGTCGATGTCGCGCAGGATGTTCGTCAGCTGCAGCGCGCGGCCGAGGTGGTGCGACAGCTTGATGCCTTCCGCCTCCGGGATCCCGAAAATCCTCACCGACAGACGGCCGGCCGCGCTCGCCACGCGATCGCAGAACAGGTCGAGCGTCGGCTCGTCCGGCGCGCAGATGTCCTCGGCGGCGTCCATCGCCATCCCGTCGATCATCGCGTGGAAGTCCTCGCGCTTCAGGTCGAACGCGCGGATCTCGCGCTCGAGCGCGACCAGATGGCGCGGCGGCTGGCCGGCGAAGCACGCGTCGATGTCCGCGCGCCAGCGATCGAGGCCCGCGTTGCGCTCGGCGCGCGGCAGGTCGCTGTCGGCGATGTCGTCGACCGCACGGCAGAATGCGTAGACCTGGAACATCGCATCGCGCTGCACCGCCGGCAGGATGCGCATCGCCAGATAGAAAGAACTGCCCGATGTGACGGCAGCGGCGTCGGTTTCTTGTTCGTCCACGACGAGATTGGAAACGGCCAAGACGAGCTCCACGGAGACACCCACGCGGGGCGATTGAAGAAGCCATGCCCGGCTGGGTTGGTCAGGGCGTCAAATGCGTGCGAGATATGCGAACGATCGACGCAGACAGGCACAAATTACCGGCCGGAAGCCGGAATTGGGCGAAAGTATAGCAATCTTTGAAGTTCAATGGCGGACACGCGCCGCGCCCGGCGGGCCGCCCGGGGCCTGGCGGGCCGGCGTGGCCGGCCGCGGCGGGGAACGGCGCCGCGCCGCCCGTCAGCCGTAGACGATGTCGCGCTGCAGGTCGAGCGCGATGAGCCCCATTTCGCGGGTCAGCTGCAGCATCGAGCGGCGTTCGAGCCGCGAGCCCATGAAGCTCGTCACGCGCCCGTCGGGCTCCGCCGTGAACTGGAACGACGGGCCGCCGGTGCCGAACCACGCGCCCGGCACGTCGGGCGATTCCCGCCAGTCGATCTGCTCGAACACGCGCGCGATCCCCGCGCGCACCATGTCGCTCGGGCCGATCGGCGGCGCGGTCTCGCCCAGGTCGTCGAGGGAATAGGGGCCGGGTTTGTCCGGCCGCCGGTAGAAGAGGTAATCGACGTTCATGGGGCGCAATCGGGAGCAAAGCGTCAAATTAGCGCGCTTCGGCGCAAATTCAAATCAGATCGAGACGATATGTGGCCTGTACGAGACAAAAGCGCCGCATCCCGACAGCCGGTGCGCGCCCGCGCACGCTCGGGCCGTGCGTTCATGCCGGGACGCGCAGCTTCGTCTACGCGGCTTCGTCTAAGATGAACATCTTTCTCAAAAAAACACGGACACCATGGAGACGAACGTAACCGCCACCGCGCCATCCGACCATCCCGTTTTCGTGCTGGTGCACGGCGCGTGGCACGGTGCGTGGTGCTACGCGCACGTCGCGGCCGCGCTGGCCGCGCGCGGCTACCTGTCGATCGCGCGCGACCTGCCCGCGCACGGCATCAACGCCCGCTTTCCCGCGTCCTATCTCGAACGGCCGCTCGACAAGGACGCCTTCGGCGCCGAGCCGTCGCCGGTCGCGAACACCACGCTCGACGATTACGCGACGCAGGTGATGCAGGCCGTCGACGACGCGTACGCGCTCGGCCGCGGCAAGGTCGTGCTCGTCGGGCACAGCATGGGCGGCCTCGCGATCACGGCCGCGGCGGAGCGTGCGCCGGAGAAGATCGCGAAGATCGTCTATCTCGCGGCGTTCATGCCCGCGTCGGGCGTGCCGGGCCTCGACTACGTGCGCGCGCCCGAGAACAAGGGCGAAATGCTAGGCCCGCTGATGCTCGCGAGCCCGCGCGTCGCGGGCGCGCTGCGGATCGATCCGCGCAGCGGCGATGCCGCGTATCGCGCGCTCGTGAAGCGCGCACTGTATGACGACGTGCCGCAGGCCGACTTCGAGGCGGTGGCGAACCTGATGACCTGCGACGTGCCGGCCGCGCCGTTCGCGACCGCGATCCCGACGAGCGCCGCGCGCTGGGGCGCGATCGACCGTCACTACATCAAGTGCCTGGCGGATCGCGTGATCCTGCCCGCGCTGCAGCAGCGCTTCATCGACGAAGCCGACGCGTTCGTGCCCGGCAATCCGACGCACGTGCACCAGCTCGACAGCAGCCATTCGCCGTTCGTGTCGCAGCCGGCCGTGCTGGCCGGCGTGCTGGCGGATATCGCGAAAAGCTGACGGGGGCGCGGCACGCGCGGTGTGCGGTGTGCGGTACGCCGCACGTGACCGCGCTGCGGCCGCGCCGCGCTTACGCGTACGCGATCGACCGGTCGCGCCCGAGCCGCTTCGCGCGATAGAGCGCGGTGTCGGCCTCGTTGACGAGCACGTCGCACGCCGGCGCGCCGACCGTCGCGCACGCGCCGCCGACGCTCGCCGTGACCGGCACGCTGACGCCTTCCGCGTCGACCGGCGTGCCGCCGATCGCGTTGCGCACCTTGTCCGCTACCCGCATCGCTTCGTCGAGATTCGTGCACGGCAGCAGCAGCGCGAATTCCTCGCCGCCGAAGCGGCCGAACGTATCCTGCGCGCGCACGATCGACGCGACGCGGCGCGCCGTCTCGCGCAATACCGCATCGCCGGCCGCATGCCCGAACCGGTCGTTGATCGTCTTGAAGTGGTCGAGGTCGAACAGCAGCACCGACAGGTCGCCGCCGTAGCGCTGCCAGCGCGCGAACTCGTCACCGAGCCGCGTCTCGAAGAAGCGCCGGTTCGCGATGCCGGTGAGGCCGTCGAGATTCGCATGCTCGCGCAGCTTCGCGACCGCCTCCTCGCGCTCGCGCTGCATCACGCTCACGTGCGTGACGTCCGAGATCGTCACGCACACGGCCTCGACTTCGCGGCCGCGCGTGAGTGGCATGAACGTGCAATCCTGCTGCATGTAGTCGACGCCGCCCGTGATCGGCCGGTCGTGCTCGAAGCGAAACAGGTAGGGCCGCTGCTCCCATGAGCTGAACGCGAAGCTGCCGAGCTGGAACACGCTCTCGAGCTTGCGCTCGAGCCACGCGCGCGGCAGCGCCGGAAAGCAGTCGAACAGGTTGCGGCCGATCACGTCGGCGGCCGGGATGCCGCTGTGGTCCTGCATGAAGCGATTCCACATCAGCACGGTCATCGTGCGGTCGAGCACGAACAGGCCGAAGCCCACCCGTTCGATCACGAGGTCGCTCAGCGACGCGGCAGTGGCGGTGGCGGCGGGGGTCGCGTTCATAGCGCGGACAGCAACGCGTCGAGCGCGTCGCCCATCAGCCGGATCGAGTCCTCGGCCATCAGCATCACGAAATGTGCGCGGAACGCGTGATCCTCGAGGCCGAAGTTCACTTCGAGCAGCAGCGCGACGCTCCAGGCGAGCGCGGTCGGCTGGAACACGTCGTCGAACGACACGTTCGCGCCGAGCAGCCCCGGCGGGAAGAACACGGGCTTGCGGCCGAGCTCGTCGAGGATCGACGCGACGCATGCGCTCATCAGCACGTTCGAGACATCGAACACGAGTTCGTCGTGCGTGGCCATGCCGGCATACACGCCGTCGCCGAACGTGCGCTCCATCAGCGACATGAGCCGCGCGACGCCCGCGCTGCGGCACAGCACGATCGCCTCGCCCTTGATGTCGGAACGGAATCCCTGGCGCACGGCCGTCACGTTCTCGTGGATGCCCGTCATCTCGCGCAGCGCGTCGCCCGCATCGGCGGCCTTCACGACGCGCACGCGCGGTACCGACAGCTCGATGAAGTGCCCGAGCAGCAGCGCGAGCCGTGCGGCGGCACGGCCCATCGCGAGGTTGGCGATTTCCTGCAACGCGTCGCGTTGCTCCGCCGTGAACACCGATTCAGGCATACAACCCATACTCCTTGAGAATGGGCAGCAACGCCTCCGACGTCACGGGCTTGGCAACGAATGCGATCGCGCCCAACTCGCGCACGCGTGCTTGCGCCTGCGGCTGGATATCGGCGGATACCACGATCACGAACGTGTTCAGATCTTCGTGGCGCAGTGTCTCGAGCACCTGATAGCCGTTCATGTCGGGCATCGTCAGGTCCAGAAACATCACGGAAGCCTTGCCGTCACGATAGAGCGCCAGGGCCTCACGACCATTCGCCGCATACGCGACGTCGACGTCCCAGTCTCCCGGCAGTGCCTTTGTCAGTAGTTTGCGAGCGAGCAAGGAGTCGTCGGCGATCACGATCGGCAAAGGCATGGCGGCGAAGCGGTATACGGAATGGTCTCTCTCGCGTTAACGACCGCGCGGCGCGCTTCTTTAGGCGCCATGCAATCAAGCGCGGCCACCGCCGTGCGGCCGCGCGCGGGCGCCGCGGCGCGAGGCACGCGACACACCGCGCCGCAAACGCCGGCGGGCGCATATATCTGTCATGGGGAAAGCAAGGCGCGATTCTCTGAGTAAACCGAAGGCGGTGCAACTCGCCATTTTCCCCATTTCGAACAGAATCGATTCGTTCGCCCGGCATTCCGAAAACAGCCGCGACCATTTTCGAGATAAGCACGCAAAATTTTTCTTTGTGTACGTTTGCGCTGCCGGATTCATAGCGTTTTCAATCTTTCACCGTGCCCCTGTCGGAATCATCAGGTTGCACATCGGTGCGGCGGTACGGTGGGCGTGCGCAACTCGTTTATGATGGAACACCTCCGCTTCACCCGCCTTCTTCAATGACGTCCGAACGTCCCGCCGACTCCCGCACGCACGCCGCACCGCCCGCCGACGACTGGCAGGACGACGGCAGCTATGCGTCCGGCGCACCCGAGCACGATTTCGCGGTCCGGCGCGTAACGCTGATCGTGCTGCTGGTCGCGGCGATCGTGCTGCCGTGCATCTACGTATCGGTCATGGCGTACAACGACCTGAAGGCCCGCGAAGCCGCGGCGAGCGACGTGACGATGCGCACCGTGCGCGTCGCCGAGGAACATGCGCTCAAGGTGTTCGACCTGAGCGAGACGCTCGATGCGCGCATCGTCGACCTCGTGCAGGACATGGACGACGCCACCGTGCGCCGCCACGAATCCGACATCCACGAAGCGCTGAACACGATCGGCGGCGGCTATCCGCAGGTGGCCGCGGTGTCGATCTTCGGTGCGAGCGGGATGCTGCTCGCCAACAGCCTCTACTATCCGGCGCCCTATGCGTCGATCGCGAACCGCGACGACTTCGCCGGCATCCGCGACGGCCGGGTGATCGAACACATCTCGAAGCTGATGATGGGGCCGCTCAAGCTCGAGAACATCCCCGTGTTCAACACGGGCGTCGCGCGACGCCATAGCGACGGTTCGTTCGCCGGAATGGTGTCGATCGCGCTGAAGTCGTCGTATTTCAATGCGTTCTACCGCGACCTGCTCGGCGGCGCGGCCACCCCGATGACGATGGCGCTCGCGCGTTCCGACGGCGCGGTGATCGCGTCGTATCCGCCGCCGCCGTCACTCGCGCACACCGATCTCACGGCCACCTTCGGCAATGCGCGCAACGATCCGCGCGCGGGCGTCGTGCGGGTGCGCCACGACGGCGCCAGCAGCGAAATCGTCGCGTACCGCCAGGTCGGCAGCTACCCCGTGTACGTGACATGTGCGTACCGCACGTCGGCGATCTGGCATGAATGGTACGAACACCTGAGCGTGCTGTTCATCTCGATGTTCGCGCCGTCGATCGCGCTGTGGTCGGTGATCTGGCTGTCGCTGAAGCGGCTGAAGGCGGAAGAGGAGGCCTGGGACCGCTGGCAGGCCGAAGCGTCGATGCGGCGCTCGATCGAATCGGCGTACCGGCAGTCGCGCAAGATGCAGGCGCTCGGCAACCTGGTCGGCAGCGTCGCGCACGACTTCAACAACCTGCTGATGATCATCTCGAGCAACGTGCAGATCGCGCGGCGACGCGGCGTCCAGCATCTCGACAAGGAACTCGGCGCGATCGAACGCGCGCTGAAGAACGGCCAGTCGCTCACGCGCCAGCTGCTCGGCGTCGCGCGCAAGCAGCCGCTGCACAACGAGACGATCGACGTCGGTCAATGGCTCGGCACGTGCCGCGAACTGCTGAAGACGTCGCTCGGTTCGAAATCGCTGCTGGTCGTCGCGATCGAGCCCGGCGTATGGCCGATCCGGGTCGATGTCGCGGAGCTCGAGCTCGCGGTGATCAATCTCGCCGTCAACGCGCGCGATGCGATGACGGTCGGCGGCCGCTTCACGGTCGGCGCGCGCAACGTGACGCTGCGCCGCGAGGACGGCTTTCCGCTGACCGGCGACTTCGTGCAGATCTCGCTCGACGATACGGGCTCGGGCATGCCGCCCGACGTGCTCGCGCGCGCGTTCGAGCCGCTCTTCACGACGAAGGCGCAGGGGATGGGAACGGGGCTCGGGCTGCCGCAGGTGTTCGCGTTCTGCGAGCGCTCGGGCGGCCTCGCGACGATCGACAGCGCGGTCGGCGCCGGGACCTCGGTGCGCCTCTACCTGCCGCGCGCACGCGTCGAGGACATCGTCGCGCGACCGCAGGCCACCGCGCACGACGCGGGCGGGCTTGCGGGCCTGCACGTGCTGCTGGTCGAGGACAACGGCGAAGTCGCGGCCGGCACCGAGGCGCTGCTCACGCTGCTCGGGCACCGCGTTACCTATGTACCCACCGCCGACGACGCACTGCGCCTGATCGAAGGCGCGGCCGCGAACGACGCATTCGACCTGGTGATCTCGGATATCCACATGCCGGGCCGCCTGAACGGCATCGATCTCGCCGAAGCGATCGACAAGCGGCCGGGGAAGCTGCCCGTGATCCTGGTCACGGGTTACGCGGAGGAACTCGACCGCACGCGTACCGTCAACGTGCGCGTGCTGTCGAAGCCGTTCGACATCGCGCTGCTCGACGAGATCCTGCTCGGCATCCGCGAAGCGCGCGATGCACGGCACGCCGGCGCCTGACCCGCGGCATGCGGGCCGGTGCCGGCGGCGGCAACGGAACGGCGATCAGGCCGCCTTCAGCACGCGCACCCAGTCGACGTAGCGGTCGACGAAGCCCTGCAGGAACTTGCGGGTATCTTCGCTGACGATCCGGCCCTCGTCGTCGATACGCGCCGGGTCGTGCTTGACGAACATTTCCGGCTGGCCGAGCGCCTTCACGTCGAGATACGCGAGCACGTTGCGCAGGTGCTGCTGCGCGAGCGCGGTACCGGTCGCACCCGGCGACGTACCGAGCACCGCACCCGGCTTGCCGGACCACGAGTTGTGCCCCCACGGGCGCGAGCCCCAGTCGAGCGCGTTCTTCAGCACGCCCGGGATCGAGCGGTTGTACTCGGGCGTCACGAACAGCAGCGCGTCGGCCGCCTCGATCGACTGCTTGAAGCGCTTCGCGACTTCCGGAAAGTCCGCGTCATAGTCCTGGCTGTAGAGCGGCAGTTCGCCGATCTCGACGAATTCGAACGAGAAATCGGCGGGGGCGAGCGAGATCACGGCATGCGCGAGCGCGCGGTTCCAGGAACCGCGACGCAGGCTGCCGACGACGACTGCAACACGATAGGACATGGCTTTCTCCTTCCGGTGAGTAAGGAATCGAATCGATTGATGCTGGACAGGCGACAAAGGTCTGTTTATAGGCAAGCCAGCCCGCGAGCCGTCCCACGGGGCCGACCGGCCGACTTTCCACAAGGTTTTCCACAGAAATTGTGGATAACTTGACCGTTATGGTCTGATGTTACAAACCGCCCGCGTCGCGATTTCGCGGCGCGCAACGCCAAGCTTCGGCAAGCATAGCGCAGGGCGCCGGCCGGCTTCGTGAATTCGCGACGGAACATGCGTTGCAGCGCAGCGTCTCGCCCAGTAAGCTGCTCGCACATCGCGACGCGCCCGCCCGGTGGCGCGCACGCGAGCGCTTTCGCTTCGTAAGGCTCCTGACCTGCCATGCTGTCCGCGTACGACGACCCTGCCTATCTCGCGCAACTGCGGCGCGACCTGCTGCGCTTCGCGCGACTCCAGCTCCGCGATGCCGATGCGGCCGAGGATGCCGTGCAGGAAGCGCTGACCGCCGCGTGGTCGCACGCGGGCGAGTTCGCGGGACGGTCCGCCCACAAGACCTGGGTGTTCGGCATCCTGCGCAACAAGCTGATCGACATCCTGCGCGCGCGGCAGCGGACGGTGAGCCTGTCCGCGCTCGATGCGGAACTCGACGGCGAATCCGCGCTCGATCGCGAACTCTTCAAGGAAAACGGGCATTGGGCCGCGCACACGAAGCCGCGGCCGTGGCCGCGCCCCGAAACGCTATTGCAGCAACAGCAGTTCTGGGTGCTGTTCCAGGTCTGCCTCGACCACCTGCCGGAACACATCGGGCGCGTGTTCATGATGCGCGAATTCCTCGACGTCGAGATTGCCGACATCTGCAGCGAACTGACGTTGACGACGAATCATTGCAGCGTGCTGCTGTATCGGGCGCGCACGCGCCTGCGCACCTGCCTCAGCGAAAAAGGACTGACGACCGAAGATGCTGCCGGGGAAATGTAGGGACGTGACGCGACTGCTGTCGGATGCGCTCGACCGGTCCTTGACGCTTCATGAGCGCATGCAGGTGCATGTGCATCTGCCGGCTTGTGGCGGATGCCGGGCGTATCGCGGGCAGATCGCGCTGCTGCGGACGGCAGCGCATGCGGCGGCGGGGCGGGGGACGGGGGATGAAGCGGGTGGCGATCGGGATGAGTCGTCGGGCGACGGGCAGGGCTGAGTTGCTGATGTCGTTGTGCGGTTACGTGGTTACGCGTTGCAGCTGGCGATGTCGTTGTTGACGTCGAAGGGGGGACGTTGGACGCGGCTCGTGGGCGTCGAGTGCGAGCTGCTCGCTGCGTGGCGTCGGAGGTCGTCGTTGGCGGTGTGTGAATTCGGTTGGTCGATCCGGCGTGCCTCGTGATTGCTGCTACGAGTGGCTCATTTGATGACGGCTGGCAGCGCAGCCACGAGGGAAGGGGCGGTATTCGAATTCAACTGGTCGGCCCGGCACGTCTCGTGATTTCCGCTACGAGTGGCTCATTTGATGACTACCGACAGCGTAGCCACGGTGGACGGGTGCGGTATTCGAATTCAACCGGTTGATCCAACGCGTCTCGTGATTTCCGCTACGAGTGGCTCATTTGATGACTACCGGCAGCGTAGCCACGGTGGACGGGTGCGGTATTCGAATTCAACCAGTTGATCCAACGCGTCTCGTGATTTCCGCTACGAGTGGGTTCCATTGATGACTGCTGGCCGGGCAACCACGGTGGACGGTTGTGCTACTCGAATTCAACCGGTCGATCCGATGCGTCTCGTGATTTCCGCTACGCGCGGCTCATTTGATGACCACCGGCAGCGTAGCCGCGGTGGTCGGTTGCGGTTCGCGAATTCAGTCGCTTATTCCCGGCGCGCTCGCGCCGGGATGATGCGATAAGAAAAATATGACGAACAACAATTATTCGAACAGCGCGCGCACCGACTCGGGCGGGCGGCCGATGGCCGCCTTGCCTCGATACACGACGATCGGACGCTGCAGCAGAATCGGATGAGCCGCAATCGCTTCATAGGCCTCCGCGTCGGTCAGGCTCGCACGGGCCAGATCCAGCGTCTTGTACGGCTCTTCGCCATCGCGAAGCATGTCGCGCACCGGGCGCCCGAGCTGACGATGCAACGCTTCCAGTTCCTCGACCGTCGGCGGCGTCTTCAGATACTCGACGACATTCACCTGCGTGCCGGCGGTGTTCAACGTCTCGACCAGTGCGAGCGTCTCGCGGGACTTTGAGCAGCGGGGGTTGTGGTAGATCGTGATCATCATTCGGACCTGGATAGGAAAGGAACGTATTGTAGCCAGTCTGGTTGCGTGCGTTTCGGCGGGTACCGGCGCGCGGGCGAAAGGGGAGTTGGAGTCCGGTGCGGCATGCGGGGAAAATCGGTCGCGCCGACGAGCGCGCGGTGCGCGTGATGCCTTTATGCGCATAAAGTGCGTTGCATGGACAATCGCCAAGGCCGTCTGCGGCGGCAAGCGCAGGTGAACAACGACGCATCGTTATGGCGTGTTGCAGGTTCTCACGCGAGGGCCACCGTACGGTTTTATCCGTCGCCGGGTTTATGCGCATAAAGCTGTCGCTTCCCGAGGTGGGGAGGTCCACTGATATCGCGACTGGCGCGGACACTTCGATGCCTCGAACGATCAGCGGGGCGACACGCGATCGCGTCCGTCCGGGGCATTGTCGCGGGGCGTATTGATGCGCGCTTGCCGACGTGGGGCCGCCGATCGTTGTCGAACCTCTCGATGGTTTATGCGCATAAACGCTTGGGGCGGCCAGCGCATCGTCGCTGCACGCTGCACGCTGCACGCTGCACACGGCACACGGCACACGGCACGTAGCGCGAGTATCGCGCCGGCCTGAGCCGCGCGGCGTTCGTCATCCGGGCCCGTGCTCAAGCGAGGACACCGACTCGTACATACTCTCCAGCACCGCCGAAGTTTATGCGCACAAACTCCCCCGTCACCAAGGCCCCGCGCGTTCGGCTATCGACAGCGTAGGCGCCAACACATTGCGCCGATCAGCTTCTCGAACGAGGGGCAGAAACGCCTGTCGTCACGACGATCCATCCGCTCACCATCCACCGCAGCAATCTCGCCGCCGTCCGTTCCAGTCATCAAGCGTCCTCATTCGTTTATGCGCATAAACCGATAGCCCGAATGGCTAACGCGTAGTTGGCAAACGACAATTTCATTGAAATATAAATATCGTCCTGTAGAATTCCAACGACCAAAAACAGGAGTGAAAATTGGCCGCGGAAATCATTGCAGTCACTCAACAAAAAGGTGGTGTCGGCAAAAGCACGATTGCCATGCACCTCGGCGCGGCATTCCATGAGAAAGGGAAGCGCGTCCTCGTCATCGACGCAGACGGTCAAAACACACTGGTTCACTGGTCGAGCGCATCCGGTGACAGCGACACCGGCATCCCGTTCCCGGTCGTCAATCTCGCCGAAGCCGGCGGCCAGATCCATCGCGAGATCAAGAAGTTCATCAACGACTACGACATCATCGTCGTCGATTGCCCGCCGTCGATCACCGAGAAAGTCTCCGGCGTCGTGCTGCTGGCCGCATCGATCGCCGTGATCCCGACTTCGTCGTCGCCAGCCGATTACTGGTCGAGCGTCGGGCTGGTCAAGCTGATCCAGCAGGCGCAGGTGATGAACGAAGACCTCCGTGCCGTCTTCCTGCTGAACAAGACCGAAGAGAAGCGCATGCTGACCCGCGAGCTCAAGCGTGCGCTCGAGGAGCTCGGCTTCCCGTTGCTGAAGACGCAAATCCCGACCCGGGAAGCGTACAAGCAGGCAATGGCGCTCGGTCAGACCGTGCTACAGATGAACGATCGCGGCGCCAAGCTGGCCGCCGCGGAAATTCGCGCATGCGCCGACGAAATCGTCGCCATGCTGCCCTGACTTTATGCGCATAAAGGAGTCACATGAAACCCTCCCAATTTGCAAAAGGATTCCAAGCGCGCCCGGATATCACGACGAGCGAGAAGCGCACGGCGCTTGATCGCCTGAATGCCATCGACGGCATCGTCAAATCCGAGACGGCCACGCCGGCCCCGACGAAGTCCGCCAAGAAGGACATCACGCCGCCACCGTCTCCGGACGTCCTGCTCGATCCTTCGACCGACGAGTCGCCGCAATATCGCGCGTGGCGCCTCGAGAACCGCTATGCGCCCGGCCAGGTAATCGAACTGCCGTTGAAGACGATCAAGCATAGCCCGTTCAACCCGCGGCACTTCTATCTGAAGTCGTCGATTGCCGAACTCGCGGTCAACCTCGCAAAGCAGGGGCAGCAGCAGGCGATCCACGTAATTCCCGACTACGACAATCCGGGCTCGTATTTCGTCAGCGACGGCGGCCGCCGCGTGCGCGCGCTGAAGGAAGCGAACAAGGAGTCGGTGAAGGCGATCGTGATCGACGTGCCGATCGGAATCCAGAGCTACAAGCTCGGCTACGACCTGAACGTGCAACGCGATTCGCAGACGGTGTTCGACAACGCCGTCGTGTGGCGCCGCTTCCTCGACGACAAGCACTTCCTGAGTCAGAAGGAACTGTCCGAGCATCTCGGCCTCGACGAGTCGACGGTCGCGGTCGCGCTGTCGATCGGCAAGCTGCCGGAAAGCGTGATGCAGGAGATGGTTGCGCGCCCCGATCGTTTCGGTTCGAACATGGCGTATCAGGTCGGCCGATATCACAACGCGCGCGGCACCGAGGCGACGCTGCGGCTGATCAACAAGATCGTGTCGGACGATCTCAGCACGCGTCAGGTGTCGGACATCGTCAAGGGCCGCGTCGCGGCGCAGGAAACGCCGAAGCCGGCGGGCCGCCAGCGCTATGCGCAGCGTCTCGAGATCAAGCTCGGCGGCAAGTCGGTCGGCGACCTGAAGTCGTATGGCGAAGACCGCATCGAACTGCGCCTGCGCGGCCTCCCGAAGGACAAGCGCGACGCGATCCTCGAGCAGCTCGAGCGGATGCTGTTGTCGGACTGATGGAAACGGCCGGCAGGGCCTGGCGATGCGCCGGGCCCGCCGGTTGGGCGGGCGGCCGGCGGCGGCCCGTCAGAGGGGCCTGAACAGGCCTCAGGCGGCCCGCGATTGATTCAGGGTGAACGACAGCAGGTCGCCGTCGGTCGGCTCGCCCCAGGTCTTCTGGGCCAGCCAGTCGAAAAACGCCGTCTCGGCCAGCTTCGAATCGAGGCCGCGCTTGCGCCAGTCGTCACGCAGGTGCGAGCCCATCGTCGGCAACACTTCCGACTCGAACGACTCGCGCGCCACTTCGCGCTCCGCGTCGCCCTGCTCCTCGTACAGCACCTTCGCTTCCTTGCGGCGGAACGCCGCAAATTCGCTCAACAGACGCGCCTTCAGATCGTCCGGCTGCGCCGCGACGACCTTTGCGGCAGGCGTGCCCGAGGGCAGCGCGTCGACGGACTCGACCGGCGGCGCATAACCCTTCTTCAGCGCATCCTTGAACAACGCGGGCGCACTGCGCACCGGCGGCAGCGTCGTGCTGCGCATCCGCTGCTCGGTCATCTGCAGCGCGGCGCGAATCCGGTTTTCCTCGCTGTCCGCGTAGAGCGTCTGCGCTTCCTTGAGCGGAATCCCGAGCTTCACCATCCGGTCGACCAGCGTGCTGTCGAACACGTTCGGATGCTCGTCGAGCGCGAGCATCGGCTGCTTGCGCTCGGTCACGCGGAACTGGATCTCCGCAACCCGCCGCCCTTCGCGATGCTCGATCAGTTCGACGAAGATGTTGGTGACCGCGTTGACCTCGGCGATCGCCGGACGCAGGTAGTCGCGCTTGAAGTACTTGTACTCGCGCTTCGCCTCGTCGCCGGCTTCCGTATCGGGCGTGCCCGACAGGATCGGCCGCCACCATTCCCACGGCTCGCGCATCGTCAGGTGGCTCGGGTTCGTCAGGTAGCGTACGCAGATCTCGTAGAGCGCGAGACCGGCGCTGCTGCGCAGCTGGCTCTGGAACTGCAGGCTCAGACGCGCGTACTGGACCGGGTCGAGCAGCTTCTTCTTGATCTTCGGTGCGAACGAGAATTCGACCCACACGCGGCGGGTAGCCGGATCCTCGAGAATTTCGGCATCGGCGATCAGCGTCGAGATCCCCCACTTGCGGCCCGGCTTCTGGCTCGACGTCCCCGTGCTCCATTCAACCTGAACCGACACCATGCGGCGCAGGTGTTCCTTCACCAGCGCGGTGTCGTTCGAATCGAAGGCGGAGTTGGCGACGATATCCGACAGCAGCGCGCGATACGTATCGCCCGAGTCGTCGGCCTGCTGCGCGACGGCGAGCAGGACGTTGAACAGCTTGCGGGTCAGGAGTGTGATCTTGCCGCTCTTCGGCTGAATTGCGATCGCCTCGACGGCCTTACGCAATTCGGCTGAACTGGCACTCACCACATCCACATCGGTTTTCTTGGCGCGCTTCGTGGCCATGCGTCGGGTCGGAGGAGAAGTTTCACGGAAGGATAGCGCCTGTGGTGATGTGCGTCCAGAACGACATGCTCACCATAGCGGGTGAAGTGCGCGTGTGAAACGGCACTCACCCCAACCCTCTCCCGAAAAACCTCACCGGTCCGGATTTACAGCGTTTCGGACTCGTCCAGACGTGCCGCGGGATGCGCGGATTCACAGATTTTTGCCTGTGCTCGACACGTGCGAAACTTGCTCCCGTATCGGCTCACCTTTCGATTTGTCGTAATTTTACGACTGCACTTCCGGATCCTCGTCACAGGGTCGCCACTGGACGTCGCGACATCGAGCGGACAGGCCCGCACCGGCCTGTATGCATGTACAGGCGCGGCTGACCGGGGCGATCGCAACCGCGCCCGGGACCCGGAAACCGAGCCAAAAAGGAGGCGCCGCGAGTCGATCGAAGCCGATTCACAGGGCCGGGCGCGCATTGTACAGCGCGCGGAAACCGTTCGGTCCCGAAAATTCTCACCTCAACGGCTCGGAATTCTGTGACCCGGATCCCGACGAGTCCCCGGCACACACGGGATCGCCCGCCAGGACCTCCCGAAAAGCCTCACCTTATTGAAAAAAGCGGCGCTCCAACGGATGCGGATACGGCTCCCGAAAAACCTCACCGTAACCGCCGCGGTATCAAAAATGTCAATGCCGTCCGATACTTATGTGCAGCAGGCGTTCTGCTGTGCCTGGCGATCATCCCCCGAAAAGCCTCACCTTTGCGGCATGCGAGCGTCGGCGACAGCTGTGTGTCGACTCCTGAAAAATCTCACCTGTGCCAAAAAGTGGCACAGCAAAAATCAGATTTCTGCCAGTCCCGGCGGGCTTTTCAGCGAATTCGCCCCGTCACGGGTCCCGAAAAGCCTCACCTTTGCCCTGTTTTCGAGCAAATAGCTCTCCTGAAAAGGCTCACCTATCAAGCAACCGGCAGCCTGTGATCGATGTCCCGAAAAAGCTCACCTCAACGGGATTGGGGCAGGAAAACCCGGATTTTGCCCCCGAAAAGCCTCACCTTTCAGGCTTCACAGGCGCCACAGGGCACTTTTACCGTGCAAAATGACCGTCGCTTCCCGGAAATCCTCACAGCAAATCCCTGTGGAGTCCCGTGAAACCTCACCTTTCATGAAAACTGCCCAAAAGATGGGCAGAATGGGGGCGCGAATAAGGTCCCGCAAATTCTCACCTATGTCTGCACAGGCAGAAAACTGTGCGCGCAGGCACAGCGCGGCTTCCATGGCTGTGCAGCCCCGAAAAGCCTCACCTTTGGGAAATCTCGCATTTCACTGTGATCCCGAATCCGCTCACGACCTTTCCTGCATCGGCTCACGCAGATCCCCGAACCCCATCACTTCAGCTCCCGCAGAGGATCACCTTGGTTCCCGTAAAACTTCACCTTGTCGGCCGGAAAGCCTTGCTACATAAGGCTGTGCCGTGGCGTTAACGTTTTTAACTAAGGGTTCAAGGGTGTTTACTTCTAATACTCTCAAGACATCGGTCGCCGAGTTTTCCACAGAGACCCCAACCCCTGAACACCGACAGGCAAGCGTGACGCCAGTCATGTGAAACAAATGCCCGTTTTCGGGGCTTGCTAAAAAACGCTTTCAGCACAAGCACTTGGCTCGCTTTCTTCGCTTTGTTTCACGGAATCGGGACGCTGGCTCATCCAGATCGGCTCACAGCGCCGATTTCTGTGCACAGCGACGCAAATTCGCCGCGGCCAACAAAAACAAGTATCGAAAAATACGTATTCCGTTATGATCACAACATTTCAATGTCTGTGAGTCCTGCCATGACGCTGGATGAAATACGTGAAGCCATCCGAGAAGAACTCGAATCGCTACGCGCGAGCGGCGCGCGCCGCCAGGAGTTGTCGCTGCATGCCTGCAAGCGCCTATTCTTCGATCTCGGCATCCGGCCGTCGGCCGCCAATGTCCGCGATCTGACCCAGACCGGCAGTGCCAGCGACATTCCGAAGGACATCGATCATTTCTGGGAACGGATCCGTGCCGCGTCGAAGGTCCGGCTCGACGGTGCGGCGATTCCGAAAGCGGTCGAGGAAAAGGCCGGCGCATTGCTCGGCGCGCTATATGAAGAGGCGTTGAAAGCGGCGAGGGAAAGTCTCGATGTCGACCGCGAGCAGATCCGCGCCGGCGTGACCGATGCGGAACAGCGGCTGCGCGACGCCACGGTTCGCCAGGAAACCCTCGAAGGCGCGCTGACGCGCAGCGAAACCCGCAACGAGCAGCTACAGGCGCGTGTGACCGAGCTCGAGGTGCAACTGGCCTCGCAATCGACGCACGGTTCGGCAAACGAGGCGACGCTGCTCACCACAGTCGCCCGACTCGAAAAGGAACTGGCCGCCATGGCCGGCCGCGTCGATGCCGAACAGACGCAGAACGCGGCGCTGCGCGACCGTATCGATACGCTGCAAGCCGAATTGCAGCAGCGCACCGAACACTATGCGCAGCAGATCAAGGATGCGGTGGCCGAAGCCGAGCGCCGCGTCAAACCGATGCTGGTCGAGCTGGACTCGCTGCGCAGCATGGCGTCGACCTACCAGAGCGGTCTGCGCGACGTGCAGCGCAAGGAATTCGATTTCCTTCAGCAACTGAGTTCGGCCAAGGCTCGCGCGGACCGGCTCGAGGAACAGCTTCGCAGCCAGGGCGACGAGCTGGAACGCGCGACGCGCGACGTGAATACGCTGCGCGCGAGCCGCGGGATGAACCCGGAGATTTCCGCGCTGATCCGGCGCCTGGCCGACGCCGGTCAGCTGGATGCGGATGCGTTCTCCGCGATCGGAACGTCACTGGACCATGAAATTCCGGTGCCGACCCAGTGCCCGCATTGCGACGGCGAACCGGAGTTGTCGCACGGCGACGACGGGTTCGAAGTATCGTGCCCCGAATGCGAACATGCGTCGGGGCCCTGGCCTTCACGATTCGAAGCGGTCGCACGCTTTGCACGCGATTGACGCGCCGGTCGGCACAGCGATCGCACAGGTGAGGTGATTCGGGACGCGTGAGGTGAGGTTTTTCGGGAGCAGGGAAACGGTGAGGCTACGCCGCACAAGGCTGCTCACGGATCACGTCATGTGAGCAGCCGGTTCGGCATCAGTGAGTTTCGTCCTGGTCGGACGCGTCACCATTCGCAAGATCGTCACGCCAGTTTTTCCACGCGCGGTGCAGCCGGTTCGACGAGATCGGCCGCACGAAGCCGAGCCATTTGCCGACCCGCTCGGGCGGTACGTCGTGTTCGAACAACTCGGCCGCATAGGTGTTGCGCAGCGTTTGCGGACTCGCGCGTGCGGTGCGCGACGACGTCAGCCCCGCGGATTCGACGATCGCATCGATCGCGCGCAGCATCGTCGCCTTGTGCATCGGCCGCCCGGCGTGCGATGCGGGAAACACGAGCTCGCCGGGAATCTCCTGGCGCTTGCGCTCCACGAGCCATGCTTCGAGCAACGCGATCGCGAACGACGCCAGATGGGTTTCGCGCGCGAAATCGGGATGCGTCGACGGGATCTGCAGCGACGTTCCGCTCGTATTGATGCAACTAATCGTGAGCACGCGTGCTTCGCCGGTCTTCACGCCGGCGCCGAGAAACGCGGCGACGAGCGCGCGGTCGCGCCGCTCTTTCCAGTATGCGGAGCCCGACACGCCGATCGGCGAAAACAGGTAGGCCAGCAACTTTGCGCGTTCGGCCGGTGTCAGGAAACCGGTTGGCTCGTTGTCGCGTGCCTGACGCCAGTTCGCTTCGCCATCCTGAGCAATGAAGCGGGCCGGGTTGGTGGACGCGAACTCGGTGCGCCGGATGTGGTCGAGCACGCGTTCGATCAGCCGCAAATAACGCATTCGCTGCGTTTTCCGGATCGGAAGCTCGCCGACGAAGTTCGCGATCGTTGCGGTATCGACCGTGGCCAGGTTTTTCTGGTTTGCACGCAGCCAGGCAAGAAAGGCGCCCCATTGTGCGCGGTAGACGTCGGCTGACGAACGGCGGTAGTCCTGCATGGCAAGCCATGCGTCGAACGCGGCTTCGGGCGAGATGATCCAGTCGGACGCGCCGCGGTCGAACAGATCCTTTTCTTCCGGGCGTGCTGGGGTGTCGGAGGACGTGGGAAGGGACATGTTATTTATTCCGTTAGTTGCGTATATGGTAGCCCTTTCCGCAACGTCGCGGACAGCAGGATGCGGGAGCCGCCCACCGTGTTGGACGCTCGGGGCCTGGCGTCAGTCGCCCCACGCCTTCGACGGGCGGTGAACGCGCTCGCGGGGCGCTGCTTCCTGCGATTTGGCCGCGGCTTCATACGCGAGGACCGCGAACGAGAACACGGCGGGCAGCGCGTTCGATCGGCCGAAGTCGATCGGATCGTCCGTTTCGGGAAAGGTCATGTCCGACGGCCGTTCGAACAGTTGACGCATGCCGGCCTCGTGGCGGCTGGCAAAGCCGAGATCGGCGAGTGCCTCGGCTTCGATGGCGTGCAGCAGGCGCCACGACAGCGGGACGCGCTGACGGATGTAGCGCCCGGCTATATGGCGAACGATCAGTTCGAGGTCGTGCGCGGCAGCCTTGAAGCTGAGCGCGGCCAAATCTTGTTCTTCTGTCATCGCAGGCTCCTGTCGACCGGCGCGGGCGCCTCGGTGCGCCGACCCCGGCCATGCATGGCGGAATGTCCGTTTACTGTACAAACATACAGTATTTTCCGCAACTGGCCTTTCGGCCAGCTACCCGCATCGTCAGCGATGAATCACGATCAGTAGTGCGCGCGCCTCGGCCTTGCCGGGGTTGCGGATCGCGTGCGGCGTGTCGGCCGGGTATCGCGCGGTGTCGCCCGCCTTCAGGCGTCGGCTCGCCGCCGCGGCTTCGATTTCCATCGCGCCCTGCAGCACGGTGAGGTGCTCGCGCGTGCCGGGTTCGTGCGCGTTCGACACGAGCGCGCCGCCGCCCGGCAGCGTCAGTTCGTACCACTCGAACTTGCCGGCCAGGTCGATCGGGCCCCATACGCGCAATTGATAGCGGCCGTCGTGGCCGGCGAGCGTCGGGATGTCGTGCGGGCCGTCCACGCGGATTGTCTCCGGCGCTTTCGGCTGAGAGAACAGCTCGTCGAGCGTGATGCCGAGCGCATTCGTGAGCCGCCATGCGACCGCGATCGTCGGATTGGCCTTGTCGCGCTCGATCTCGGAGAGCATCGACTTCGATACGCCGGCCGCGCGCGACAGGTCGTCGAGCGTCAGCTTGCGCTCGGTGCGCAGGCGCTGGATTTGCTCGCCGACGCGCGGCGGCGTCACGCCCGGCGCTTGCGGTGCGGCGCCGGCAGGCGTGCGCCGCGACGCGGAGGAACTTGCCATTTGGTTTCCGTTCGCTTAGAGTTGTTCGGTATTTCGAATTCTAGTTCGGAATATCGGATAAATGCGGTCAACCGAACGACCGACTATAACAGTAGCAGGCCGTTGCGCTGCCGCCACGAGTGGCGCGCGACGGGATGCGAATCCCTGTCAGGAGCTTTGCGATGCGTGATGCCTTTCTCGCCCAGGTGCGCGGGACGCTCGACCAGATCCGCGCGGACGGTTTTTACAAGACCGAGCGCGAGATCGCGAGTCCCCAGGCGGCGGCCGTGCGGCTCGCCGGCGGTGCCGGCGTGCTGAATTTCTGCGCGAACAACTATCTCGGTCTGGCGAACGATCCGCGCCTGATCGCCGCGGCGCAGGCCGGTCTCGACCAGGACGGCTTCGGCATGGCGTCGGTGCGCTTCATCTGCGGCACGCAAACCGTGCACAAGCAGCTCGAAAGCGCGCTGGCATCGTTTCTCGGCACCGAGGACAGCATCCTCTATTCGAGCTGCTTCGACGCGAACGGCGGCCTGTTCGAGACGCTGCTCGACGAGAACGACGCGGTGATCAGCGACGAGCTGAACCACGCGAGCATCATCGACGGCATCCGCCTCTGCAAGGCGAAGCGTTTCCGCTACAAGAACAACGACCTGTCCGACCTCGAGGCGAAGCTGCAGGAAGCCGACGCAGCGGGCGCGCGCCACAAGCTGATCGCGACCGACGGCGTGTTCTCGATGGACGGCATCATCGCCGACCTGAAAGGCATCTGTGACCTCGCCGATCGTTACGGCGCGCTCGTGATGGTCGACGATTCGCACGCGGTCGGCTTCATCGGCGCGCATGGTCGCGGCACGCCCGAGCACTGCGGCGTCGACGGTCGCGTCGACATCATCACCGGCACGCTCGGCAAGGCGCTGGGCGGTGCATCGGGCGGCTACGTCGCGGCCCGCCGCGAGATCGTCGAATTGCTGCGCCAGCGTTCGCGCCCGTACCTGTTCTCGAACACGCTGACGCCGAGCATTGCCGCGGCGTCGCTGAAGGTGCTGGAACTGCTCGGCAGCGACGAAGGCGCGAAGCTGCGCGAACGCGTGCGCGAGAACGGCGCGCGTTTCCGCGAGCAGATGACGGCCGCGGGTTTCACGCTCGTGCCGGGCGCGCATCCGATCATCCCGGTGATGCTCGGCGACGCGCAGCTCGCGACCAACATGGCCGACAAGCTGCTGGCCGAAGGCGTCTACGTGATCGGCTTCTCGTTCCCGGTCGTGCCGCGCGGTCGCGCGCGCATCCGTACGCAGATGAGCGCCGCGCATACACCCGAACAGATCGATCAGACGGTCGCCGCGTTCGTGCGCGTCGGCAAGTCGCTCGGCATCGTCTGACGGAGGCGCGACCATGAAAGCACTGGCAAAGCTCGAACGCGGCCCGGGCCTCACGCTCACGCGCGTGAAGCGCCCCGAAGTCGGACACAACGACGTGCTGATCAAGATTCGCCGCACGGCGATCTGCGGCACCGACATCCATATCTGGAAGTGGGACGACTGGGCGCAGAAGACGATTCCCGTGCCGATGCACGTCGGTCACGAATACGTCGGCGAGATCGTCGAGATGGGGCAGGAAGTGCGCGGCTTCGCGATCGGCGATCGCGTGTCAGGCGAAGGCCACATCACGTGCGGCTTCTGCCGCAACTGTCGCGCGGGGCGCCGGCATCTGTGCCGCAACACCGTCGGCGTCGGCGTGAATCGTGAAGGCGCTTTCGCCGAGTACCTGGCGATTCCCGCGTTCAACGCGTTCAAGATTCCGCCCGAGATCTCCGACGATCTCGCGTCGATCTTCGATCCGTTCGGCAACGCGACGCATACGGCGCTGTCGTTCAATCTCGTCGGCGAGGACGTGCTGATCACCGGCGCGGGCCCGATCGGCATCATGGCCGTCGCGATCGCGAAGCACGTCGGCGCGCGCAACGTCGTGATCACCGACATCAACGACTACCGGCTCGAGCTCGCGCGCAAGATGGGCGCGACGCGCGCGGTCAACGTCGCGCGCGAGTCGCTGCGCGACGTGATGGCCGACCTGCGCATGACGGAAGGCTTCGACGTCGGTCTCGAGATGTCGGGCGTGCCGAGCGCGTTCACGAGCCTGCTCGAGGCGATGAATCACGGCGGCAAGGTCGCGCTGCTCGGCATTCCACCCGCGCAGACGGCGATCGACTGGAACCAGGTGATCTTCAAGGGGCTCGAGATCAAGGGCATCTACGGCCGCGAGATGTTCGAGACCTGGTACAAGATGGTCGCGATGCTGCAAAGCGGTCTCGATCTGTCGCCGATCATCACGCATCGCTTTGCGGCGGACGATTACGAGAAAGGCTTCGCCGCGATGCTGTCGGGTGAAAGCGGCAAGGTGATTCTCGACTGGACGGTCTGAGTGCCGGCGGGGCGGTTCGGTACATTTGCCGGCTGCTCCGCTCGTGCGGGCATGAGCGTTTGTCGGGGCTGGGCCGCTTCGACAAACGCGTAAGGTGAGAATATTCGGGAGCTGTGTTTGCGTACCGAACAGCGGCTCGATCATGCTGTCGCGTGTCCCGCAGGCGTGGAATTCAACGGGCTGGACGTCGTTTCTCGTTAGCGATACGAGGGCGATCGTGCTTCGATTCCGCAGCACTCATCGGTGACATGCAATCGCGCATGCACCTCACCCATCAGCGCCGCTCCGCTGTCCACGCTGTCGCGTCGCTCGGCGCGTGCCTTTCTTTTTGCCCTTCCGTTTTCGCTTGTCGTGCCTGAATAGCGGGCCCTTGCCGCATCACCGCTTGGCACGGTTTTGCCCTGCGTCCGCGCCAGCACGTCACCACGCAACCCAGTCACAGCTCGGCCTCGAGGCGTGAGCCGATCACCGACGTGCAAACTCACCCGTCAGCCTGCCAGTCGGCATCGATCGGTGCGCTGCCTGCTATTCGATCCGCTCACCGTTCGACCGTCGCGGCTCGAGTTGCAGACTCAACACGACGAGCCAGCGTTTCGGGCATTGCGGTGCGATTTCGATCAGATCGCCATGCGCACCGGACACCGTCACGAGTCCGTGTTGCGCTGCATGCCGATACGCGCGCGATGCGTCCGCCTGAAGCCAGAAGCTGACCAGCGCGCACGTGACGAAGCGGAACAGCAGCAATGTCGCGGCTTCCGGTGTGTCGCCCAGTAACACGAGCAGGCTGTCGAACGCGAGCGTCAGCAACTGCGTGACCGCGATCGTGATGACCGTCAGCTTCGCCAGCCCGCGTATGCGCAGTGCTGCCCGCGTGCGGGCGTGACGTAGTGCGAGCCGCGCGCGATCGTCGTCGCTTTCGTGTCTCACGACGCCGCTCCGGCACGCTGCGCGACGTCGATCGATGTCGTGTCGGATGCAGGCATCGGCTCGCCTGCTACCCCAACCGCCTTGCACAGGATTGCGCTGTCGTAGCTGTTTCCTGCAAACCGCATCACGTCGATCAACCGAAACCCTTCGCGACGATAGAAGTCGACGAGCCGGACAGCCGCATGCGGCGCATCGAGCGCGATGTGCGTCGCGCCACGCGCGGCAGCCCGCCGTTGCGCGAACGCGAGCAGCGCACGGCCGATGCCGCGGTCCTGCCAGACCGGATCGACGGCCAGCTGGCCGAGCGTCGCGACGCGGCGGCTGCGATACGGATCGCAACGCGAATCGGGATCGTGCGGTTGCATCGTGATCGTCGCGACCAGATGCGCGTTGCCGAGCGCGACGAAACACTCGCTGGTGAGCATGCGTTCGCGCGTCGCCGACGCCGGCTGGTCGACCCCCGGACAGTTGAAGCCCGCGGCGCCGAGTGACGCGTACGCACGGTGCAGCAACGCGGTCAGCGATTCATACGAATCGCTGCGCGGATCGAAACGCCGTACCACGACGCGGCCGTCGAGCCGCTTCGCATAAGCCGCATAGGCACGCGCGGAGCGTGCGGATTCCGGTCGCTGCATGATGTCCTTTCGGCCAGACAGGGTGACCGAAGTGTAGTGAGCACCCCGCGCCAGCTTCAAGAAAAAATGTCGTAAACACCGGCTGCAATGCGCCGCCTGCCAGCGGAGCCATGCGGCGTTCGGCCCTTCCGACGACGGGGCCTTTTCACGCGGGTGTTGACGAGGGAGAACGATCGTTCTACCGTAAACCCATGAACACACTTAATGATCTCTCCGGCGAACCGGCCGTTCGCGACCGGCTGCTCGACGCGGCCGAAGCGCTGATCTACTCGGGCGGCATCCATGCCACGGGTGTCGATGCGATCGTGAAGCGATCCGGTGCCGCGCGAAAGAGCTTTTATTCGCATTTCGAATCGAAGGAGGCGCTGGTCGTGGCCGCCCTCGAGCGCCGTGACGAACGCTGGATGCTCTGGTTCGTCGACGCGACGCTGGCGCGCGGCAAGTCGCCGCGTGCGCAGTTGCTCGGCATGTTCGATGTGCTGCGCGACTGGTTTGTGCAACCCGATTTTCACGGCTGCGCGTTCCTGAACGCGTCCGGTGAAATTGCCGACGCCGACGATCCGGTGCGCGTCGTCGCGCGCATGCACAAGGCGCGCTTGCTCGCGTTCGTGCGCGAGCGGTTCGACGCGTATGCCGACGAAGCCGGGATCGAGCGCCGCGGGCTGGCCCGCCTCGCACGTCAATGGCTGCTGCTGATCGACGGCGCGATCGGCGTGGCGCTCGTCAGCGGCGATGCCGTCGCGGCGCGCGATGCGCGCGCCGCCGCCGAATGCTTGCTCGATACGGTGTCACGAGCGTCGCAGTAACGCGTCCCAACCGGCTGCGTTCGTGCGCAGCCCCAACCTTGAACAGGAGCATCCCATGTCCGCTTCCCCGGAAGTTCGTCCGCCCGTTCCGCCCTTCACGCTCGACACGGCGCGCCAGAAAGTGCGCGCCGCGGAGGATGCGTGGAACACGCGCGACCCGCAGCGCGTGTCGCTCGCCTATACGCCGCAGAGCCGGTGGCGCAATCGCGCGGAGTTCGTGACGGGCCGCGACGAGATCGTCGGCCTGCTGCAGCGGAAATGGACGCGCGAGCTCGACTACCGGCTGATCAAGGAGCTGTGGGCGTTCGGCGGCAATCGCATCGCGGTGCGATTCGCCTACGAATGGCATGACGACGCCGGCAACTGGTTCCGCTCATACGGGAATGAAAACTGGGAGTTCGACGAAAACGGCTTGATGGCGCATCGCCACGCGAGCATCAACGATCTGCCGATTCGCGAAGCGGATCGCCTGTACCGCTGGCCGCTCGGCCGCCGTCCGGACGATCATCCCGGCCTGTCCGATCTCGGGCTGTGACGCAGCATGATGACGACGCGTTGACGCGTTCGATCATGCATCGAGCGTGCCGCCGGTGCTCAACGGTGAGGAAATTCGGGAGCCGTGTATTGAGGTGAGTGTTTTCGGGAGAAGGGGCGATTCCGTGCGGGACGGTGTGATGCTTCACGTCCCGCGTCTCACCGATCATTCTTCGCAGGAAACGGCGCGATTGCGCTGACGGAAGCGCCGTACGCATTGCAGTGCTCGCGCTTTCGTTGTGTTGCCCGCGCGCGAATCGAATGCGACATCGACACTGGCGAGATTCGATCGGTGTGTAGCGATGCGCGATGCAACTCACCGCTCGACTTCGACGTGATGCCGGTTACGGCGATGGATCGACACGTGACCGTGCGTGTCACCGCATCGCGTTGCTCACCGTTCGACATCGACATCGATACCGACACGCGCGCATCCAGGCCCGCGCATCGGAATCAACCAAGGTGCGCGGCAGCCGGTCGTGTTGCTCACCCCTGAACACGCATCCATCGACCACCTGGCCAGTGCGCACCCTTCGCCTCGTTCCGTCAGCCGGCGATCCGCACCGCGATCGCTTCACCCACTTCCTGCGTCCCTGCCTGGCCGCCGAGATCGCGCGTGCGCGGCCCGGTGCGCAGCACGTCCTCGATCGCCGCGACGATCGCATCGTGCGCTTCGCGTTCGCGGCCCGCGCCGTTGCCGAGGAAGTCGAGCATCATCGCCGCCGACCAGATCATCGCGATCGGGTTCGCGACGTACTGGCCCGCGATGTCCGGCGCGGAGCCGTGCACCGGTTCGAACAGCGACGGAAACGTGCGATCCGGGTTCAGGTTCGCCGACGGCGCGATGCCGATCGTGCCCGTGCAGGCCGGCCCGAGGTCGGACAGGATGTCGCCGAACAGGTTCGACGCGACAACGACGTCGAAGCGGTCGGGCTGCAGCACGAAGCGCGCGCACAGGATGTCGATGTGCTGCTTGTCGACGGCGATCTCGGGATAGCGCTCGCCCATCTCGGCCGCGCGTGCGTCCCACCACGGCATGCTGATCGCGATGCCGTTGCTCTTCGTCGCGACGGTCAGGCGCTTCGCGCGGCGCTGCGCGAGCTCGAACGCGAACTTCAGCACGCGCTCGGTGCCGTGACGCGTGAAGATCGACTGCTGCATGACCACTTCGCGCTCGGTGCCTTCGAACATCGTGCCGCCGACCGACGAATATTCGCCTTCGGTGTTCTCGCGCACGATCATGAAGTCGATGTCGCCCGCGTTGCGGCCGGCGAGCGGCGACGGCACGCCGTCGAACAGGCGCGCGGGCCGCAGGTTGATGTACTGGTCGAACTCGCGGCGGAATTTCAGCAGCGAACCCCACAGCGAAATGTGGTCGGGCACCGTCGCGGGCCAGCCGACCGCACCGAACAGGATCGCGTCCATGTCCGACAGCTGTGCCTTCCAGTCGTCCGGCATCATCTTGCCGTGCTGTGCGTAGTAGTCGCAGCTCGCCCAGTCGATCTGTTCGAACTGGAAACGGATGCCGAAGCGTGCCGTCACGGCGTCGAGCGCGCGCAGGCCCTCGGGCATCACTTCACGGCCGATGCCGTCACCGGGGATGACGGCAATCCTGTACGTCTTGTCGCTCATGCAAGCCTCCTTGGCTGTTCGGGCCGCCGGCAGCGTGCGCAGCGGAACGTGACGCCATTTTATTTATTTCCATTCAGATTAGAATCGTGCGAAAGGTTAATCAACTTTCCACGAATCGTGAACAAATCGCCGAATCTCGACGACCTGCGCGTCTTCAGCCTGGTCGTCCGCCTGACGAGCTTCAGCGCGGCCGCCGAGCAGCTCGCGGTGTCGCCCGCGTACGTCAGCAAGCGCATCGCGCTGCTCGAGGCGCAGCTCGGCACGCGGCTGCTGCATCGCTCGACGCGCCGCGTGACGGTCACGGAGGCCGGCGAACGCGTGTTCGCGCGTGCCGAGAAGATTCTCGACGACGTCGATCATCTCGTCGAGGACGTCTCGACCACGCGCACGGTGCCGCGCGGCACGCTGCGCATTTCGAGCAGCTTCGGCTTCGGTCGCCATGTCGTCGCGCCGGCGTTGCTCGACTTCTCCGCGCGCTATCCGCAGCTGAACGTACGGCTCGATCTGTTCGACCGGCTCGTCGACGTCGCGGGCGAAGGCTACGACCTCGACGTGCGCATCGGCGACGAGATCGCCGATCACCTGATCGCGCGCCGCCTTGCCGCGAACTACCGCGTGCTGTGTGCGTCGCCCGACTATCTCGCCCGACGCGGCACGCCGCGCACGCTCGCGGATCTCGCGTCGCACGATTGCCTCGCGATCAAGGAGCGCGACCATCCGTTCGGCGTGTGGCGGCTGAACCTGCGCGGAGAAACGGCAACGGTGAAGGTCGGCGGCGCGCTGTCGACGAACCACGGCGAGGTGGCCGTGCAATGGGCGCTGGCCGGGCGCGGGATCGTGCTGCGCTCGATCTGGGAAGCGGGGCCGCTGATCGAACGCGGCGCGCTGCGTCGCGTGCTGCCGGACGTGATTCAGCCGGCGAACATCTGGGCGGTCTATCCGGAACGCGTCGCGGCTTCGGCGAAGGTGCGCGTGTGCGTCGATTTTCTGGCGGAGGCGCTCGCCGGGTTGAATGCCGCGGCGAGCAACGATGCGGGCTGAAATCGGCGAAAGGTGAGCTTTTACGGGGGCATGTCTGCGACGTCGGCACATGCCCGTTTTGGGCTTGCCATCGCGTCATGGGCCGACACGATGCAACAGGCAGCGATACGTCGATGGCCGCGAGGCACGGGCCCGACCGACGATGATGCCCGCACCCGCACCCGCACCCGCACCCGCACCCGCACCCGCACCCGCACCCGCACCCGCACCC